>NZ_JARXHY010000024.1 GCF_031127815.1 Pelagicoccus sp. SDUM812003 | reverse complement strand
GATCTCGACGAAGTCGCCCCGAGTATCACTTCTTCCGATACAGCCACCGCCATCGACGAGAACAGCGGCGCATCCCAAGTCATCTACACCGTCACATCGGACGACTCCGTAGACGTCTCCGACGGCGTCACCTACAGCCTAAAGGCAGTGGACGACCACGCATCACTCTCCATCGACGCCAACACCGGCGCCGGCGCACTCACAGGAAACCCCGACCACGAAACCAAGACGTCCTACGCCTTCACTGTCATCGCCACCGACGACGCAGGAAACGCCACCGAGCAGGTCGTCTCCCTGGCCATCAACGACCAAGACGACACCGCTCCCACCATCACCTCAGGAACCACCGCCATCGCCATCGACGAGAACAGCGGCGCCGCGCAAGTCATCTACACCGTCACTTCCGACGATTCCGCCGACGTGTCCGATGGCGTCACCTACAGCCTGAAGGCAGTGGACGACCACGCCGCCCTCTCCATCGACGCAAACACCGGCGCCGTCACCCTCACCGCAGACCCTGACCACGAGACCAAGGCCTCCTACGCTTTCACCGTCATCGCCACCGACGCCGCAGGCAACGCCACCGAGCAAGCCGTAACGCTCTCCATCAACGACCTCGACGAAGTCGCCCCAAGTATCACCTCTTCCAATACGGCTACCGCAATCAACGAGAACAGCGGCGCGGCGCAAGTCATCTACACCGTCACATCGGACGATTCCGCTGACGTCTCCAATGGCGTCACCTACAGCCTGAAGGCAGTGGACGACCACGCATCACTCTCCATCGACGCAAACACCGGCGCAGTCGCCCTCACCGGAGATCCCGACCACGAGACCAAGTCGTCCTACGCCTTCACTGTCATCGCCACCGACGACGCAGGAAACGCCACCGAGCAGGTCGTCTCCCTCTCCATCAACGACCTCGACGAAGTCGCCCCAAGTATCACCTCTTCCAATACGGCTACCGCCATCGACGAGAACAGCGGCGCCTCGCAAGTGATCTACACCGTCACCTCGGACGATTCCGCCGACGTCTCCAATGGCGTCACCTACAGCCTAAAGGCAGTGGACGACCACGCCAGCCTATCCATCGACGCCAACACCGGCGCCGTCACCCTCACCGGAGACCCTGACCACGAAACCAAGTCGTCCTACTCCTTCACCGTCGTCGCCACCGACGCCGCAGGAAACGCCACCGAGCAGGCCGTCTCCCTCTCCATCAACGATCTTGACGACACCGCGCCCACCATCACCTCAGGAACCACCGCCACCGCCATCGACGAAAACAGCGGCGCGGTGCAAGTCATCTACACCGTCACCTCGGACGACTCCGCAGACGTCTCCGACGGCGTCACCTACAGCCTCAAGGCAGTGGACGACCACGCCAGCCTATCCATCGACGCCAACACCGGCGCCGTCGCACTCACAGGAAACCCCGACCACGAGACCAAGGCCTCCTACAGCTTCACCGTCATCGCCACCGACGACGCCGGAAACGCCACCGAGCAAGCCGTCTCCCTCTCCATCAACGACCTCGACGAAGTCGCCCCAAGTATCACCTCTTCCAATACGGCTACCGCAATCGACGAGAATAGCGGCGCCGCGCAAGTCATCTACACCGTCACATCGAACGACTCCGCGGACGTCTCCAACGGCGTCACCTACAGCCTTAAGGCAGTGGACGACCACGCATCACTCTCCATCGACGCCAACACCGGCGCCGTCACCCTCACCGCAGATCCGGACCACGAGACCAAAGCCTCCTACGCTTTCACCGTCATTGCCACCGACGACGCAGGAAACGCCACCGAGCAAGCCGTCTCCCTCTCCATAAACGATCTCGATGACACCGCGCCCACCATCACCTCAGGAACCACCGCCACCGCCATCGACGAAAACAGCGGAGCCTCACAGGTCATCTACACCGTCACATCGGACGACTCCGCAGACGTCTCCGACGGCGTCACCTACAGCCTCAAGGCCGTGGACGACCACGCCAGCCTCTCCATCGACGCCAACACCGGCGCAGTCGCCCTCACCGGAGACCCTGACCACGAGACCAAGGCCTCCTACGCTTTCACCGTCATTGCCACCGACGACGCAGGAAACGCCACCGAGCAAGCCGTCTCCCTCTCTATAAACGATCTCGATGACACCGCGCCCACCATCACCTCAGGAACCACCGCCACCGCCATCGACGAGAACAGCGGCGCCTCGCAAGTCATCTACACCGTCACATCGGACGATTCCGCGGACGTCTCCAACGGCGTCACCTACAGCCTTAAGGCCGTAGACGATCACGCCAGCCTATCCATCGACGCGAACTCGGGCGCCGTCACCCTAACGGGCGATCCCGACTACGAAACAAAGTCCAGCTACAGCTTCACCGTCGTCGCCACTGACGACGCGGGCAACGCCACCGAACAGGCCGTTTCCCTCGCAATCAACGATATCGCCGACGAAACCGCTCCTAACGTCAACAGCGTCGCCATCACCAGCGCCTCCGGTGCCCAAAACAATACTCTCAACGCCGGTGACGTCGTCAGTGTCACCGTCAACATGGACGAAAACACCATCGTCAACACCAGCGGCGGCACCCCGCAAATCGCTCTCAACATCGGCGGCGCCAGCGTGCAAGCGGTCTACGCCAGCGGAAGCGGCTCCACCAATCTTGTATTCCAATACACGATACAAGCCAGCCAAACCGATGCCAACGGCATTTCCATTGCTTCCAACGCCATCGACGCCAACGGCGGCACCCTCCAAGACGCAGCAGGCAACAACGCCGACCTTACCCACAGCTCCGTCGCTGACAACGCCAGCTACCTCGTCGACACCACCGCGCCGACCTTCGACAGCAGCACGCCAACACTCCACGCCACCGATGTCGCAGTAGACTCGAACATCGTGCTGACCTTCTCTGAAAACGTGACCGCTGGTAGCGGAAACATAACCATCACTGGTGGCGGCGGCGACAACCGAACCTTCTCCGTAAACGATGCCCGAGTGTCCATCAGCGGCAATCAGGTCACCATAAATCCGAACACCGATCTGAATGCGGACGCCACCTACGCAGTCATGATGGACGCTGGCACCTTGCTCGACAGCGCCGGCAATTCATTCGCCGGTATCGACAATACAATTACCGTCCAATTCAGCACCGCTGCCAACGCCGAAGTCGTCATCTTCGACCTCACCCAAAACCAGGCATCCGGCAACGGAGGCGCCTTCGACGCCAACACCACCTACGACATCTACTTCATCGTCAACTCCGCCAATGCCACCATCGATTGGGATGGCACCGAAGGTTGGACCGGTGGCCAGAATCTATCCGGCGACGACAAAATCACCCTCGTCGGCACCGGATCTCCCGTCGTCACGCAAAACGGCAACAACGTCGCCAATTCCTACGTCACCTCCTGGAGTCATGCCTGGGTCGACGCCGGCACCAATGCCTGGGCCTTCGGCATCGGACGAGCGGGCGAAATTTTCCGCGCGGCCAGCGGCGTCCGCGTATCCATCGGCGATCTGCCAAACGCATGGGCCTACGATCCGAATACAGCAGCTTCCTTCGTCAGCTGGGGAGCGCAAACCTCGCTCCAGCCCATGATCGGATACTACACCGACCTTCCAAGCGGTATCGAGCTCGACGTCGAACCACTGGTCAACAGCGTCGCCATCACCAGCGCCACCGGAGTCCAAAACAGCAAGCTCAACGTGGGAGACGTCGTCAGCGTCACCGTCTCCATGAGCGAAGCCACCATCGTCAACACTAGCGGAGGCACCCCGCAAATCGCCCTCAACATCGGCGGCACCACCGTTCAAGCTGCCTACGCCAGCGGTAGTGGCACCACCAGCCTCGTATTCCAATACGCAATACAGGCCAGTCAAACCGACATCAACGGTATCAGCATCGCCTCCAACGCCATCGATGCCAACGGCGGCACCCTGCAGGACGCCACCGGAAACGACGTCGACCTTTCCCACGATGCCGTGTCCGACAACGCCAGCTACCTCGTCGACACCTCCGCGCCCACCCTTTCCTCCAGCACGCCATCTGACAATGCAGGCGCCGTTGCAGTCGGGGACAACATCGTTCTCAATTTCAACGAAAACGTCTCCGCAGGATCGGGCAACATCACCATCAGCGACGGGGGCGGCGACACCCGCACCATAGACGTCACCGACGGATCTCAGGTCAGCATCAGCGGCAGTCAGGTCACCATCAACCCCACCGCCGACCTATCTGCCGGCACCTCCTACTACGTGCAGATCGACAGCGGCGCCCTCCTGGACGAAGCGGGCAACAACTACGCGGGTATCGCCGATACCACTACACTCGATTTCAACACCGCATCGAGCACAGACACCAGCATCGTCGTCTTCGACCTCATCGAAGGCGTAAGCTCCGATCACAGCAGCCGAACATTCCAATCCGGTGTTTCCTACCAAATCTACATCCGAGTCGACAGCAACAGCCACACGCTAAGCACCGACGGAACCGGACCGGGGCCAAGCGACAGTTGGGGCAGATGGACGGGAGTCAGCAACCTCGGTGCTGACGACCAAATCATCCTCGTGGGCAACGGCTCCGCTATCCGCGGTGTTAGTAATCAAAACGTTGACCGACTCTTTTTCACAACAGGCTATACATCCTGGGGATCGCCAACAGGTCTCGCAGCTGGCATGTCCAAAGCCGGCTTCTTCTACCGCGGAAACAACAACGTCTGGTCGACCATAAACCTCTGGAACGCGACGGAACAATGGGGCTCCGCACCCAACGGCGGTGGAGGCGGACCTGCGCTCACAGCAGTCTACAAAACCTCCATGCCCGCCGGCATTCTCACCTCTCAAGGGCTCGGTTAACCCATGGCGACTTCCCACACCATCACCATCCTTCGCCGCCTCGCCGAGCAAAACGACTACCAGACCCTAGTCGAATCCTGCATAGCCACTGAGACGGACGACCCTTCGGCTAAGGTTCTCCTTGCCTTGGGTTTGGCCTACACCGGCGAACTCGAGTCTGCTCGTGACTGTATCTGCTCGATCAATACAAACAACCTCGATCTCGACGCCCGCGTCGACCTAGCTGCCGTCCACTTCGCCGTAGGCCGTATTAAGAAAGCGGAGTCAATCCTCCAAGCCGCCGAGCAGGAAGACGACGGACACCCGCTCCTCCTCGCGCGACTCGCCGCCTGCCGTGCTCACCAAAACCGACTCGACGACGCCCTCCTTCTCTTCGAACGCAGCCTCGCCTTCGAACCACGCATCGCCGTCTATCAAAACCTCCTCCGGCTCTACCTCAAAACGAGCAAACTCAAGCAGGCCGCTCGCTGCCTCGAACGCGCCCGCGCTTTTTGGGCGTCCGAACAACAAAACTGGCCCGAAGAACAGCGTCCGTACTACGATCACGAGCTCGACCTCCGACAACTGGAACTCTGGACGGCCAACGAATCCTTCGTCGAGGCCGACACCTGGTTCGACTCCCACAGCGAAACCCTCGACCAAGAGCGCTGGTGCAGCGCCCTCGTCGCCAATGCCCGCTACTTGTTCGACCACGACCGTCACGCCCAGGCGGAAGAACGCCTACGCCAAGGCCTAAAGCGCTATCCGGAAAACCTGACGCTCATCCAACAGCTCGTCGAGTTGGCGGAAATGCAAGGACGAACCGGCCAAGCCATCGCCCTGCTACGGCGCGCCGTTCGCTTCGCTAAAAAACAGAATAAGCCGGCCCTGCCCTTCCTTCTCGTTCTCGCCAGAGTCGCCCTTCAGTCCCAAACGGAGATCGCCCGCAAGGCTGCCTCCCAAGCAATCGAGGAAGCGGAGGCCCTCTCGCCCGACGACGGCGATTACACTGACGCTCAGATCCGACAGTTTCAGACCCAAGCCGAAGTCGCTCTCGCCAACATCGAGGCTCACGAGCAAACGTTCGACGCCGCGGAGAATCGGTTTCGCGCCCTCCTTAAGGTCCACCCTCAATGCGTTCCCGCTCTGCAAGGGCTCGGCCATCTCTGCATGCAGCTAGGCCGTATCGACGAAGCCATTACGCTTTTCGAAGAGATCAAGACCATCGACCCGGCTCGCGGCTACTCCGCTCTGATCAACGCCCGCCGCTTCCCCGAAGACGAAGCCACTCTGGAAAAACTGGAAACGATCGCCCGCCAGCACACTCCAAACGGCACCAGCCGCTCCAGCATGCTTTTCCAACTCGCCGCCGCTTGGGAAAAACGAAAAGATTACCAAAGGGCCTTCGCCCTCGCCGACGAGGCCAACGCCGACAGCCGCAAACTCCTTCGCTACGATGCCAAGGGCCATCGCCAACGCTGCGCCCGCATCCGCCACGCCTTCAGCCGCGCCCTCTTCGATCATCGTTCGGAACGCGGTTCGGACAGCGAGGTCCCCGTCTTCGTGCTCGGCATGCCACGCTCTGGCACCACCCTTGTCGAGCAGATCATCGCCGGCCACAGCAAAATCCACGGAGCTGGCGAGTTGGGTGTCATCCCTCGGGTCATCGCCGGACTCGAACGTTGGGAACGCCAAACGGGCTCCGGTCGAAGCTATCCTGATTGTATCGACGATTTGGATCCAACCGTCAGCCGAGGCGTGGCCGAGTCTGTTCTGTCCGAACTTCGTGAATACGCCCCCGATGCCGCTCGCGTCGTCGACAAACTCCCCCACAACTTCGAAAACGTCGGCCTCATCAAGTTCCTCTTTCCCAACGCGAAGATAATCTCCGTGCGCCGCGACCCGCGCGACATCGCCGTCTCCAACTACTTCACCGACTACGCCGCCAAGCACGGCGGCATGGGCTTCGCCTACGACCTCGACTGGATCGGCGAACAGCTGGCCGACCATAACCTGCTCATGTTTCACTGGCAGGAGGTCTTCCCCGAGCAAATCCTCGAAATCCAATACGAGGACGTCATCGCCAATCCCGAAGCCAGCGCCCGTCGCTTGCTCGACTACATCGGCGTCGACTGGGAACCGCAGGTCCTCAAGTTCAACGAGCTTGAACGCCCCGTCAAAACCGCCAGCGTCTGGCAAGTCCGCCAACCCATCTACCAAACCAGCAAGGCCAAGTGGCGTCGCTACGAGGGTCACCTCGCCCCGCTCATCGCCGGCACCAACCGAAAAATAACGTGGGAGCTCATCGAAATGGCCACCCTCCCGGAGCCGGGCTGGCTCAATCAAGGCGTCGCCCATTTCAACAACAAGCAACTCGACGACGCCGAACGCTGCTTCAAACAGCTGCTTCACCACCTTCCCGAACACGCCGCCGCCAACTTCATGCTGGGCCTCGTCTACGTCAGCAAGGGACATCTCGCCGACGGTATCGAGCTCATGTATACAGCGCACGAACGCTGCCCATGGAACAAAAACTGGCGCAGCGACCTCGCACGCGCCTACCGACTCGCCGGGGACGAAAAAGCGGCCCAAAAGATCGAGAGCACTAGCCCTCCCAGCTGTTCCCCCGCCGCAGCAGCGGAAGCCCTTTCCACTGATTCATTTGCAACGACTCACACCAATCCAACCAACGCACCGGAGCTAGAACCCATCCGGTAATCCAACCACCAACCATGTCCCATTCCGTTTCCGAAAGGCGTCGAGGTTCCCACACACTCGCTCGACGTCTCGCGCTCGGGTTCGCAGCGATGATTAGCATCGCTGCCGCACCCGCGCAGACACAATCGGGAGACTTCGCCGAAGCGATTCAAGCAACCCTCGCCAACCACCCCGCCATCATCGGCAAGCAGGCCGAGGCAGAAGCGGGCGACTTCGCCGTGCGCGAAGCCCGTAGCCAACGCCTGCCATCGCTCAGCGCCCAAGCCTCCCGCTACGTCGACGACGATCGCTCCGTACTCACCAACGACGACCTTTCCACTCCCGTCACCCTTCGCCTCCGCCAACCGCTTTACGCCTTCGGCCGCATCGGCGACTCCATCGATCTCGCCGAAGCCGGCTCCCGCCGCGAACAGGCCGATCTCTTCCGCGTCCGACGCGAGCTGATACAGGAAACCGCCCTCGCCTACCTAGCCGTTCTCAGCGCCCGCGAACGGGTTTCCGTCGCCCAAGCCAACCTCGACCAACTCGCCGAACTTCGCGCCCAGATCCAACGCCGAGCCGAGGGCGAACTGGCCTCCGATGCGGACATCCGCCTCGCCGCCACCCGCGTAGCGCAAGGACGGATACAGCTCGAACGCTTTCGCGGCGAACTTGAAATAGCCCTTAGCGACCTCCATTCCCTCACCCGTGAAGCGGTCGACGCCCAAGACGACGTACCTTCCGCACTGACTGAGCTTCCTTCTGACATCGAGCTACGCCAATCCATCCTCAACCAGAGCGCCGACCTCCAGCTACGCGAAAAGCGCATCGAGGAAGTTTCGGCCGAAACAAAGCGCATCCGCTCCTCCGCTCGCCCTACCCTCTATTTGCAAGCGGAGCGCTACCACGACCAACCAGGCCTCCGTGACGACAGCCAGGTGAGCATCGTCTTCGATACCAACCTCGAGGGAATGGGATTTGTCAACCGCCACCGCGCCGGAGCTTCGTCCGCTCGCCAGATCGCCGCCGAGCAAGACCTCGCCGCCACCCGCGTCGACCTGCTCCGCCAGTTCCATCGCCTGCGCGCCAACCGCGAACTCCAAGGAGATCTCATGACCCTCCAGTCCGCCTCCGTCGCCGACATGGAAGCGCTGCTCGACTCCTACCGCCGCCAATACGAATCCGGCAGCAAGAGCTGGCTGGACGTGCTCAACATTCAACGCGAACTCAACGAAAACCGCCTCCAGCAGGCGCAAACCGAAAACGACTGGCTCGCCCAAACCCTGAAGCTGCAAGCCCTCAGCGGTGGCCTCGACGATCTAGTAGGATTGGAGTCTCCACAATGAAACCGAACACTCCCCCACCACCCGCCGACAATGACCCCCAGCCTCGCCTGCGCGAAAATCTCGCCGCTCGCCTCGTCTGGAAGGAGCTGTTCCGCGAAAAGGCCTGGCTACGCCGCATCGTCGTCGCCACATGCTTGATCAACCTCATGGCGATCTCCACTTCCCTCTTCGCCATGCAAGTCTACGACCGCGTGGTCCCCACCATGGCCTACGCCACCCTCACCACGCTCGCCGGCGGCATGGCCCTCGTCGTTCTTTTCGATTGGTGCCTCAAAACTTTCCGAGCTCGTACCCTCGACAGTCTTTCCTGCGCCATCGACAAACGCCTCTCCCAACGCGTATTCGAACACCTGTTACACCTCCGACTCGACGCTCAACCGCGCTCCCTCGGCACCCTCGCCGCTCAAGTCGGCAGCCTCGACTCCATCCGCCAATTCTTCTCCTCGGCCGTCATCTTCGCTCTCGTCGACCTGCCATTCGCTCTTATGTTCTTGGCATTCATCGCCATCATCGGCGGAAAAGTAGCCTGGGTCTACGCCACTCTCCTTCCTGTCGCCTTGCTGCTGGGCTTGGTCAATCAATGGCGACTCCGCCGCCTCACCCGACGCCAAATCCAACGCTCCAACGAGCGACAAGGCCTGCTCGTCGACACCATTCGCGGCGCCGAAGCCATACGGGCCAGCAACGCCAGCGCCCACTTCGCCGGCGAATGGAAAGACCTCACGTCGGACATAAATGGATACACCATTCAACAGCGCGCCATCAACAGCTTCTCCACCGTCACCACCACCAGCCTCTCCACCGCTGCCTACGTTTCCGCCGTGGTTGTCGGCGTCTGGCAAATCGAAGCCGGCCTTCTCACCATGGGCGGCATGATCGCCTGTAGCATTCTCGGCGGCCGTATCATCGCCCCAGTTGCCCAGAGCGTCCAGTACCTTGTGCAATGGCAAAACGTCTCCCAAGCCCTCGACATGGTACACCGCGTCCTCAGCTTGCCCACCGAACGCCGCACGGATCAAACTTTGCTCAATCCACTGAAAACACCCGACACGATCGCCTTGGAGAAAGCCCGCTTCGGCTATCCAGGCAGCCCATCCCCACAGGTCGATATCGAAAACCTCAAGCTGCACGCCGGACAACGCGTCCTGCTGCTCGGCCCCGTCGGCAGCGGCAAATCCACTCTCCTCAAACTACTCGCGGGGATATACCCACCGATCGAAGGCCGCGTCCGCGTCGGCAACGCCGATCTCTGGGAAATCGACCCGAAACGCTTGTCGCAACAAATTGGATACCTTCCGCAACACCCGCAACTTTTCCGCGGCACACTCCGTGACAATCTTCGCCTCGGCAACAACGCCAGCGACGACTCCCTCCTTTTCACCTGCCAAGAACTGGGCATCGACGCCATCGCTGCCGGCAGCCCGCAAGGCCTCGACCTCCCCATCAGCGAAGGCGGACAAGGCCTCTCCGGCGGACAACGCCAACTGGTCGCCCTCGCTCGCACCGCACTTTCCGCACCCAAAATCTGGCTGCTCGACGAACCGGGCGCCGCCCTCGACCGCGAAACCGAGGAAAGCGTCTGGTCCTACCTCGAAACCGCTCTCGACCCGCAAGACATTCTCGTAGTCAGCACCCATCGCCCCATGCTCGCCGGACGCCTCTTCAATCGCGTCCTCGTCCTGCGCGACGGCCGTATCCAACGCGACGGTACGCCAGAAACGATCTTCCCCGCGCTCATGAGCAACCGTCGCCCACAAACAAAACCTAGAAACGGAGTCGCTTTCGATGTCGTCTAATCTACTCGCCCCTCCGCCCGCCCCGACTGCCACCAAGCGTGTCGAGCGCCTGCAAAGCTACCACGAGTCGAAACGGGGACGCTGGGTCTACCTTTTGCTCGCAGGTTTCGTCGCCTTCGTCACCTGGGCCAATCTCTTTACCATCGACGAAGTCGCCCGCGCCAGCGGCGAGGTCATCACCCGCAGCCGCGTACAGCTCATCCAATCCGTCGACGGCGGCATCCTCAAGGAACTGCTCGTCCACGAAGGCGACCGCGTGCAAGAGGGCCAAATCCTCGCCCGCCTCGACCCCACCAGCTTCGCCGCCACCGTAGCGGAAACGGAAGCCCGTCTCCATGCACTCCGGGCCAAAGCCGCCCGCCTCCGGGCCGAAGTCGTCGGCAGCGAAACGCTTGTATTGTCCGACCAAATACTTACCAACGCTCCAGAGATCGCCGAGGTAGAGAGCGCCCTTTTCCGACAACGCCAATCCGGTCTGAACGAAGAGCTCCGCATCCTGCGGCAAGCAATCGCCCTTTCCAACCGCGAGCTCGCCCTCGTCAAAGACTTACGCCAACAAGGCGACGCCAGCGGCTCCGAGCTGCTTCGCGCCGAACGCGCCCTCAACGAGGCTGAAGCCACCCACGCACGCCGTCGCAACCAATTCTACGAAGACGCCCAGCAAGAGCTCACCCAAGTCGAAAACGAAATCGCCCAAAACGAGCAACTTCTCATCCGCCGCCGCCAGGAACAGGACAACAGCATCTTCACCGCCAAAATGGCCGGCGTGGTCAAAAACATCCGCGTCACCACCGTCGGCGGTGTCCTCCGGCCCGGCGAAGAGCTCATGCAAATCGTGCCCGTCGACGACGAACTGATCATCGAAGCCAAGGTCCTACCTGCCGACATCGCCCGTATCCAAAAAGACCTACAGGCCAGCCTCCGCTTCGATCCCTTCGACTACACCATCCACGGTTCCGTCGAAGGCCGTGTCACCTACGTCAGCGCCGACACCCTCAAGGAAGAAACCGGCCGTGGAACCGAAATCTACTACCGCGTCCATCTCGTCCCCAACGCCATGCCCGCCACCACCACCACGGGAAAACAACTGGAAATCTCCCCCGGCATGACCGCCCAAGTCGACATCCGAACCGGCGAACGCAGCCTCATGGACTACCTGCTCAAACCCGTGCGCAAAACCCTCTCCAGCGCCCTGCGCGAAGAGTAAGGTCAAACAAAGTCAGCCGCAGTCCCATGCCTCAATGACACTCGCGCTTGTCGCCGATTTTTCCTTTAGATGTAGTGTTGGAACGCATACTCACTGGAAGTCTTTCCTGCAATGCCCTCCTCACCTCTCAGGGTCTCTTACCCCATACAGCGGAAGTCTGGGGCACACAACTTGCCCCCTTTCCCATTGTTCTAGGCATTTTGGCTGAACCTCAATTTCGCGACGCCTACTCCTTTCCCAGCCAGTGCAGATAGGCGTATAGCACCTGCTTGCCTCGCATGGTCTGGCGAGGGGTGAACTCACCGTTCGCCCACGAGTATCGACTATTGAAATACGCTTCCTGATGCGGCCAGCCGCCCGCGTCCCAATCAGGATATCCACGCTCCGCAAACCAGCGCGGGTTGCTGCCGTTGTGGCTCCCGCCCCACGGGTCGAGGTTGTTGTAGGGCGTATGTCCGGGGTGCAATCCGGGCGCTCCATCGTTTCGTCCGCTTGTGTAGCAGTTCACGATGTGCCGGCTGCCGAATCCGGTCATCTCCACAATGTTGCTCGGATTTCGGCCAAGCCCCCAGTCCGCCTCCAACACCAAAGCTCGCTCAAACAACGCGCGCTCGTCTGCATCCTCGCTCAAGGCATGCGCGATCGCTACCAGCTGCACGTTTTGAGGTGTCTGCCAGTGCACGTCATCGGTAGATCGACGCGACGGGCGCTTTTCGATCAGCTCAACATGCCCTTCGTGCGCCTGTTTCAAAAAGGCGGCCCTCATTCGTTCCGCTAAGTCTTTGTATCGAACTTTTTGATACGTGAACAAATAAGCCACACTCGCCCAGCTTTGATCCCAGCCGCTGCGCTTACGAATCTGATTGGAGCCTTCTGTCACTACGCTATCGCGAGCCATTGCATCCTCCCATTCGTCGTCACCGGTCACCGAAAAGAGGTACGCAGCCGCCAACATGCGAAAATCCTTCCCGCGCATCACCGAGTCGCCGATCTCCTGCGTTTCGTCCAGCTGGCTGCGTTTCTGACTCTCCGCGAAGCGATAGGCAGTGATCGCTGCATCTCGGTAGTAAGCCATGAGTTCCTGATTCCCATGCAATCGAAACGCCTCCGCAAGCATGGCGCAATTCGCCGCGTTCGCCCACGCCGCCATAGTCGTGGCCCCGGCTTGAAACATGATCGTCTTTTCGGTAGTCGGGTTGGTCAGTCCATGCGCATATGCGTCTCCGACGCGCAAACTGAGAAACAGATCCACCTCGTTGCGAGCTTCATCGATCAGATCGGGAATGCCATTTCCGCTTTCCGCGATTCCAAGATCGTCTTCGTTCAAACCTCCGCGGCTGAGAATGTACGGCAATAGAATGTCGTAGATATTGGATACATGGGCCAGATGCCGATCCCAGTCCAAGGCGTCGGAATGCCCGCCGCGGGCCGTTTGGCTGGTCGGATTTCCGGGCAAGCGACGTTTCCAGAACATCGATTCTTTCGCTGGCTTGAAATGGGGCTCGTCCCAAGTATCTCCAGGATGGTCCTTCCATTCCGGATCGAACGGGTCGAGATCGGTCAAATACACCGTAAACCCTTCCGGATCCTCATCCGGAATGAAACGAGGCTGTCGCGGCGGTGGATATTGAGCATTTTTCGATTCGCCTATGCGCATGTAGTAGTACCCGCGGGTCGAATACGCGAACGGCTGCGACCAAACATCTTCCGAGATTACAAACTCAGCGCTCGCTCCCACTCCTTCCACTACCAGACGATAGCGGCCGGGCGTTTGAAAGGAGCTGAAATCCACATTCCACACCGGCGATCCCGTCAGATCACGACCGCTCGCATCGGTTTCACTTTGTGGACGCCAAAACTTCACAGCACCGACCTCGTGTCGCTCGCCGTTTTCCACATCGAATAGCCAAACCGCATTTCCTTCATAGCCGGAGTAGTCCCTAGGCCCGCCGTCACCAAGCCATAAATACAAGTCCGCAGACTTCACCGGACTCTCTGGGTGATAGCCAATCAGGTTCACGTGCACCGCCTCGGATTGGCTGGTGTTCCAGTTGTATCTAAACATCAACGACTGCTTGTCGCTTCCAAGCTCAGACTCGATCCTCAACTCGTAGCGTTGCCCGTCTTCCAGAGCTTCCGGCAACCGAAGAAAGATCCAGTGGTCGAGCTTGTAGTTCCAGAGATGGTCAGTATTCATCACCTTCGACTTTCGATAAACCTCGACCGGCTGCATCCGCTGCTCTGAGCCAGCGACCGACAAACTCCAAGACGCCACCTGCCCTGCTTTTTCAACGTCGAGCTCCTCTCCGAAGGCCACCAACTCGTCGTCGCCTTCCGCGAAATCGTGTCCGGTATACGCGCTGGGACCTTTTCCGTTATCTCGGTAGCGAACCTCTCCATCCTTGAAATACACCATCAGGACTTCCTGATCCACCGGACGAACTTCGATCAGTTTGCTCGCCCAAGCGAGCTGATTCAACGCGGCCAACGCCAGAACAATAGCCGCACAGCGTTCCATCTTATTACACAACGATTTCATAGAATCCGACTGTTTGAACCAATTCGTATTCATCTGCTAGGTACACTTTCCACTGATCTAGTATCCACTCGGACCAGACCTTCCATCGGCGGACTTCACGCCAACGGGCACAGGTCCCGGGAAGCCACGTTTCACCGCTTCCTGCAAAATCGCTACAGTAGCCGTCGCTCCAATACGCGTCACCCCAAGCTCGCGAACCTTCAGGGTATCATCGAGCGTGCGCACGCCGCCGGCCGCCTTGACCTGAACATTTGAACCGCTTCGCTCACGCATCAGCTTCAAATGACCCAAGGTCGCTCCTTGATAGGCGTACTGGCCACTGGCTTGCTTCACGAAGCCATAGCCTGTCGAGGTTTTGACAAACGCCACTTGCAGCTCGGTGCAAATCTCGCAAAGACGGACGATTTGCTCCTCCCTCAAAAAGTCGTTTTCGAAAATGACCTTCAGGATCGCCCCCTTGCCGACACAGGCTTCGTTGATGGCGCGCAGCTCGCTACGAACGTAGTCCCAGTCGCCACCGAGCACCTTGCCATTGTTCACCACCGTATCGATCTCCGTGGCCCCTTCATCGATAGCCAGCTCCGTCTCCAACACCTTGATACGCGTATGGCTGTTTCCGTGCGGGAAACCTGCTACTGCGCAGACACCCACATCCGAACCGGCTAGCAGTTCACTCGCCATTGGCACGTGATACGGCTTGATGCAAGCGGTGGCGCAGCGGCAATCCCTCGACAGCTTCAGTCCCTCTCGAACCTCCGCATCCGTCATGGTGGGGTGCAGAAGGGAATGGTCGATCATCTTCGCAATATCTAAAACGCTTGGTCCTTCATTCATCGCAGTCATCTTTCTTTCCTTTAGTTTTCAATTCTCTCAGTCGCCTGATGGCGACCGTACGGCTCTAGATCGAGCCACTCCCATCAGCCAACCTCCGGCGTGGGTGATCCAATCTTCGTCGGTAAAACGATGCGGTCCATCATCCTCGCTCGTGGCTGGCACGTCCCACGAGAATTGCTCGCCCACGCTAAAGCCATTGCAAATCGACCCTCGCACGTTCAGCCAACTTCCCGCTGTCCGCGATCCAATGCCTTGTATCATGCTCACGGGTACAGCCTTGCTTTCGGGAACGTCCGCTTGAAAGAGAATGCACGAAGCAAGGGCGTTGCTCGTCAGACCAGCGTTCAGTCCCGCAATCCATTGCAGATTGGCATCGGCGATTGCCCGAAATGCGTCGTCGTTGAACAGCTGGGCAAACTCCCGAGCCAGAGCCGCCGCTATCCCATAGATCGCATTGCAGCCATGCCACAAGCCCGCGAAGGCCACCGCTCCCTGCCCAGCGAAATGTCCATTTGGGCATAAGCTAAACGGGTTGCGACAACAGCCCGGCAAAAAGAATCCGTAGGCGAAATCGCGAAGCGTTTCCCGCCAGGGCGACTCGTCTGGATGCCCGCTCCGACTGCGAACCATTCGTAGCAATGGAAACAGATAAAATCCGAGCGTATTTCCCAGATCCGTTGGCAAAACGCCTCCTTCCAGCATCCCATGAGTCCACGCTTTCACCGTGGCCGTACTGTTCCCATATTGCCGAAACATGCCATAGTAGCCGTCCTCCGACTCCTCTTGTTTGACTTGACGAGTCCTCAACTCACGTGCCCAACGGACCGAAGCTTCCGTAACCACGCCACCAGCCAGAAACCACTCCGCTTCCAGCATCATCAGGATGTCGGTCGTAGCCCAGCCTGCGGGTTCGTGCTCTTGCTCGCCGACGCCATACGCGAATCGATTGAAAACCGATGGCTCGGTTGGCTGCGGGTCTTCCAACCAACGCAGCGCCTTGCGAGACCGCTCGCTCCACTCTCGCCGCTCCGCTTGGTACCGCTGCTCGTCCACCACCGCCGCAGACCTCGCCCAGGCCGCTGCCGCCTTGGAAACATCAGCGGTCAGGACCACTCGATCGAATTTGAAACTCTGGTGAACCAGACACCCTTCCCCCAGGTTCGCCTCTGCCGCCAGATCCTGCAGATGGCTTAAATAGCTGCAGCCAGTCGCAATCTGACGATCCAAACGGCGGATCGTACCCTGGCTCAACTCGCCCCCTCGCAGCTCGCGCATATCGCACAGTCCCAGCAAATAGGCAGCGTGCGAGTTCGCCTCCTGCCAAAGCATGCCCGCGTCGAACCAGCCGAGCCTCGACTCGATCATCCATTGCCGCCGTTCCGCCTGACCGACGCTCACCGCCTCCCAGGTTTCTCGATAAAGGAGATCCTCGCCGATTCGCGTCGCCGCCTCGTCCACGACCACGTCCCCATCTCGCAATGCGACCGTGTACGCTCCGCATTCATCTAAACTCGAAAAATCGCCGATCCACCAGTAGCTCCCCCAGCACGGGCCGAAGCCTTGGAGTTTTCCCAAGAAAACCGGACCATCAGCCCCTAGCACTTCGAAGACCGCACCCTCGCCCAAGGATCCCTTTGGACCTCGGTACACGAGACGCTTGCTGCCACCTAGCTCGTAACCGATCTGGCTAATCAACAATCCGCGAGGCTGCCCAGTTTCTTCGATTTCCATAAACGCAAACGTCTCCGAGTGACGAGAGCGGCTCTGTCGCAGCTTCTCGATCACCTGGAGTCGATTCTGCAGGAAATCATGCCCTCAAAGCAGTCTCTTTCCGATATCCTTCCCCGCAATTACATATCCATTTGGGAAATTCGATGATCACCTGCGCTTGTAGCGGGCATGCCAACTTCGCGCACCGCAAGACGAGGCGGATAACCGCGCAAGCGTTTGAACACCCGCGAAAAATGAAAGGGGTTCGCAAATCCCAGCTGGTGGCTCACCTCCTGGACTCGAAGCCCACGGTAGCGAAGCAATTCTTCCGCCCGACGTACCTTGAATTCCGCCAGTACTCGCGCTGGCGATTCCCCGAATGCGGAACGACAACGATTGCTCAACTGACGAACGCTGATCTTCATCGATCCCGCTACGTCGCTCACCTCAGCAGGGCGCTCCACCCACTCCGCAAATGCCGCCGCTAGCTCCGCTCGCTCGCGTTCCTCCCTCGGCACTCGCAACATCTCGGGGCTCAAAACGCGCTTTTGCAATCCGCGCCCGACCCGCCAAAACAATGCCTCCAGCAGAGCGTCCTGCACCGCGCCAGCGAACGACTCCGCCGCCACCGCCTCGCGCCGCAACTCCTCGATCAACAGCGCGTTGTGACCATGGTTACCTAGGATCATCTGGTCCGTCGGACTGACTCCTTCGCGGAAGAGACTCGGCTCGATTCCACCAGTTTCCGCAGGAAGAATTCGGAAGTGCAGCACGTAATGCCGCTGTCCGGCTCGAAAGTGATCCGCGTGCCAATCGCCAGGTTTCACGATCAGCAACGAGCCGTTTTCCAGGGTCAGCTCCGCTCCATTGAGCTCACACCGATAGGGCCCGCGTTCGACCAGAATCAGCTCGTAGTTGATATGTTCATGCCGTGGATAGTTGTACGGACCATCAGCTGAAAGCAGATGAAAGTCGTCGAAAACAGGCCTCAAGCGGGAAGGCGCTTCCCGCAAATAGGGTCGCCGAAAACGCTCCTTGCGAATCTCCTCCACACTCATCGGACGCCCCCTTTCACCCTAGCAAGCGTCAATTCGAATCTACCTCCCTGGGAGCGCAACCCACGGTTACCTTCAACGGAGGGCTCCCCCGAAAAACCCGCCGTAGACCTGAATGATAGACCTCGTAAGTTATTATCCATGCCTCGCCTCATTCTCCTCTTTCGCCGTCGACTCATTCGAAAATCGCAAGATAGGAAAATGCGCGCGATTGTCAGCATTAGTTGTCAGTCGCATTCGCAGCTCCCCTCGTCGAGGGCGGAACATTCGCAACCGAAAAAGAACTCATTTGCAATCCATACCCAAGATACGACGACAACGCACAGCGCTCCCCAAGATGTATTGTGCAATGTCCTTTCCACTTGCATTGGCGGAGGCCTTCGAGAGCGTTTCTTCGAAACCCCCAAATGAGCACCAACCCCTGACTGCTTTCAAAATGAATCACCTCGCACGAGTCATTCGCATTTGTATCCTTTTTTCTTCTACAGTTCTAACAGTTTTTGCCCAGACCCAAACGACAGCCGAAGTCGCTCGCTGGAACACCATCGAGCTGTCCTTCGAGTCGAACCGTAGCTACGCGAACGCATACACCGAGGTGGAAATGTGGGCTGTCTTCAAAGAGGAAGCGGGCACCGAGATCCGGCGACCGGCATTCTGGGACGGTGGTCAAACTTGGAAAATCCGTTTCGCTCCGCCTGCGCAGGGCGAACGATGGACCTTTCAAACCGTTTGCTCAGATTCGCAAAACGCCGGTCTCCATGGACAAACCGGAACCATCGACGCCACCCCCTATCGAGGCGGAAACAAGCTGCTCCGCCACGGTTTGCTCGGCATGTCCGCCGGTCATCGCAACATCGTGCACGCCGATGGAACCCCCTTCCTGGTGGTGGGCGATACGCCGTGGGCCTTGCCGTTTCGAGCGACTGAAAACACCGCTCGCATCTACGCCGAGGACCGTCAGCAAAAGGGATTCAACACTGCCTTGCTCATGGTGGTGCAACCGGACCAGCGAGCGACCGGCCCGCGCGACCGAACCTTGCCGCAAAGTTTCGGCGTCGCCTTCGAAGACCTTTCCGAAGGGCACCTCAACGAGCTCAATCCCGACTACTTCCAAAAACTGGATACGCTCATCGGCATCCTCGTCGAGCACGAAATCGTTCCCGTCTATAGCCCCGTTTTCCAGGGATTCGGATGGAAAGGTCAAGGAACGCTCGGCGGCAGCGCCGACATCGAAGAGTACGTTCGCTTCGTCACGTATTTGATCGCTCGATACGGGAGCTATCCCGCCCTCTGGCTCGCCAACGCTGATTCCGCAGGACGCTTTCCTGTGGTCGAAGCCGCTGGCGAAACCTTTCAAAAATGGGACGCCTACGGACAGCCGACCGGCAATCACTACAGCCCCTACGACGACCGTCTAGCCGACTGGACAGACGACCCCGACCACGGCCTTCATTTCAATCGTATTCACCAGAACAAGGACTGGCTCGATTTCCAGTGGGCGCAAACCGGCCACCATGGCCAGCACCTGCCCGAGAAGATGACCGCCATGTGGAACAACACGCCCGCGAAAGGCGTGGCTAATGGCGAACCCACCTACGAGAACATCGCCTACACGGGCAACGCCGCTGGCTGGTGGCAGGGCCACGAAGCTTGGCAAAACCTGGTCCACGGCGGCACCATGGGAGTTGTCTACGGTGCGGGAGGCCTCTGGAACTGGAAGCTTGCCGCCGACGAAGAAGGTTGGCCGCAATGGGCCGACACCGCCGCCTCCTGGAAGGACGCCCTTGCTTTCGAGGGCAGCCGCTACGTCGGCTACATCAGCAAGGCTTTCGAAGGCATGCCCTTTACCGACATGGCTCCGCGTCCCGACCTTGCCGACGGACAAAACCTGCTCGCCGTCCCGGAACAATTCTACCTGAGCTACCTGCCAGAGGGCGGAAGCATTGCCATCCAAGACCTACCCACGAGCCTACACCCACGTTGGTTCGACCCGCAGAACGGCCAATTTGTCGATCGCCCGGCCGAGCAAACGAACGGACGCTTCGCTGCTCCATCGAGCAAACCATGGGTTCTTGTCATCGGTCCTGAATCGAACTCGCAATAGCGCTCGCATGCCAAGAAAACTCTGCTTCTTGATCGCGGCGTTCAGTCTCGTTGCCATCGCCCAAGCCGACGATCCACGCGTATTCATTTTTTAAGAAATCCACAATCCACACCGGCGATCCCGTCGACCGGCAATGTACCAAGCGCAGCTTGCCAAACTAAACAGCCTATATCAAATCGGTGCTCACTAGCGATTTCGCGCTTCCAGAAACGTGGACCAAATGAACTGCCCCTGCACTATCGTTCCTGCGTTGAACGCTTAATGAGCATCTGATAACGCGCAATCTAGACTTCTAATGACACTAGCCATAATCGCAATCATTGCGGGCCTTGTCCTGCTCGTTTGGAGCGCTGATCGCTTTGTTGAAGGCTCCGCCTCTGCAGCTAAACACTTCGGCATGTCCCCCTTGCTCATCGGCATGCTGGTTGTCGGCTTTGGGACTTCAGCTCCCGAAATCGTCGTCTCGGTTCTTTCTTCTTTCCAGGGAAATTCTGGCATCGCCCTCGGCAACGCCTACGGATCGAACATTGCAAACATCGCCTTCATCCTTGGCCTGACAGCGCTGATCAATCCCGTCTCCGTTCGCTCGAGCATCCTACGTTCCGAGCTACCCGTGCTCGTAGGAGTCACCGCTATTGCAGCAGCGCAACTTCTCGATGGCACGATTTCCCGATTGGATAGCCTCGTTCTGCTAGCAGTGTTTGCAGGATTCGTTCTGTGGTCGATCCGGCAGTCTCGAAGGACGACGGGCGACCCATTGGGTTCGGAAATCGAAGAGGAGCAGAAAAGCAAGCCGACGATGTCTCTGAAAAAGGCGTTAGCATGGTTGTCGATCGGGCTTCTGCTTCTAATCGCAAGTTCACGTCTACTCGTGTGGGGAGCCGTCGAAATCGCTCAGGGCCTCGGCGTGAGCGACCTCGTCATTGGCCTCACGATCGTAGCCGTCGGCACCTCCTTGCCCGAGCTCGCCTCCTCCATCATAGCTGCTCGCAAGGGAGAACACGACATCGCTTTCGGAAACGTCCTCGGCTCCAATCTCTTCAACACCCTCGCTGTGGTGGGAGTAGCCGGACTGGTCAATCCCATCGCCGCCAGCCCCGAAGTGCTCCATCGCGACGTGCTGACGATGGGCCTGCTCACATTCGCTCTGTTCGCTCTCGGCCATGGCTTTGGACGCCAAGGTCGCATCAACCGATTTGAAGGAGGAATCCTCATTGTGAGCTACGCAGCCTACCTTGGGGTTCTGCTCGCTCAGCAACTGTAGCCGGTTGTTCGATACGCTGGTTCGCCAAGACCAGTCCCCTACTTGTCAGATGACACCTTCAGGTTGAGTCGTCCGCCTCAAGGCGCTTGCGGACTCGCTCGCTCAAGATAACCTGCGTGTCCGAAACGCGGACCGCGATCGCAAGCGGGAGGGGCAAGAGGAAGCGAACTGTCTTGTTCGAAATAGTCGTGAGGCTGGAACTACGGAGTGCCTCCGCAAGACTATCGGCTGTTCCAAGGCAGAACACTATTCCCGACGGATTGCTAACGAAGCGCAAAATTAGTCTCGCCGCGTGCCTTCGGGAATCGAAGCTGCCTTCCAACCAAAATCAGTTTGAAGCCGATCCACGCTTACGCTCCCCCACCGCAAGATTCCAAGCCGTCTCCTTGGAGGAGGGTCGGCGTGTTCGCAGTCGTTTTCGCCGGCTTGAGCCTTGCCGCGCCGCTCGCCATCGGCTGGCTTTTCGGCGATCCCGATTCGGCCCCGATCGAATGGCCTCGGGAGTTCCGTCCTGGATTCCTTCCGGCGACTGTTTTCGCGATCGTCGCCTACTACTTTCTCGACGCCCTGAGACTGCATTTCGCTCTGCGATCGCAAGGGCAGCGAGTCGCCCTCGCCTGCCAAGCCAAGCTCCTCTTCATCAATTTCTTCGTCTCCAACATCACCCCGCTAGCGACCGGCGGAGGGCTCGCCCAAGTCTGGTTTCTAAAACGTCGCGGCGTGCCGATCGGCGCTTCCTTGGCCGCCACCAGCTTCCGCACCCTGTTCGCCGTTATCCTGATCTTTGGAGCCGCACCCGTCGCAATCGCCACCGGAAGCGTTCCAGGAGACTCGTTTCCCAAAGCTGCCGCATGGATCGCGCTTCCCGTATCCTTGGCGGTTTTCGGCTGTTCTCTAGCTGTTGCAACCCAAGGTCGAGCGATGGCGAAACTAGCTATGGTTTGCGCCCGCATCTCGGAGCGAGCTCGGTTCATCGACACCGTCAAAGCGAAGCGCTGGGGCGTACGTTCGGCTTTGTCCGCCCTCCGCTTCAGCCGTCGTATCCGCAGTTCCCTCAGTGGCGACCGAGCCGTCTGGTTGTCGCTTTCCTTCGCTACAACTGCCGCCTTTCTGCTCGCGCTCTTCTTGATTCCGGCCTGCCTTTTCGGCCTCTTCGGCTACGAGCTCGATTACTTGGATGCCATGGGAGCCCAGTGCCTGACGACCTTCGCCATGTACTTCGCTCCTAGTCCGGGCGGGGCGGGTTTCGCCGAGGCAGCCTTCGGCGGCTTCTTCCATGTAGCCGCGCCCGCGGCGACCCTCGGATCGATCGCCCTGATCTGGCGCGTCGCGACCATCCACCTGGGAGTGGGAATCGGAGCGATCGTTCTTTTCCTCGAAACCCGCAAAACCGAAGAAGTCAATGGCTCGAAGAGATAGGAGATTCGGTTGGAGGTTCTACGCCTGCTGTCTGCTCGTTGTCGGGCTGGCGACTGGTAAATTCTGGCTGGGCCTGAACGGCAACGCTCCAGAAGCGGCACATGCCGAGACGATCGACGCCATCCAAGCCCAACTCTCAGGAAAGACGAAGTATCGCTTCGCCGTGGTCGGCAACATCAACAACTCGATCGGAATCTTCGAGCACAAGATCATCCCAAAGTTGAACGAGGCCGACATCGACTTCGTCGTCTCCGCAGGCAACGCCGTGACCAGCGGCGGCGAGGACAAGTACCGGGCCCTGCGATCCATGTTCGCCAAGCTGAAGGCACCCTATGTGCTGGCCTTCGGCGAAAACGAGAGAAAGGCCCTCGGGAGCTATCGCTTCTACGACCATTACGGTCCCTACGTCCACGCTTTCGTGGCCGGGAACGCTCGCTTCCTCTTTCTGGACTCCACTGGCAAGACCTCGTGGAACTGGCAGTTCTCATGGCTGGCCGAGGAACTTTCGAAGTCCAAGTCGCAGCACACGTTCGCATTCTGTCCAACGACTCCCGTTCCTGTCGGCGTGTCGGAAGACTTCAACGACGATCCCGAGGACTACATCCTGGAGGAGAGCGTTCGCGAAAAGCTGGTTGCCCAGTTGGCAGGAAACGATGTGGACGCGGTCTTCTCGACCGGACTTCCGGTCTATTCATCGAGCCAAATGCTAGATGTCCGCTTCGTCATGACGGGAGGAGCTGGCGGACTTCTGGACAGCGACGACAACGGCCACTACCACTACGTCCTGGTAACCGTCGACGGCGAGAGAGCCGCCATCGAGCCCGTCCTCCTGGACATCGGACAGAGCCCGATCCAACGTGCCTACGAAGGCCTTTGGCTGGCGTTTCTTTCGCTCCTCTACGTCGGCTACTTGGACATTCTGTTGACGCTAGCGGCCGCGGTTCTTGTCGCAGTCTGGATCTATCGCGCCTTTCTCGAGGATCGAGACTTCTACCCGAGCTATGACGCGCCGCCCATCGTGAATCCTACTCGTCCGCTAAGGGTGGCAATGTTCACGAACAGCTACCTGCCTTTCGTGGGAGGCGTGCCGGTCGCCATCGATCGCCTTCGCCAAAGCCTCGAACCCCTAGGTCACAAGGTAATGGTGGTGACGCCCGACGTCGCCGACGCCCCCGAAGACGATTGCTGCCATCGTCTCCCGTTGCTACTGCGAGCCAAGCCGGGCAGCGCCGTCGCCATTGCCAACATATTTTCCCGAAAGGCGTTCAAGGAGGTTAAGTCGTTTAAGCCCGACGTCGTCCATCTGCACCATCCCTTCTGGGTTGGATCTCTCGGCCTATTCGTGGCGCGCAGGCTCGGAGTTCCCGCCATCTACACCTACCACACGCGGCTGGAATCCTTCGCCCACGCCGTGCCGCTCCCTTCGGCTTTCTTCCGCAATTTCCTCGCCCATTTCATTGTGAGACGCTTCGCCAATCGCTGCGACTCCGTGATCGTTCCAACCGACTCCGCCGAACACTACCTCCGGGCCATCGGCGTCAGAAGTCCGATCCAAATCCAGCCGACCGGCATCGAGTGCCAACGATTCCAGAATCGCGATACTCGCCTTTCCGAGAGCCTGAAGAGCCAGCTGGGACTGGATCGCTACGGTTGTCGAACTCTGGTCTGTGTTTCGCGACTAAGCCCGGAAAAAAACGTTTCCTTCATCGTAGACGGCATCGCCGAGCTCGCAGCTGATTGTCCGGTCGACTTTACGCTGCTTATTCTTGGTGATGGCCCGCAGCGGCAGTTTCTCGAAGCCAAGATCGAGCGGCTGGGCCTACAGAAACACATTCGTCTGCTCGGGTCGGTCCCCCCAAAGGAAGTCGCAAACTACTATCACCTCGGCGACCTCTTTGTCTTCGCCTCGCAGGCAGAGACGCAAGGCATGGTCATACTCGAGGCGATGGCAGCAGGGCTTCCGGTGGTTGCTGTCAGAGCCAGCGGTATCGACGACTTCATCGTCGACGGACACAATGGATACAAAACGCTGCTGCAGCCGCAGGAGTGGGCTGAAAAGGTCAGGAGACTTCTCATCAATAACCGGGAACTGGATCAAATGGGGCGAAACGCCATGAGGCTCGCCATGAACTTTGACACAAGCAGGTTCGGAGTCGCGATCTCACGCGTCTATAGGCAGTATGTCAGAGAAGGTACGACATCGACACCCTACGCGGAACACACCTAAATGGTTGGAGCTCGAACCACCTAGTAGCGACCACTTCGATAACAGACTTCGAGTGTTTCCAAATAGAACCTCAAGCAACTTGATATTCAACAGAGAGCCTTGCTAGCGATGATTAGTGGCGGAGAAGGAGGGATTCGAAGCTCCTAATTTTCCGCTGTTTATCATCTCTGGTTTCTCTGTATTTCGTTGTTTACGTGAAGGTTGCGAATTCCGTTAACGAAATTTCGTAAACCCAGAACTTCCCCAAAAAATTGGAGGCCGGGCATTTCGAAGGCAATCGAAATTCCTCAACTACACCTATTCCAAGATCCTCCAGAGGGATCGGGAAGCACTCAAGGCACTCAACACCCAACACTCAAGCATGGCACTGGAATGAAAATGTAGCTTCGAGAACGGGATAGCACAATAGCCTAATTTTGATCGACATAAAACCCTAAGTACCGAACAACATAATAACCGAATTTTAAAACATCACGAAAACCTAATTTTCAACCCAAAGAGGCAACAGGCCCGCCACCATGGCATCACCATCCGAAAACCTAGCAAAATCCTTGGACAGCCTTCGCAAGCTCCAAGGAAACCAAGGAACGACAGCCATCCGTTCCAGGGACTTATCGCGCACGGATCGGGAGCGGCTTATGAAGAATGGCTTCCTGCAGGAAGTCATGAAGGGATGGTACGTGCCAGCAAGGCCGGACGAAACAAAAGGCGAAAGCACAGCATGGTACGCCTCTTTCTGGAAGTTCTGCGCCAGTTATCTGAATGAGCGCTTCGGATCTGACTGGAGCTTGTCGCCCGAGCAGTCGCTCGAATTGCTGGCGGGCAACTGGACCGTTC
This sequence comes from Pelagicoccus sp. SDUM812003, assembly GCF_031127815.1. NCBI lineage: Bacteria > Pseudomonadati > Verrucomicrobiota > Opitutia > Puniceicoccales > Pelagicoccaceae > Pelagicoccus > Pelagicoccus sp. SDUM812003. Next base: position 13,861 of record NZ_JARXHY010000024.1, on the reverse strand, counting down.
CTGCGCAACTACTCGTCCGAGCAAAGAACGCTGGCAACAAGGTGACGAATCTTCCCCACGGCACCTCCCTCTTAGACATTAGGGCAATCCTCCCCTCATCCGAGGACTTGCTGGAAGTCGACGGACTGCGCCTTTTCTCTCTGGAATACGCTTTCGTCTCAGCTGGCCCGACTTTCTTCAAACAATCTCCAACCAGCGCCCGTGCCGCCCTCGCAATGCTGCGCGACGCATCTCCGCTACTTTCCAAGCTCCTCGAAGGGGGACACAGTACCGTCGCGGGCAGACTGGCGGGAGCCTGCCGCAATATCGGACGCGAAAAAACCGCGGACGAAATAGTCGAGACTATGGAAACGGCAGGCTATTCAGTTAGAGAATCCGATCCTTTCGACGATGGAATTGCCGTTCGAATCACCCAAGCAGGGACCTCTCCCTATGTAAGCCGCATCAAATTGCTATGGCAGGCAATGCGGGATCAAGTGACCGAAGCATTCCCGCCAGCGCCCGGACTGCCAAAAGGGAAGAAACGCTACGTCCAAGCAGTAGATGAAGTCTACACGACCGACGCCTACAACTCTCTGTCAATCGAAGGCTACAGAGTCACCCCGGCCTTGATCGACAGTGTCCGTAGCGGCAACTGGAATCCAGATGACATAGAGACGGATCGCACGCACCGAGACGCCATGGCAGCCCGCGGCTATTGGCAGTCCTTCCAAGCAGTCCGATCAAGCGTTGAAACGGTTCTGGAAGGCGGCAATCCAGGCAAGGTAGCCGACTCGGACCACGGAAGCTGGTACCGGGAACTCTTCGCACCTAGCGTGACGGCGGGTATTCTAGCTCCAGTCGACCTGGCAGGCTACCGACGCGGACAGGTCTACATTCGAGGGTCGATGCACGTTCCAGTGAAACGAGAAGCCGTCGCCGAATGCATGGAAGCCCTCTTCGAACTGCTCTCCTTGGAAGAGTCAGCCGCAGCTCGCGTAGTGCTCGGCCATTTCTTTTTTGTATTCATACATCCATACATGGACGGCAACGGGCGCATCGGCAGGTTCCTGATGAATCTCATGCTCGCATCCGGCGGATATCCTTGGACCGTAATCCCCGTCGAAGCGAGAACCGACTACATGCAAGCGCTGGAAGAAGCCAGCGTCCGGCAGAACATCAAGCCATTCGCGAAGTTCCTCGCGAACCTCGTTCGCGAGCAGATGGGTAGCGACAAATAGCCAGGCTAAACAAAGGGCGACACCAAGCCTCCCCAATTTTCCGCAACCACCTACACACAATTCCCTGCCCTCCTGGCATCACACTCAGGCTTGGAACCGGAGTCGCAGTTTGACAGGTCCTACTTCTGCCACTTGCGGACAACCTTTGCCCCCGAACTGACTGCACGACAGTCCGGTCTTGATTTCCGATCAAAACTTACACGAATCTCGAGAGTTCGTCTAAACAGGAGCTTCAATTCCATTCTAAGCCAACTACGAACCGGCAGTCTCTGGGCTCTAAATGGCGACCGACCCTCCCTATCTCCCGATCACGGTCGGCAATCGGTTCAGCAGACCGACTTTTTTCTCGGAATCTAAATTTCGACTTGATTTCCTATCTTTTTAGTAGGATTTCATAACTCGATGAATCAACAGTCTCCAATTCAACCGCATTTTCCCGAAGCGTTGCCTTCATGGGGGCGAATCGTATTCGAGAAGATTCAGAGTCTCCAGTTCGGAAGCGTTCAAATCACCATCCACGACGGCAAGGTCACTCAGGTCGAGTGCACGGAGAAGATCCGGATCCGTCCGGCCGACAGCAACCGAGCGGACTCCTAAAATAGACCCCGATCGCAAACCTGCGAAGGGCAACAACGACAAACGAGCTCAGCGTCCTTGAGACGCGCCGCGGCAGACCGGACAACCGGATGCTGGCGATTATCAAATCACCAGCACATGACTCCATCACCACGAAGCCCGATTGGGGGTTTCAACAATAAAACAGACCCAGCCCTCGCTTCGAGCATCGCGCTCCCCCAAAGCCTTGGGAGTTCCCAAAACCCTACCTCCTCCACCGACGAGATCGCAGCCCTGAGGGCCAAGATCGATGCGCTCGAGACACGAGGCTCCAAGGAGTATGAAGCAGCCTCCGCTGCCATAAGCCATCGCGGCTTTGAAGCGAAGTCACAGGTCGGGAGATTCTCCGTTCGAGTTCGCCTCATATTCCAGACTGATCTACTATGGTTTCCCAACACTGAAGGTGGCATGACATCTTTCCTCGTCCGTAGAGCGCGTCCAACCATTCAGGGAGAGGCGGGGCCGCCATCTTGGAGACCTACGAATTCGTCGGCCTTTCCGGCGTCGGAGCCAGTCGCAACAATGAGGAGATCGTGCACAGCCGCCTGCAGTTCGACTTCGAGGCGCCCACTGCCCCCGTCCGCCACGCAAAAACCGAAGCTATCCTAAAGAATACCGTCATGAATATTTCCTTACGCAAGACATTCGCGATACTCGCAGCTGTCGCCACTCTGCTGCCGATCTGCCTTCACGCTGCCGTCCGCACGCTCTTAAACGTCTCCTACGACCCCACTCGGGAGCTCTACGAAGAATACAACCCTTGGTTCCAGAAGCAGTGGAAGGAAAAGACTGGCGAGAACATCTTAATTCGCCAATCCCATGGAGGGGCAGGCAAACAGGCTCGGGCCGTGATGGACGGTCTTGCGGCCGACGTCGTCACCCTGGCCCTGGCCTACGACATCGATGTCATCGCAGAGCGGACCGGCAAGATCCCCGAGGACTGGCAGAACCGCCTGCCCAACGGAAGCGCGCCTTACACCTCCACCATCGTATTCCTCGTCAGAAGCGGAAACCCGAAAGATATCAAGGACTGGGGTGACCTCGCCAAGAAGGGCATCGAAGTCATAACGCCTAATCCCAAGACATCAGGCGGCGCCCGTTGGAACTATTTGGCCGCCTGGGCTTGGGCCCGCGACCACTACAACGGCGACGAAGCGAAGGTCCAGAGCTACGTCACGAAACTCTACCGCAACGTGCCCGTCCTCGACTCGGGGGCCCGTGGCTCCACTACCACCTTCGTCCAGCGGGGTATCGGGGACGTCCTGCTCGCATGGGAAAACGAGGCCTTCCTTGCCCTAAACGAGCTCGGCGCCAACAAGTTCGAAATCGTCATGCCCTCAGTCAGCATTCTCGCCCAGCCGCCGGTCACCGTCGTCGACGCCAATGCCCAGAAATCCGGAAACGCAGAAGCGGCAAAAGCGTATTTGGAAGGCTTATACAGCCCGTACGCTCAAGCTCTGGCCGCCAAGCGCTACTATCGCCCCTACCAACCTGAACACGCCGACCCGAAAGACATCGCCCGCTTCCCCAAGGTAAAGCTCGTCACCGTGGACGAAGCCTTCGACGGATGGCAAGCCGCCCAGAAGAAGCACTTCAACGACGGCGGTATCTTCGACCAAATCTATATTCGATAGCCCCAAACCTGGGGCATGAAAATCAAAAGAGAAAAAGCTATGAAACGTAGACTATCGCCCGAACACCGCGCCGAGATGCGCGAGCTTCTTGGAGGCTTCGTCCAGCACTGCGAAATCTCCAAACACCTCGCCGGATCGATCGACTTGTTCGTCGAGCACAACGGCCACAAGTACGGCTTGCCCGTATTCAGTTTCTTCGGACCGCCTCACCGCGACCTTGACTCCCGCTTCGTCGGGCTGCTCGCGCGAAACCAAGGCTCTGACAAACGGACCTCCGAGGCGCTTCTTCAGTTCCTCGAGCGCCTTGTGCTGCAGCCCAATCTAGCGACCGGACTCGTTTTGAGCGCCCTGCCCGTCACCGATCCGATCGCGCTCGAATCCGGCAACGATTTCCACCCGGACGAACTGAGCGAAGCGCTCGAGCGCAGTATCGAAGCCTTCGCGACTCGCGCTCTGGACGGACTTGTCGAGATCTCGAGAACCACCCGTGGTCAGCCGACCGCCGACGCGGATGGCCCGACCTATATACGCAAAGCCGCCATCCAGACCGTCGAATCAATCGACAGGCTTGGCAGAGCAACCATCTCAGGCGGTTTCGAGACTCGGCTCAGCCTTCGCGCCTCGACCGACACTGACTGCTGGAAGCTTCGTATCGGAATACCTGTTACGTGGAGCGACCAGATGACCACGAGCTGGACCAGCCAATTCCTCGTCATTTTCCTGCGGCGCCGCATCGAGAACTTGCAGAGAGTCGAAGCCGTCTCCTACGAGAACGAGGGCAACCTGCTTCCAATTCCCCGCAACAGGCAGCGTCAATCCGCTTGGGCTGCCGAGGAGATGTACGACTAGGATCATTCGATGAACGCCACCACAGCTGAACTCCAGCCCATACCGGGCCGCGCCCGACGCAGGCTTCCCAGCCTACCGGGCCGTGGACTCACCCTTGGCTACACGCTGCTCTACCTGAGCCTCATCGTGCTGATCCCTCTCTCGGCGGCCGTGCTCAAGACTGCCGAGCTGGGTATTGTAGAGTTTTGGGAAATCATCACGCGGCCCCGCACCTTGGCCGCGCTTCAGCTCTCGTTCATCACCGCCGCCATAGCCGCCATGGTCAACGCCGTCTTTGGCACTCTCGTCGCCTGGACCCTCGCGCGCTACGAGTTCCCAGGCAAAAAGCTGGTCGACGCCATGATCGACTTGCCTTTCGCCTTGCCGACCGCCGTCGCAGGCATCGCCCTCACTGCCATCTACGCCCCCAACGGCTTCTTCGGCCAATGGCTCGAGCCGCTCGGCATCAAAGTCGCCTTCTCGCCCATCGGGATTACCATCGCACTCATCTTCATCGGCATTCCGTTCGCGGTCCGCACGGTACAGCCGGTTCTAGAAAACGTCGAAACCGAGCTGGAGGAAGCCGCCGCGATGCTCGGGGCAACCCGTCTGCAAACCATCGGTAGAGTCATACTCCCGACCTTACTCCCGGCGGCGCTCACCGGGTTCGCTCTGTCGTTTGCCCGCGGCATTGGCGAGTATGGCTCTGTCGTGTTCATTTCGGGAAACATGCCCATGCGCACCGAGATTGCTCCGCTGCTGATCGTCACCCAGCTCGAGCAGTACGACTATGCTGCCGCTACCGCTATCGCGGTGACCATGCTAGCGATCTCCTTCTTGTCCCTTTTCCTAATCAACCTCCTACAGCGTTGGAGCAGCGTCCGCACCGGACAATCGGTCCGCTAGCCAAACCCGCAACAACAAACAGGATCCAACCATGGCTGGAAAACTTCCTTCTCTTCGCGTCCGCGCGAAAAAACAATCAACAGCTGACCCGACTTGGCTGCGACGATCTCTCATCGGAGCCTCGTTGGCATTCCTGCTCTTGCTGCTGCTCTCCCCTCTCATCGCCGTATTCGCGGAATCTCTACGTAAAGGATTGGGAGCCTACTTCGCATCCTTCAGCGATCCGGACGCCTTGCATGCGATCTACCTGACTCTCTTAGTCGCGGCCATATCAGTGCCGCTCAATTTAGTATTCGGAGTCGTAGCCAGCTGGGCTATCGCCAAGCATGATTTCAAAGGCAAGAGCCTGCTTGTCACTCTGATTGACCTGCCCTTCTCCGTGTCGCCTGTGGTATCCGGGCTTATCTTCGTCCTCCTCTTCGGAGCCCACGGCTGGCTGGGGCCATGGCTCCATGAGCGCGACATACAGATCATATTCGCCGTGCCAGGCATCACGCTCGCTACCATATTCATCACCTTTCCCTTCGTCGCCAGAGAGCTGATACCTGCCATGCAGGCCGACGGAAGGGAAGAGGAACAGGCTGCCTATCTGCTCGGAGCCAGCGGCTGGCAGATCTTCCGCAGAGTCACATTGCCCAACATACGGTGGGCTCTCATATATGGAGTCCTGCTTTGCAATGCCCGAGCCATGGGAGAGTTCGGAGCCGTATCCGTTGTTTCAGGACACATTCGAGGACTGACCAACACCATGCCGCTGCACGTGGAAATTCTCTACAACGAGTACAACTTCGTCGCCGCCTTCGCCGTCGCTTCGCTTCTCGCCGGGCTGGCTTTGGTCACTTTGGCGGGCAAGACCTTCATCGAATGGCGACTCGTCCGGCGCCACGAACGGCGAGCTTCCGAACGCCTGCCCGACAACCGGCCGCTCCACCTCGCTAATGCAAGCTAGCCAACAACTTCCATCGATCAAAGCCGTTCAACAAACGAGAGCTACATGAGCATACACGCAAAAAACATCAGCAAGACCTTCGGCAGAACCGTCGCGCTCGACAACGTCACTCTGGAGGTCCCTAGCGGCGAACTGGTCGCGCTCGTCGGACCCTCCGGATCCGGTAAAACAACGCTTCTCCGCATCCTTTCAGGCTTGGAATCTCCGGACGAGCGCAGCGGGAATCTGTTCTTCCATGGCGAAAACGTATCCAATATTCCAGCGCGTCAACGCCAGGTCGGTATGGTCTTCCAGCACTACGCCCTCTTCCGTCACATGACCGTGCGCGACAACATCGCCTTCGGCCTCGCCGTTCGGCCGAAGAAGGCTCGCCCCACGAAAGCGGAAATCGACGCCAAGGTGTCCCGCCTCCTCGAGCTCGTCCAACTCTCTGGCCTAGAGAATCGCCTTCCAGGAGAGCTTTCGGGTGGGCAGCGCCAGCGCATCGCCCTCGCTCGCGCCCTCGCCATCGAGCCGAAGGTCCTCCTGCTGGATGAACCCTTCGGCGCTCTTGACGCGAAAGTACGCAAGGACCTGCGCCGCTGGCTTCGGCACTTCCACGAAGAGCTGCGTCTGACCACCGTCTTCGTCACCCACGACCAGGAGGAAGCCCTCGAGTTGGCTGACCAAGTCGTGGTGATGAACCATGCGCGTATCGAGCAAGTGGGTACACCTCAAAACGTCTTCGACCATCCAGCATCGCCTTTCGTCATCGAGTTCATGGGCAACGTCAACCGCCTCGCCAGCGGCTTCGGCAATCTAAAGGTCGCCGAACGCGATCAGCTCTACGTCCGTCCCCACGACATCGAGATCCTCTCCGATATCGACGCCTCTCCGCTGAGCGCCCGAGTGCAGCACATCTTCTCCGCCGGCAGCGTAGGCAGCGTCGCTCTCGAGCGCCTCGATACTCGCGAACAGCTTGAAGCCGAAGTGTCGCGGTCCGAACTTGACGAACTCCAGCTCCAACCGGGCCAGAACGTGAGCATCAGGTTCCGCCACATACGACTGTTCGAGAAGAGTCGCTCCGGCCGACTCGAACTCGTCGAAAGACTGAGCGAGCAGGGAGAGATAGCATCCAAAGCATAAGGCACAAGATTCCTCCTACGCCTACTATGCTGTAGCCGCGAATCAGACGCCGCCTTCTCGGCCCGGATTAGATAAGATTTCCATCAATACACTACTTTCCTTTTCCTATAAAATCAGTTAGTTTTCTGGGCAACCCCGTCGCAATCATGACCCAGCTCTACCCGCCCTTTCCGAAACCGACGCCCGAGATCGAACGAGACCGCAGAATCGTCGTATCAGCCATCTTAGCGCTTGCAGCGCTGGTCGCCATAGCGGCCTATTTCCATTTTCCCTTCCGCAGCGATTCCGAATTGCTTCACGTTTCCTACGACGCGTCCCGCGAGTACTATGCGGCTCTCAACCAAGCCTACTACGAAACCCTACCTGATTCTGCCCACACTCGCATAGTCATGAGCCACGCTGGCTCCGTCCGACAAGCTAGCAACCTCGCTCGTGGCCAAATCGCCGACGTGGTCTCCCTCGCCTCCGCCTACGACACCCAAAACATCGTAGATCACAACGGCTGCGCGAGTGCGGACTGGCAGGAGTCCTTCCCCTACCTCAGCTCACCTTTCCACTCCAGCATTTCCCTCGTCGTTCGCTCGGGAAATCCCTTGCGCATTCGGGACTGGCCCGACCTTTGGCGCTCGGATGTCAAGCTCGCCTTGACGAGTCCAGACCGGTCCGGAGCCGGACGCTGGGCCTTCCTCGCCCTGGAACGAGCAGCCAAGGAGAGTGCGGCCGAAGAAACACGGGCCATACTCGAGCTGCAAAAACTCTACCTCAGAGTGACGCATATCGACTCTGGCGCCCGCACGGCATTGTCGAAATTCGCGCTGCGCCTAGATCTCGACGCCTTCCTTACATGGGAGAGCGACGCCCTGAAACTCGCGGAGCTTGGCTACCCAGATCTCGAGGCTGTCCACTTCCCCCGCAGCATACTAGCCGCTCCCAAGATTGCCATTCTCCAGCGCCATGTCGAAAAGCGCAGAACCCAAGACATCGCACACGACTACCTCGCATTCCAGTTCAGCGAGACTGGCCAACTTCTAGCCGCTAATCACCACCTGAGGCCTAGCGACCCAGCCGTAGCTGCGCAAACCGCATCATCATTCCCGACGCGCGACCTGTACACAATCAAACCCAACAGCTGGCAGGAGACCTTCGCTGCCAGAGGGATCTACTCCCATCTCGAAGGGCTGAGAGAAGCCAGCCGAGGCGGTAGAGAATGACTCAGCGCCTTCTAGTTCCGTAGAAATCGAGTTCCAAATCAAACCACTACCCCAAACTCCTAAAAGCTTGCCCCCTAATTTCCGATAGATTTAGTAGCCTTTTATGAAACTGTCAAAAAAAGCGGAATACGGCCTACGCGCCATGATCGACCTCGGCATTGCCCAATCCCTGGAGTACGAAGTGGTACCGCTAAGCGAACTAGCCGAAGCCGAGAACCTGCCGATCAAGTTTCTCGAGCAGATCATGATAGAACTCCGCCGCGAAGGTCTGGTCGCGACCCAACGCGGCAAGGCGGGTGGCTACTACGTGGCCAAAGAACTCTCCTCCATAAAGATAGGACAAATCGTCCGCCTCCTCGACGGTCCGCTTGCTCCTATTTGCTGCGCCAGCCAAACCGCCTACGAACGCTGCTCCTGCCCTGACGAGGAGCATTGCGGACTTCGTATGCTGATGATCGATGTGCGCAACGCCATGTCGAATATACTCGATCGCTACAGCCTTCACGACGTGGTCGAAGTCACACTGCGCAAGATTCGCCGAAGCGGAGCCGACAACTACTTTATGCGCATGAAGAACAAAGCCAAGGAATCCGCCACGCGAAACAACGCCGCTGACCCTAAGGACGGATTTCTAGCGGAGCTCATGAACGATTTGGGAGACAAGTCCAACTAAACCCGCCCTCCAAGCGGGTCCTTGCGGAATAGCCACATCACCAATGACCTGGGAGATCCTGCTCGTATTTCTGCTGCTCGGAGCGATGCTCGCAAGCTTCGCGTGGGAAAAGCTTCCTACCGAGCTCACTGCCTTCGCCGGCCTGGCCATCCTGATGGCGACAGGAATACTGAGCACGAACGACGCTCTCGCATCGTTCTCAAACTCCGCCCCGATCACCGTAGGCGCCATGTTCATCCTCAGCGCCGCCTTGGAAAAGAGCGGCGCCATCCAGCTCCTCGCTGACCGCTTGCAGAGCATCCCGGGTCTTCGCATGCGCACCGCCCTGCCCGCGCTCATTCTCTGCGTGGCAGCCATATCCGCCTTCATCAACAACACGCCGGTAGTCGTGGTTTTCTTGCCCGTCGCGCTGTCTCTAGCCAAGCAGATCGGAGCCCCTGCATCCAAACTTCTGATACCCCTTTCCTACGCTTCCATTTTCGGAGGGTCTTGCACGCTCATTGGCACTAGCACCAACATTGTCGTAAGCTCCGTAGCCGCCAATCGCGGGCTCGAACCCATCTCGATGTTCGAATTGGCTTGGATCGGCATACCGCTCTTCCTCGGCGGATCGCTCTACCTACTCACCATCGGCTACAAGCTGATCCCTCGGCGCGAGATGCTGACTTCCATACTCACAGAAGAGGAAAAGCGCGAGTACATCCTAGAAGCGTTTGTAAACGATGACTCCGCCCTGGTAGGCAAAAGCTTGTCACAGTTTCCTCAATACAAGAACAGTGGTCTCAAAGCGCTTGAAGTCATTCGTCGCGGTATCGCCCTTCCGGGCGAAAGCTCCAAGACCCTGCTCGAAGCAGGCGACCGCGTCCTAGTCACCGCATCGGCCCGAGCCTTAGCAAAAGCGCAGTCGTCCCCCACCAGCGCTCTTGACGCCTTGCTCGCTGAGTTTGGACTCGAACAGATCGCCGCCGTAGAGGGCAGCTTCGTGGAGGTCGCCCTCCGCTCGGAGACCAACCTCGCCGGTTCAACCCTTCGAGAACTCAACTTCCGTCAGCGCTACCGACTCGCCCCCGTCGCAATCCATCGCAAAGGCCGCAATCTTCGGACCGAGCTTTACAGCTCCCCTTTGCAAGCCGGCGACATCCTCCTGCTCCTCGGCAGCAAGGAAGCGATCGAAAACCTCCGCCGCCAAGGCGACTTCGTCATCATCGACGAAGCCCGCATCGAAGCCAAAAGCAACCCCGCCAAGCTCGTTCTCACGCTGGGAGCCATCGCGGGAGTCATCTCCGTATCCGCGATCGGCCTTATGCCCATCGCGGGAGCCGCCATCATCGCCTGCGTCCTTTTGCTGCTCACCAAGTGCATCAGCATGAACGACGCCTATCGATCCATCCACTGGCCTATCCTTTTCCTCATCTTCGCCATGATCGGCGTGGGCCGAGCCATGGAGACCAGCGGAGCTTCCGACTACCTTGCCCAAAACTTAGTCAGCTCGGTTTCACAACTCGTATCTGAACCCTGGCGCCCTATCTTCCTGCTCGCCGGCATCTACCTGCTCACTACGACCCTCACCGAGGTTCTCTCCAACAACGCCGCAGCCGTGCTCATGACCACCCTGGCGATCGGCACAGCCGAAACGCTCGGCGTCGACGCAAGGCCATTTATCATCGCCGTAGCCATGGGAGCGTCAGCGAGTTTCGCCACCCCCATCGGATACCAGACCAACACCTACGTGTACGGAATTGGCGGATACAGATTTTCCGACTTTCTCAAAGTGGGCATTCCCTTGAATCTACTGGCGTTCATCATCACCGTCATCGTCGTGCCTCTGGTCTGGAGCTTCTAGTTCAATCAACGCTAAATCGCGCGGAGCAGCTAAAAGTAGGACCACTCTACTCTTCTACTAAAAGGGATCAATCCTATACCTTTGAACTCTTCTAAAAGGGCGATTCTAAAAGGAAGGGCTTCTTAAAGGGGTCAATCCTATAGGGGCTGTTGCCCAAATAGTGGATACAACGCTCTGAACTGGATTTCAGGAAGGCTACTAAAAGGGGTCAATCCTATACCTTTATTTTCAACAACCGATAGTGCGACAAGGCCCCCGTTCTCCCTCCCCTAAAAAACTCCGAGCAATATCGAGCCACAGCAGACTCCGCGCCCATATTCAGCCTCTCAGGCTACTAAAAGGGGTCAATCCTATAGGGGCTGTTGCCCAAATGCACTTAAAGTCTGGATACAGGAACAATTGACGTGTAAGCTCCGCCTATCATGATGGGCAAGCACGAGAGGCAGAAGAATCTGTTCAGCTATGGCGTCGATCTGGACAAGCGGGTCCGACTCGACCATCCGCTCAGAAAGGTCGACGAACAGGTGGACTTTTCGTTCGTTCGCGAGGAAGTCGCCGACAAGTACGGCAGCAACGGCAACGTCTCGGTCGACCCTGAGGTCGTCCTCAAGCTGATGTTCCTCCTGTTCTGGGACAACGTCCGCAGCGAGCGAGAGCTAATGAGGATCCTGCCCGAGCGACTGGACTACCTCTGGTTCCTCGGCTACGGTCTCGACGACGCGATTCCCGATCACAGCGTTCTCTCCAAGGCTCGGGCTAGATGGGGAGCGGACGCCTTCGAGAAGATGTTCCTGCGCAGCGTAAGCCAGTGCGTCGAAGCGAGACTCGTATCCAACGAGCTTCTACACATGGACGGCAGTCTGATCGACGCGAACGCGTCGAGAGACTCGGTCGTCAAAAGCGACCCCGAGATGATAGCCCGCCTGCGGGAAGTCTACGGTGCGCAGGAGGCGAAGCTGGAAGGCTGCAAGTCCGACTCGAGCAAAGGGAGACTGGCCAACGCGACGCTAATCAGCCCCACCGACCCCGACGCTCCCTGCGCTCGAAAGAAGACCGGCGGCGAGTCCAAGCCCCGCTACAAGGCTCATCGAGCGGTCGACGACGAGCATGGGGTCGTCACGGCCACCATCACCTCTCCAGGCGACGTTGAGGAAAACGCAAAGATGCTCGCGCTTCTTCATCAGCATAGAGCGAACGTCGGAGGACTTCCTCAAAGTGCCGTCGCAGACTCGCAGTACGGAACCTCCGAGAACTATCGCGACTTCGTCGCACTGGGCGTGGCGACGCATATGAAGCCGCATTCCGGAAGGAAGCGGCATGTCGAGGTCTACGGAGCCGAACGCTTCCGCTACGACGCGGCAAGCGACACCTATGCGTGCCCTGCGGGCGAAAGACTGTATCCAAGGAGTCCTGACAAGATAAGAATGAGCGTCGAGTATGCGGTCCGCAAGGGAACCTGCGACCGATGCAGCCTCAGGCCGCAATGCACGAAGGCTAAGCTTGGCAGGACGGTTCAAAGACGCTGGGGACAGGAGCTGATCGACCAGGGGCTCGAGCAAAGCCGCAGCGAGCCCGCCCATCGGAGCCGAGCCCGCCGGAAGTGGCGGATGGAAGGCAGCTTCGCCCAGTCCGCCAATCTTCACGGCTTCAAGCGCTCGCGCTGGCGACGCCTATGGCGTCAGCGCATCCAGGATCACATCATCTGCGCGATAGAGAACGTGAAGATACTGATCGCTAACGCCTCCGGCCCTAGGAAGAGTCCCGCAGTGGTTATATCTCGAGTCCAAGGCCCTGCAATTACCGCTTTCGCGCGGATTGCAAGGGTGGCAATATCGATTTTGGAGGCATTATCGAAGAGTGCAGGTGGCGATGCAAAAAGGCCTGAAATCCAGTTCAGAGCGTTGTATCCACTATTTGGGCAACAGCCCCTATACCTTTGATATCAACAACCGATAGTGCGACAAAGCCCCCGTTCTCCCTCCCCTAAAAAACTCCGAGCAGTATCGAGCCACTGCAGACTCCGCGCCCATATTCAGCCTCTCGGCCAGCCAGCCGTTGCGGCACAGAAGCGTCTTTTTCATATAACAAGCGATGGCCACCTTCCAATCCGCAGATTTCGACTCCACCCCCGATTCGCCAGACACCTTCCCGAGCGCTCCAAGGCATCGCTCCAGTCTCGCCTCCCAGGCCAGTTCCCTCATCTCCCGAGCATCGTCCACTCCCAGCTCCAAACACGCCTTGATCGCCTTCTCATCCTCCAGCAATGCCTGCTTGAACCCTTTCGTACCGAGAGCCCAGCCATTGCTCATCCTGTCGAACAACAACTCCTTCTGCCTCGGTTCGTCCTCAGCAAGCCAAGCGAGATACTGCTGGTACTTACGTCGCCCGGCAGGTGTATCCTTCAGTTCCCCCGCTCCCTCCAGACAGACATCAAAGCCCACTCCTTTCGATCGCCTCCGCTTGTCCCAGAGGTGGAAATAGCTCGAGTACCGATAGCCTCTCAGATCGGACACGGGGCAGATCCGGGCCCGCACCGGGTTTAAGTGAATGTAGTGGCAAAGCCAAGCCAGACGCTCGACATCCTCCACCACGATACTCTTGAAACGTCCCTGGAATATGTGGCCGTTTTCCTTGCGGAATCTATTGAACCGCATGGCGAACGAGCTCTGCAGCCAACGCATGCCCTCGCTCAGGTTCGGCGCTGGCGTCTCCAAGGCCAGGTGAAAATGATTTCCCATCACGCAGTAGGCATGCAGCTTCCAGCCGCTTCTCTCCGCAGCCTCCAGCAGGGACTTCTCGAAGGAAGCCTTCGCTCCATCCGTCTCGAAAATCCAGCTGCGGTAGTTCCCGCGGTTGA
>NZ_JARXHY010000023.1 GCF_031127815.1 Pelagicoccus sp. SDUM812003 | reverse complement strand
GAAGCGGTGGCGCCTGCGGCGTCGGTGGCGGTGACGGTGACCGCAATCTCGCCCACGTCGGCGTTTTCAGGGGTGCCGGAGAGTAGTCCGGTGGTTGCGTCGATGGATAGCCAGCTGGGCAAGGGGTCGCCGTTTTCCAGGGTGGCGCTATAGGTGAGGGAGTCGCCGGCATCGACGTCGGAGAACTTGCCGGAAATGTCGAGGGAGAATGCGGAGTCCTCGGTTGCGGTCTGATCGGTGATAGCGGTGGCGACGGGGCCGTCGTTGGTATTGGCCACCTGGATAGTTACGTTTTGCTCTACGATTTCTTCGCCATCGGTGGCGGAGATGGTGAGTTCGATAGAGCCAACATCCTCATTGTCTGGGGTGCCGGTGAGTTGTCCGGTGTTTTCGTCGAAGCTAAGCCAAGCAGGAAGGGGGGAGCCATCCGAGAGTGTGGCTTCGAAAACGAGGGTGTCGCCGAGGTCTTGGTCGGAAAAGTACGATGAGGCGTCAAGTGAGAAGAAGGAGTCTTCGTCTACGCTTTGCGTATCGATGAGCGAGGCAGTTGGGGCGTCGTTTGTATTTTCAACTTTGATACCAAAGGTTTCTTGAGCGGTGGCGCCTGTTTGGTCGGTGGCGGTGACGGTGATGGCGATGTCGCCCACGTCGCCGTTTTCGGGGGTTCCGGAGAGCTGACCGGTCGTTGGGTCGATGGAGAGCCAGTTTGGCAGGGGGTCGCCGTTTTCCAGGGTGGCGGAGTAGGTGAGGGTGTCGCCCGCGTCGACGTCGGAGAAGTTGCCGGAGACGTCGAGGGAGAATGCGGAGTCCTCGGTTGCGGTCTGGTCTATGATAGCAGTGGCGACAGGACCGTCGTTTGTATTCTCAACTTCGATACGGAATGCTTCGGACACCGATGAACCGGAGGAATCGGTGGCGGTGACGTTGACGGCGAGCTGGCCGACGTCGCTGTTTTGCGGCAGACCGGAGAGGGTGCCGGTTTCTGGATCGATGGACAGCCAATCGGGGAGAGGGGAGCCATCTGCGAGATTGGCCGAGAAAGTGAGGGAATCGCCGATGTCGGGGTCGGCGAAGTTGGTGATGGTTTCCAGAACGAATTCCGCGTCTTCGGTGGCGAATTGGTTTGTGATCTCGGAAACGACCATTGGGCCGTCGTTGGTGTTTTCGACGGTGAGGGAAAAGGTTTCCTGTGCGGTAGCCCCCGACTGGTCGGTAGCGGTGACAGTGATGGCGATCTCTCCGACGTCTCCATTTTCTGGAGCGCCTGATAGTTCGCCGGTATTGCTATCGAAGGAAAGCCATTCGGGAAGCGGATCGCCGTTATCCAGCGTGGCGGAAAAGGTGAGAGTGTCGAAAAAGTCGTGGTCTCCGAAGCGCGAGCCTGCGTCGAGCGAGAAGGCGGTGTCTTCGTCAACTGTGGCGTCTGGGATGGCGGAAGTAACGACTGGCTGATCGTTTGTATTCTCGATGGTGATACGGAAGGTCTGGGAAGCACTTTCCCCATCGGAATCGGTTGCGATGACCTTCACGCCGATTTGGCCCACGTTTTGGTTTTCCGGGGTACCGGAAAGAGTGCCGGTTTCGGGATCGATGGAGAGCCATTCGGGCAGTGGATCGCCGTTTTCCAAAGTGGCGGAGAACGTGAGCACGTCATCAGCGTCCACATCGTCGAAGGTGCCGATGGTCTCGAGGGAGAAGGACGCATCTTCGTCGATGCTTTGGTCGACGATATTGGCGACGACCGTGGGAGCGTCGTTGGTATTTTCGACGCTCAGGGTGAAGGTGTCGGAAGCGGAGCTTTGCCCGTCGGAGGCGGTGACGGTGATTTGAAGGTCGCCGATGTCCTGATTCGATGCGGAGCCGACTAGGCGTCCGGTCTCGGGATCTATGGAGAGCCAATCAGGCAGCGGGTCGCCATTTTCCAGAGTAGCGGAGAAGATGAGCGAATCGGAAAAGTCGACGTCGCCAAAGTTTGGAGACAGATCGATCTCGAAGGGAATGTCTTCGGATACGGAAGCGTCTGCCACCTCGGTCCAAACCACGGGCGAGTCGTTCACGTTTTCCACTTCCAAGCTAAAGCTGGTTTCCGCGGTCTCTTCGCCATCCGAAGCGACGACTTTTATGGAGTATGAAGCGACATCGCTATTTTCCGGAGTACCAGAGAGGCGACCGGTTTGCGGGTCGAAATCCATCCAATCCGGTAGGGGCGAGCCATCGCTCAAGGTGGCTTGGTAGCTCAAGGAATCGCCGAGGTCGACATCTTCGAAGTACTCGGAGGCGAGCCATTCGAAAAAGCTGTCTTCGGCAACGCTTTGGTCGACGATGCTAGTGGAAACGAGCGGGCCGTCGTTGGTGTTTTGTACGGAAAGCTGGAAGGACGAGCTGGCGGACTCTTGGCCGTCGGTGGCGGTGACGGTGATATCGAGCTGGCCCACGTGAGCATTTTGCGGGGTGCCGGAGAGCTCGCCGGAGAAGCGGTTGATGGTGATCCAGTCTGGCAGCGGATCGCCATTTGCCAAAGTGGCGGAATACTGTAGCTCGTCGCCTAAGTCCAAATCTTCGAAGGCGTCGGCGGCATCGAATAGGAAAGCGCTATCCTCGTCTACGCTCTGCGGCGGGATGTAGGAAGCGACTGGGCCATCGTTTGTATTCTCCACTTCGATACTGAAGATTTCGCTGGCGTTGGCCTGTCCGTCGGAAGCCACCACAAGAATTGAAAGTTCGCCCACGTCTCCGTTTTCCGGAGTGCCGCTGAAGATGCCGGTGGTTTCGTCGAACTCCAGCCAATCCGGCAGCTCGCTGCCATTGGTGAGCGAGGCGGAGAAGTTGAGCGTATCGCCCAGATCGACGTCTGAGAAAGCGTCGGAAACATCGAGGGAAAACGGCTCGTCCTCGGGCGCTTTCTGATTGGCAATGCCCAAGGCCACGGGACCATCGTTGGTGTTTTGCACCATGATGGCGAAGGTGTCTCGAGCGGAAAGGCTGCCATCGGAAGCGGTCACGATGATCGGCAGCATGCCCACGTCCTCATTTTCCGGAGTGCCGCTGAAAACTCCAGTAGCGGGATCGAGCTGCAGCCAAGCTGGGAGCTCGGTGCCATCGGGCAGAGTGGCGGTGTAGGTAAGCGTATCGCCTAGGTCGGAATCGGAGAAGCTGCTGGAAATGTCGAAATGGAAGCCTTGATCTTCATCGACGGTTTGATCCGCGATTTCGGACTCCATCACTGGGGCGTCGTTTTCGTTGGCTACATGGAGATTGAAAACGGAGCTTGCGGAGGCGTCTTGGCTGTCGGTGACGGTGATCCGAATTTCGGTGTCGGTATCCAAACCTTGGGGAGGAGTGCCGGTGATGCGGCCGGTGGTTTCATCGATGGACAGCCATTCGGGAAGCGGGGAGCCGTCGGAAAGGGAGGCGCTGTAGGTAAGCTGATCGCCGAAATCGAGGTCTTCGTCGCTCACGCGCGACGCGGTTTCAATATCGATGGCATCGTATTCGGAAATGGATACGTCCGGGATTTGGGAGAAGGTCGGGCGATCGTTTATGTTTTCCACGCTCAGCTCGAAACTGGCGCTAGTGGAGGCTCCGCTGGAGTCGGTGGCGTGGATGGTGATGCGGTGGTCGCCAATATTCTGATACGAAGGCGTGCCAGTGATGGAGCCGGTTTGCGGATCGAAGCTCAGCCAACCGGGATGGTCGGCGGAGAGGCTGAGGGTGTCGCCAGCATCGACGTCGGAGAAGAGCCCCTCGGGCAGGTCGAAGGAGAAGGCCGCGTCCTCGTTGGTGGTTTGAGAGGCGATGGAGAAGGTGGCGACCGGGCTATCGTTTATCGATTCGATATCTATGGACACGGTGGCGGGATGGTCGGACCAGATCTCTCCATCGAAGCCGCTCCAGTTGAATTCGGTGTGGCCGTGCCAGTTTTCTGAAGGGGCGAAGACCACCTCTGAGATTCTATCCACGGCGATGGTTTCGCCGACTTTCAAGGGCGTTTCGCCGAGGCGCAGTTCGCCATTTTCCGGCAGGGAATCGATGCGCACGCTGTGCAGGGAATCGTCGTTGTCGATGTCGGAAAAGGCCTGTTCGAAGGTCGCCTGATCGAAGGCGATGATGCCATCTTCGGCTGCGGAGGCGCTAAGGGCCGATAGCTCGGGCGCATCGTTGGCGTCAGCTGGGAATAGGGTGAGCGGCTTGTCGATCTGTTCGCCGCGTGCGTTCTCGATGCGCACCACGATGCCGTAGTCCGCGGGAGCCGTTTCGAAATCGATCGCCGCGCCCGGCTTGAGCTTCAGCGCGTCGTCTACGATTTCGAAGAGGCCCGTAGGATCCGAAGCGATCGAGTAGGTGAAAGGGCCTTGGATTTCGGAATCGACGCCGGTGGCATCGAGAGTGCCGACGGTGACGCCTTCCTGGTTTTCCAGCACCTCGGAGCTGCTGATGGAAAGCGAGAGGTTGGTCTCTTGGAAGGGATCGGGCTTGTTCGCGTTCACGTCAGCGCGATCGATCACGGTGCTATCGCCGGAATCGTCCGTCCCATCGGATTCTCCCGCGTCTTGGGCGTTTTCGTCCTCGCTCTCGTTGACGATCTCCGTCGATTCGTCGCCGAAATCTTTGGTTTCGTCGGAGTCGGTCACGTCGTTGTCCCCTTCATCCGAGTCGTCGGACGTCGAGGCGACCGTAGTTTCGACGGCGTTTGGATCGACGCTTCCTTCGTTCGTATCGACCGGTGAGGTTTCTCTCTCCTCGGGGTCTTCGGCATCGTTTTCGTTGGACTCGGAGCCTTCCTCGACAGCGCTGTCCTCGAAACCGTTTCGGGCGAAGGGATTTGGGTCGAAGGACTGGTAGGCGGTTTGCGCGGCAGCGGAATGAGGGGCCTCGGTTGTCGTTTGACTGCTGGAGGACGCCAGGGAGAGCGATTGGAATCGGTCTCTCAGCTCATCGGAAGCTTCTCCGTTCGGATCGATCGGCAGGTTTTCGAAAGCGGAGGTGTTTTGAGAGAGCTGGCTGATGACCGAAAGGATGGTGACGCTTTGAAAGGCGTGTAGGGCGGCGGGGTCGATGTCATCGATGCGCGTTTCGATGGCGTGAGGGGCCGCATCTCGCTCATTTTCGTCGTCCGGCGAGGTGAAGGATCCGCCAGTGATGGTGCCACCGCCGGGAAGGTCGAGCTGGACGTCGTCGTGCAGGAGGAAATTCTTGAGCAGGTAGGAGGAGCCGTCCTTGGTCAGCACAAGCACGTCCTTTCCCTGCGGGATGAGGTTGGCGATGGATTCCGGGTTTCTGATCTGGAAACTATCGCCTTGGGAGACGTCGATAGATTGGCCGGGGGATAGAGTGTACTCGCGGGAATCTTGCGAATCCCCTGAATGGTTTATATTGAGGCTCATATGCTGATCGATCGGTTGCTTTTTAGCCGCGCGCGCACTGCGGCATATCTTCATCGACCAGTTGCCAACGAAACTTATCGCAATCCGTCGGATTCCCCAACGACCTAGGAATTGGGTGGAACTCGGCGGGAAACTGGAGAAAACTTCTGGTTTACCTCTAGAGAAAAAGCCTTAGGCCAAGTCTAGAGCTCGAAGCTTCGAATCGTTTCTCCGATCGTGACGCGGTTTCTTCCTTTTCGAACCCGCTTCACTTCTAGCAGATTGTCCGCGATGTCGACGCAGTAGGCGCCCGGCCAAGGAAAGTAGGAGCCCAGATTGATGACATATCGATCTCCGCGCTGCCAGATTCCGGGCTTATGGGTGTGCCCTACGATGAGAAACTTGGCTTGTATTTCGAAGCGTTCGGCCAGCGATACGGCCCGATCCGGGGTCTCCCTCCAGCACTTCAGGATGCGAAAGGGCGTATCGGGCGGCCAGGCCTGGTGCAGGAAGATACGCAGTTTGCCCCACAGGGTCGGGTTGTAGGTTTCGTCCATTTCGTGAGCTTTGATGCTGACCTGCTTGTGCAGGCTGAGGTAGCGATGCAGGTCCTCGGCCGTTCGTCCCGTCTGGTTTTCGTCGATACCTTTCGAGCAGGCGCGCAGCAGCTTGATGCTGGAGCTCCAAGGGGCTATTTCTTTGTAGAGACCGTCGCCGTGGGTGGCGAAAACCGCCCCGTCCCGCAGGGAAGCGGAATGGACCTCGGAAATGGCTGGATCGTGGTTTCCGGTTATCAAAGTGGTTTCCACGCCCCATTTCGAAACCTCCTCCAGAAAGATGCTCTTCTGCTCGGCGGCGTTGTAGTGTGAGCTCTCGAGGTCGCCGTATTTCAGCTCCAGGGTGTCGCCATTGAAGACCAATCGCTCGACGCCATCGGCAAGCGGGGCGATGGCTTTGGCATGTTCGATGAGGCTGGCTCGGTGGCCGATATGCAGGTCGGAAACGATCCTGATTTTGCGATTCATGAGCGTGTGGATTGGAGGAGCGGGAGAGCAAGGCGCTGTGGGACACTAGCTTGAACGGCGCCTATCCAACTCACTAAAGACGGGGGAAAGCAATCCGATAGAAAAGGGACCGACCTCAGCTATGAAAACAAACAAGTTTGAAAGCCTTCTCGGCGGACCTCAGGCGGCTCACCTTTCTCCTGATGCCATGTCGGGCCTCAACGCCCTGGCGCTGCGCTTTGCGGATCAAAGCGAAGAGGAAGCCCTGTTCGAAACGGCGGTGCGCCATGCGAACGACGATGAGCTGAGAAAACTGGCTCGCTTCCGCCTCGACGCTGCTAGCTCCAAGCATCTCGACTAGATATGGTCTGAGGGCGCCTTCCGCAGCTCCACCGCCCGCGCGACAAGCGCGTCGGGAGGCCGCTGGCGTGCCCGGGCCATCTATTTTATACCGTCTTGTGGCCGATGCCCTGCGGCCTGCGGGAGAGAGCGTTTTCGCGTCTCAAGCCCCGACCTGCTTGAGCAGGATCTTCGACTTGCGCTGGTTCGCTTCGTAGGCGGCTCGGCGAGCAGGCGGGAGAACGTCGGGAGTCGTTTCCTCGAAGCCGGACACGCCCTTGAAGAAGGCGTGGCTCTGCGTGGAAAAGGCGATGACGCGCTTCGCTCCCTCCTCTTCCGCCCGATGGCAGGCGAAGCGCACCAGCTTGTGGCCGATGCCGCGGCGCTGGTAGAGCGGGTGAACGAAGAGCGAGCTGATTTCGCGCATCGTGGGATCGCCCTCCATGGTATCCAGGAGCACGCAAGCCATGATGTTTCCATCGACCTCGTAGACGTAGAAATTGTCGATCTTGGTCTCGATGGTTTGCATCGATCGGAAAATCAGCTCGTCCTTGGCCACGCCGCTTCGGGTCAGGTGGTAGAGCAGGGCGGTTTCGTCGCGGGTGGCCTTTCGAATCTGCTGGTATTCGTTTCCGTAGATCAAGGTGCCCACGCCTTCGTTCGAAAACACTTCGCGAATCAGACCGTCGTGGATGCGTCCATCCAGGATGTGGATACGCGAGATATTCGCTTTCACGCCGCGCAGGGCGTTGCGCGATTTGCTCAGCAGCGGAGCGTGGTTGGTTTGAAACGCTTCGGAACTCAGCATGCGTTCGAGTTCGGCTACCGGGATCTGCTGCGTGAGTTGTCCGTCCTGGGTGAATCCGTTTTGCTCGGTGAGATACAGGAGCTTGGTGGCGCTTAGGGCGATGGCCGTGTCCACCGCCAGGGCGTCGCTGTCGACGCGCAGGGTATGGCCGTTTCGATCGAACCCGATCGGCTGGATGATCGGTATGATGTTTTTGGATATCAGGTGGTTGAGGAAATCCGCGTCGATCTGGTCGGCTTTGCCGGTGTACAGGTGATCGACCCCTTTGAGCACTCCGGCCGGTTTGGCTTTGACGGAATTGGTGATGGCGCACTTGAGGCCGGCTTTGGTGAGGGCTTCGAGGATTTGATGCGAAACGCGGGACGAGGCCCGGATGGCGAGGTCGAGCGTCTTGATGTCCGTAGGGCCGCTGCCCGTGAAATCGGTGGCTTCGATGTTGCGCTGGGAGCTGAGGTCGCGCAGCTGCTTGCCGATGCCGTGCACGATGACCACGTTGATTTGCAGGCTACGCAGGACGGCGATGTCCAGCAGCACGTTGGGCAGATTCTCGTGCTCGATGATAGCGCCGTCGAGAGCCACGACGAACGTTTGTCCCAGGAATCTGGGTACGTAGTTCAGGATGCCGCGCAAGTCGGCGGGCTTGATGGTCTGTTGCGGTTCGCTAGCGTCCATAGTCGCGGTTCAGCTTCGTATTCAATCGCTTAGCACTCGGGAAGCAAGCGTAGGTTTGGCTTGTTGGGAGCTGCTGGAAATTGAGCGAGGGCCGGAAGGGAGGCGCCGAATGGCAGCGTGCCCGGCGACTGCGGCTACAAGTCGCCTTGGTCTTGCTCGACGATCGCGGCCGAGGGATCGAGGTTGGCCATGCTCCAGGTGGAAAGGCGTCCTTCGGTGAGGAAGCGGACCGTCACGGTATCCGCGTCGATCGGGTCGGTGGGGAACTCGAAGGCCACAGGAGTCGGTTCGCCCTGCAGCAATTCGTTCGCGACGAGCTCGCGTTTTTCCACGAACAAGCTTGGCAGCAGGTAGAGGTCTCCTTCCTTGTAGAAGCTTAGCAGGTTCACCCGCTCGTCGTTCGCGATGCCTTCGGGCAGGAAGAGCCGGAGGCGAAGCCGCTCTCCTGGCGTGAGCGTGGAGGGGCTTTCGACCTTCACGAACCCGGGCACCAGGATGGGCTTGCCGGGCATGTAGTACTTCAGCTGCTCGGGCACCACTTCGTCCAGCACCTCCTCGTAGGCGCGGGAGCTCACCTCCGCCGGGGAGGGGATCGGGGCCTGGTCCGAGGAGCGAACGGCGGTCAATCCGTACCAGTCGTACATGTTCTTTTCCACCACGGCGTTCTTGCGGTCCATCATGGCTTGAAAGGGCTCGAAGGCGGGCCCTTCCTTGCGGAAGCTCAGCTGGATGTAGGTGTAGACGCCGATGAAGAGAACGATAGCCAGGGCGATCGGCCACATGGGCCAGGGCTCTCTGGTCCGCATGGAGTGGGGAAGGTGCTTGTTGGTTGGCTCGGGGCGTTCCGGCGTGCTCATGATTTCGCCTAGGGAGCGCGAAACGTGGGCGAGATAAAGCACGAAATGGCGGTCGGGCTATCAGGCGGTTTTCCAGAGGGGGGAACTTTGGGCCTTTTGAGGCGATTTTCTCATTGCGCGGGGAAAATCCGAACTCCATTTCTTGCCCTTCACCATGCACTACTGGAGCAAGCATTATATCCCAACCCTGAAGGAGAGCCCCGCGGAGGCGGAGATCGACTCTCACAAGCTTCTTCTGAGAGCAGGCCTCGTTCGGAAGATCGGAAGCGGCATGTACGCCTTCTTGCCGTTGGGCAGCAAAGCTCTGGAAAACGTGACCCGCATCTGCCGGGAAGAGATGGAAAAGGCGGGCGCCATGGAAGTGCTGATGCCTGCCATCGTGCCGGCCGACTATTGGAAGGCGGGCCCGCGCTGGAACGTGGCCCGCGAAATCATGTATCAGGTCAGCAGCGCCGGAGAAGGGGCCGAAGCGCCGGAAGAGCCGCAGTTCGTGCTGGGCCCGACGCATGAGGAGATCATCACCCCGCTCATCGGCGGCGAAGCCTCCAGCTATCGCGACATGGGCAAGACGTTTTTCCAGGTGCAGACCAAGTTTCGCAACGAGATCCGCCCCCGCTACGGCCTGATGCGGGCCCGCGAGTTCATCATGAAGGATGGCTACAGCTTCGACGCCACCGACGAGGAAGCTACCGAGACCTACAAGCGCATGGCCAAGGCATACGAAGGGTTCTTCGGCCGTTGCGGACTGAAGTTCATCTCTGTGGAAGCGGATACCGGCGTGATGGGCGGGGCGTTTTCGCACGAGTTCATGGTGCCGGCGGATGTGGGCGACGACGACGTGGTCTACAACCTCGAGAGCGGTTACGCGGCCAACGTGGAAAAGGCTACCAGCGGGTTGGTGCCGGACGATTTCCAAGACGCGGCTCCAGCGGGAGAGGTTGAGAAGTTTGAAACGCCCGGCGTCACTACCATCGCCGGATTGGCTAAGGCGCCCTACGAGGTTCCGGCCGAGGCTCAGTTCAAGACGCTGGTTTTCATCGGCGACGACAAGCCGTTCGTGGTGGTCCTGCGCGGATGCGACGAACTGGAGGAGGCCAAGCTCGGTTCCCTAGGCTACCAGCTGGCGCGTCCGGCGACTCCGGAAGAGATCGAGTCCTTGCTCGGGGCCAAGCCGGGCAGTCTCGGTGTGGCCAAGGGGACCATCAAGGATCGCACCGCCATCGATGGCATCTATGCGGACGAAGCGATTCGCCTGATCGGCAATGGCGTCACCGGCGCCAACGAGGATGGCTTCCACTTGCGAAACGTGAGCGTGCAGCGCGATCTCGATATCGATCGCTTCGGCGATTTCCGCAAGGTGAAGGCTGGAGAACCCTGTCCGCGTTCGGGAAAGCCGCTGGAGATCCAGCGCGCCATCGAAGTGGGACACATTTTCAAGCTGGGCACCAAGTACAGTGAAAACGAGCAGTACGGGGCCATTTTCGTGGACAAGGATGGCAATCGTCAGCCCGCGGTCATGGGGTGCTACGGCATCGGCATCTCGCGCACGCTGCAGTCCGTCATCGAGCAGTGCCACGATGGAAACGGCATTGTCTGGCCATGGAGCGTAGCCCCGTACCAGATCCTCATCACGGTCTTGGATCCCGGAGTGGAAGAGGCCGATTCGCTCGCCCTTCGCCTTGGCGAAGTCGCTGAAGCCGAGGGAGCTAGCGTGCTCGTCGATGATCGCGCCGAACGCCCCGGAGTGAAGTTCAAGGACGCTGACCTGATCGGCATCCCCCTTCGTCTCACCATCGGCGGTCGCGGCCTCAAGAACGGCGAGATCGAGATGAAGTGGCGCCACGAAAGCGACGTGCAGAAGATAGCTATCGCCGATGCGGAAGCGACGCTCCGCGAGGCGATCAAATCGAAGGCCCAGGATTAGTTTCGCGGCAGCGAGCCCCGAGGCTGAGCCGGACTTCGCGAAGGCTGGGGTTGCCCTGCTGGGCAGAGATAAAATAGTCTAATAACGATGGTAGCATTTGCGACAAAAGTAGGTTCGCCCGCGACGGAGACCGACACCAAGGACGCCACGAAGACTTCGGACGTCTGGAAGGTGGTGGTGCTCAACGATCCGGTCAACTTGATGTCCTACGTGACCATGGTCTTCGAGCGCGTGCTGCGCATGTCCAAGTCGAAGGCGGAAAAGCACATGATGGAAGTCCACCGCGACGGCCGTTCGGTGGTTTGGGCCGGCGAACGGGAGAAGGCCGAGACCTACGTCTTCCAGCTGCAGGAGTGGCACCTCTCCGCAATCCTCGAGCGCGATGAGTCCGATTGAGATCAGGCTGGATCCGAAGCTGGTCGAAACCTTGCTGGAAACGATCAGTCCCGTGCTGGAGCAGCTGGAGAACGAGCTGGCCGCTCCGGTGGTCCTGCCGGAAGAGGACGAAGTGCTGGAGGACTTTTGGAAAAACGACCTGCTCAAGTCCCAGCGCGAGGAGTTGACCGTGATCTCCCGTCTTTTCGACGAATCGTTCATGGAGACGGGACGGGCGTTGATCCAGCCAGACGAGATGGATCGGGTGATTCGCTCCTGCTCGGCCATTCGTTTGCGCTTGCGTGAGGCCGTGCTGGGCGGATTGAGCGACGAGGCCTTGGAAGAGGGAAATCTCGATGGAGTCGATTGGACGGAGAGCCTGCAGATCGGCTACGCCGCCTACTCGCTTTTCGCTAGCCTGCAGGAGCTCATCGTCAGTCAGCTCTCCGGCGAATCCGAGCCCAGCGACTTGGAGGAGGACGAGGAGGGCGAGCATGAGTGATCAGGAGGAGCGTTGCCACTACTGCTCGTCGCCGGCGGAGCCAGGACAAGGCTACTGCTCTGCGGCCTGCGACTTGGCCCGACGCCTGCCGCTCGGCGAAAAGGACCTTCCGGCGACCTGGCAGCTCGGCGTGCTGCTGGGCTGGTGTTTCATCGCCTTCAACCAGATTCTCTTTTTCGGCATGGGGCGCTTGGCTCGGGGCCAGGGCGATCTTCGTTCGGCCAGTCTCTTCGAGATGGGCTCGATGGGCGCAGGGGCATTGGTCCTGCTGGCCAGCTTCCTCTTTTTCGCGGTCGCGAAGCCCAAGACCCGACTCGATCAGCTCGGCTTCTGGGGCATCCTTCTCGGCAGCGTAGCTCTCTACGCCGTTTTTTCCAAAATGATGGCCGCAGGGGAGGTCTTGGGCTTGTTGATCTACAACCTGCTGACGGTGGCATGGTTAACGCGTGGCCTCTGGCAGGGGCGAGCGTCAAAAAAGACGCAAAAGCGCTGAGGGCGCCGCATTGCTATTGACCATTTGGCTGGCTGAACTTGTAACAGAGCTGATCGCACGTCCTGCCGTGTTCGAGGTGTTGATAACCAGCTCATCGCCTACTTTACCTTTACGGGAGTCGTGAATGATGGCCGATACTAAGCCGTAAACCGGAAAGTAGAAGCTGTCAGGATGGCGCCCACCTGTATGTACACAGGACCATGAGCCCCTTCGGCATACGGCACAAGGGTGGGACGTGTGACCTTTCCCCAAGTTTCTTTTTTAGAGCGAAACTCAGTTCGGGTATCCGTTTCCGCCAAGAGGCCGAAACGAAGTGCGTCCGCGCGGTTTTTAACGATTGCCCTGACGGGAAAAGCGTTGGTATTGCTCATCTTATATGGACCCGCGCATTTATTCCGTAATTCATGTTTTCTCGATGCTGATGCTCATCGGCTCGATTTTCTACATCGCTGCCAATCCGCAGAAGCATAAGAAAAAGAAGATGATGATCATCACTGGCGTGCTCAGTCTTCTGGCGCTGGTGGCAGGATTCGGACTGATGGCGAAGTTTGGCTACAGCTACTCCTCGGGCTGGTTCATCGTCAAGGCGGTGATCTGGCTGTTTTTGGCCGGTCTTGCGGGAATGGCCTATCGCAAGTCGAAGGGCTTCGTCACCACCGCTCTGATCGTCTCCAGCGTGATCGCCATCTACATGGTTTATTTCAAGCCGTTCTGATTCGGCGTTGCCGTCACATCCAAAGAAGAGCTTTTATGAAGCGCGGGGTGGATTTCCCGCGCTTTTTTATTCGATATGGCTGACTCTACCAAGGAATCGCTTTGCGGCGTCTGGATCGATCCCGATGGCCTCGCCCATCTCTGCTTGGGCGACGAGAACGGACAACGACGCGAGGAGACGCGTCCCTTTTCCGCGTTTGTCTGGGCGCGAAAGTACGCGAGGCTGGGGTCCGCTCCGGGCGTCGTCGCGGAGTCGCTGTCAGGAGATGGCGAATACAATCAGCTGCTGCGCTTCGAATCGCTGGAGGCCTATGCCGAGCTGGTGAAGGAACATGGCCGAACGGGATCTATCGACCTGATACGCCTGTTGGAAAGCCAGTTTCTGCTCAGCGAGCGTTTACGATTGTTCGACGGCATGCGCTACAGCGACCTGCGTCGACTGCAACTCGACATCGAAACCGCATGCGAAGTGGAAGGCGGTTTTAGCAGTCCGACTCGAAAGGGGGATCGCGTGCTGGCGATCGGCCTTCGCTGCGGCGACCAGATCGAAACGTTGGTTCTTGAGGAACGAACGGACGCCGCGGAGCGCGAGCTGCTGAAGCGACTGGGGCGGCGTATCCAGGAACTGGATCCAGACGTAATCGAAGGGCACAACATATTCAAGTTCGACCTCGATTATCTTCGCCGCCGTTGCAAGCGCTTTAGGCTCGCTCCGCTCTGGGGACGCTTCGGGCAGGAAGCGAGCTTTCGAAATACGCGACTTAGAGTTGCGGAGCGCTGGATCGACTACCCGCGCTGCGACATCCCGGGGCGCGCGGTCGTGGATACGTATCTGCTGATACAGATCTACGACATATCCACCCGGGAGCTCATGTCGTATGGGCTTAAGGATGTGGCTCGCTACCTCGGAGTTACCTCGGAAGAGGGAGATGAGCGAACCTACATCGCTGGGGACCAGATCCAGCGCATGTTCGACGATGATCGTGAAACCTTTCTCGAATATCTGAAAGACGATTTGCGTGAGACGCTCGGGGTGGCGGATCAACTGCTGCCGACCTACTTCGAGCAAGCGAAGGCGTTTCCCACCACCTTGCAGGAAGCCTGTCTGCGCGGTTCCGCGGGCAAGGTCGACCTCGTTTTCCAGGAGGAGTATTTTCATGCTCGCGCGGCCTGTCCGGCGCCAGGCGATACGACTGCTTTCGAAGGCGGCTACACCGCGAGTTTCGAAGAAGGTATATTCGAGAAAGTTTTACATTTCGACGTCGCCTCTCTCTACCCGAGCCTGCTTCTGATGATCGGACGCAATCCCAAGCGCGACTCTCTCGGCGTATTCATTCCCATGCTCAAGCGCTTGCGGGAATACCGGCTGAAATACAAGCGCCTAGCGCGTGAGACCGAAGATCCGTCATTGGCTGGCGAATACAACGCCCGTCAAAGCAGCTTCAAGATTCTTATCAACTCGTTCTACGGCTATTTGGGCTTTTCGGGCGCTCGATTCGGAGACGCCCAGCTAGCATCCGAGGTTACCGCGAAAGGACGCGAGATACTGCAGTCGCTGATCGCCTTCTTCAAAGAAGCCGGTTGCCCCCCGCTGGAGGCGGATACCGATGGGATCTATGTCTGCGCTGGAAGGTTTTTCGACGAGGCGGATGCCTTGCTGAAGAAGGCTCAAGCGATTCTGCCAGAGGGGATCGAGCTGGAGTACGATGGCAGGTACCAGTCGATGTTCTGCTACAAGGCGAAGAACTATGCCCTCTACGATGGGGCGAAGGTGACGATTCGCGGCTCCGCCTTGCGCTCGCGCGGCATCGAGCCGTTTTTGAAGGACCTGACGGTGACCTTGATCCACTCGTTGCTAGGGGCGACGGGGGCTGATCCGGCGGTAGAGGCGATGAAGGTTGAAAAACTGATTTCCCAGCAGCGACTTCCGGTGTCGAAGATCGCCAAGTCGGAAGTGCTGAGCCAGAATCCTGAATCCTACCAGAAGAAGATGGACGCGGGAGGAAAGCCAAGGCGGGCGTCGCTCGAAGTCGCTCTGAAAATGGATGGCTCTTTGAGCATGGGAGATCGCGTGAGCTATTTTATTAGACCGAAGGAACGCGGGCAAACCTCCGACTGGCAGCGAGCGTATCCGATAGATCAGTACGATCCAGAGACCATGCCATACGATCCCAGCTACTACCTGAAGAAGCTCGACGACTGGCGAAAGCGATACCTGCCATTCTGCCCCGAGATGAAAAGCGACCTAAGTCAAGGAGAGCTGTTTTAGTCCGGCGCCTCGTCGCGAGCGACGCTCGCTGCGGAAAAGTGAGCTGGCCAAGCTGGCCCAAATGGGCGGTTGCGGCCCGAAAAGCCCTTTTGGCGCCCCAAAATCGCTTCATGGTGCTGGAAAAGGGCCCAGTTCGAAACCTCGAAGACCTGGTTTTTTACTTGTCCTCGGGGAATTTCTGATTTCTCCAGTATCGAAAACTTGGGTACGCAAGGGATGAAATGAGACTTCTCTTGGTGGAAACACTCGTGTTATTCGCGAGGTATCGAGATATAATTAAGGTGATCCATTTCACCAAGTTTGCTAGATCGGAATCTGGTAGCGAGGCTGCTAATCGGTTTCAGCCAACTCCTACAACTTTTTCGTATGCGTCACAATCTATGGACCTGCCTCAGGCGGGTTGGACTCGTGTATGTCCTCATCGCTCAAGCGATTGCAGTCTATGGGGCTCCGCCGGCTAGCTTCGTTCTCGAGAACGTCGTGGAAGGCTTGGACCAGCCGATTTCGCTGCGCTTCCTGCCGGATGGCCGAATGCTGCTGCTGCAGAAGAAGGGCACCATCTTGATCGTAAACACCGCGTCGCGGCCTGCAAGCTACCAGGTCTACTTGAACTTGGCTGCGTCTTCGCACGTCGACGGGATCAATGCCGATCAGGAACGCGGCCTGCTGGATGTAGCCATCGATCCAGCCTTTCCGGCCCAGCCGTACATCTATCTTTTCTACACCCCGAAAAAAGGCCCTAATGGAGCGAAGGCTCGCGTGGCTCGATTCAGGCATCTGGAAAACGGCGGCGGGCTTGCCAGTCGGGGAGACCCCGCTAGCGAAACGATCATCTGGCAGGACACCGACGGCTACGATTCCTGCTGCCATTTCGGTGGCGGGCTCGACTTCGGCCCGGATGGAAACCTCTGGCTCGCCACCGGCGACCATTTCCAAGGCTCCTACGCCCTCGATCTCGCCCATGCCGGCGGAAAGATCCATCGCTTCGCGAAGGACGGCAGCATCCCGGCGACTAATCCGTTTAGGGACGGAAACGGTCCCAACGTGGACAGCGTTGTCGCCTTCGGTCTGCGCAATCCGTTTCGGGCGCGGTGGGACTTGCCTTCCAACCGATTCTATATCGCGGAGGTGGGAGGAAACGAGCAGCCCATCGCCTGGGAGGATTTGCACGTTATCGATTACGATCCTGCTACCGGCGAGATCGTGGACAACGACTACGGGACGGCGGGCGACAACTTTCGCTTCGACGGGATCTTTTTCGGATGGCCGACGGTGGAAGGATTGCCGCCGTTCACCGACTTTCCTGGCTACAGCATCGACAGTCCAGTCGGAGAGCCGATTTTCGCGTATCGCCACAGCGGAAACACCTCTGCCATCAATGGGGGCGTGGTCTATCGGGGCAACCAGTTTCCAGCCCAGTATCAAGGCGCCTACTTCTACGCCGATTCGACGCGCGACTTCATTCGCTATTTGAAGTTCGACGCGAAAGGGGGAATCGCGCCGAATCCTAGCCCAGGGGCTATTTCGATCAAGAACCCGGACGCCATTAGCTACGGATTCGATCTCGCTCCGGTTGGTCGTATCACTTGCTTGGATACGGGACCTGATGGAGCTCTATACTACGTGAGCTTTACCGACTCGGGAGGGGCCTACGGACAGAGCAATCCCTCCGTGCTGGGGGCAGTGCGGCGCTACGTTTACGAAGGAGGAAACAATCGGCCGGTCATCTCCAGCTTTCAGGCGACGCCCAAGTCTGGCGTTTCGCCGCTTGTCACGGAATTCACCCTCAAGGCGAGCGACTTTGAGAAGCACCCTATGCAGTACCTTATCCGGTTCGGCGATGGGACCTCTACCAGCCTGGCGAGCTTGAGCGACGGAGTGAGTAGGAAGGTAACGCATACCTATTCCCGCGATGGGCTTTATACGGCTACGCTCGAGGTCTCGGATCCGACTTCGACCGCCGCATCTACGACCGAAGTGGAGGTTGGCACCCGACCGATCATTGGTTCGCTGACGGTGAGCAACAGCCGTCCAGGCTCGACGAACAATGTATTCAGATACGGCGATACGCTAACGTTCTCCGCCAACGCTACCGATGCGGAGGACGGCAGCGTAGCCGCCAGTGGATACAGCTGGTCGGTGCTCTTCATCCGACCAGGAAACGCTCATCCTTCCATGGGACCAGTCACGGGAGTCAAATCGATCAGCTTCCCCATCCCGAACCAAGGGCAAGGATTCAGCGGCAATGTTTTGTACCGCTGCTACCTCACGGTCACCGACTCCAGCGGCTTGAGCGCTACCTCTACCATCGAGGTCTATCCTCAAAAGGCCAACATCGACCTGAGAAGCGAGCCCACCGGGATGCTGATTCAAGTCGACGGCAACACCGCCAAGGCAGCTCCTTACGTTTTGGATACGCTGGTCAACTTCAACCACACGATCACCGCGCCTCAAACCGCATGCGTGAACGGAACGAACTACGAGTTTGCCGGTTGGTCGAACAACGTAAGCGCCCCGCAACAGGTCTTCAATGTTCCGACTACCGATACCCTATTGGTTGCGAAGTACGTTGCCAATGGGCTGTGCTCGAGCATTCCCTCCGATGCTCTCGCCCTGCACTTGTCGGCTGATTCAGGGGTGGTGAAAAACGGTAGCGCTGTATCCACCTGGGAAGATCAGTCGCGCAACTTGAACCATCTCGTGGCGGCAGGCGCTCCTCAGCTGCAAGCGCTCGCCCCCAACGGAAAACCATCGATTCGCTTCAACGGAGTGGCCGACGCCCTCTACAGTTTGAGCGCCGCCGGGCTTCCAACAGGGAACGCCAACCGAACGATCGTGATGCTCGTTCGCTACAATGCGACGAACACAGGGGGCGGGTGGGCTGGATTCGCCTACGGAGCGCCAAAGACAAACGCCGCCTTCGGCGCCACGCTGACCGCTGCAGGAACGCTCGGCGTACAGGGATGGGGCGCAGCTAATGACGTCGCGTCGAACCCCGCCGAGAACGGCATCGGTAGTTGGCTGACCCATACCGTAGTGCTCAAGAATGGAGTGGTCAGTCAATTCCGGGACGGCAAGCCGATCGGAACTGCGACGCGCACCTACGCGACCGCTTCCGGGACGGTCCGCGTGGGAGAGGAGCTCGACGGAGCGAAGAATCTGAACATGGACGTGGCGGAGATCATGGTTTTCAATCGGGCCTTGGAGGCAGGGGAGCTAAGCTCGGTCAACAGCTATCTCCTGGCTCGGTACGGTTCGTTGGCGAACAAGGCTCCCAGCGTCAGCATCACTAGTCCGGCCTCGGGTAGCGGGTTTTCGTTGGGCCAATCAATTTCCTTCTCGGCGGCGGCTAACGATCCGGAAGATGGTTCCCTGACCAGCAAGATCGTTTGGAGCTCTCAGCTTTCCGGAATGCTGGGGACGGGTTCTCCCATAACCCTTTCGACGCTTCCCCTGGGCACCCATGTCGTCACGGCCTCGGTGACTGATTCGAAAGGCGCCTCCGCCTCCAGTTCGGTTTCTTTCACTATCGCTCTGGATCCTGCCAGCGGACTCCCGCTAAATGGGCTGGTGCTACAGCTGGAATCGGACCGTAACATAGCCGCCGGTCCCGGAAACACGGTCGCTGGCTGGCTGGACCAGTCGGGACTGGGCAACGACCTGGTGGCGATGGGAAATCCGGTGCTCGTCGCTCGCGGAACTCCTTCCGGGTTGCCGGCGATCCATTTCGATGGTGACGGAGACAAGCTGGAGCGCTCGCATCAGACGAGTCCTCTGGGTGGCCTGCCCACTGGAAACGCTAACCGAACCATGTATGCAGTCATCAAATACAACAGCTCGCCCGTCTGGGCAGGCGTGGCCTATGGAACGGGATCGAGCAACAAGGCCTTTGGCCTGACCGCTAAACCCGCGACGCAGGAGTTGTCGTTGCAGGGCTGGGGTGGAAGCAACGACCTGACTGGTACCGTGAAGGCGAGCGGCTGGCAGGTCCAGGAAGGCCTTCTGGAATCGGGTGTGGGCAAGCTATTCCGCAACGGGACGCTTGTCTCCCAATTCACTCACACCTACGCGACCACCTTGACTCGGCTGGTCATCGGGGAGGAGATTGCTCGTCTCGGCTACGCCGATATGGAGATTGCGGCGGTATTGATCTACAATCGAGCATTGACCGCAGCGGAGCGAGCCAAGGTGAGTGCGTATCTGACTACTAAATACATCACCTCGAACGCTTCGCCGGTGGTGGTGATCTCGAATCCTGCGACAGGATCGACGTTCTTGCGAGGGGCGGCAGTAGCCTTTTCCGGAACCGCTCAGGATATCGAGGATGGCAATCTGAGCTCCACCTTGCAGTGGACGTCGAGTGTGGATGGGTTGTTGGGAACGGGGGCCTCCCTTTCGGTGAGTTCGCTTTCTCCTGGCCTTCATACCATCAGCGCATCGGCTCGCGATAGCATGAACGCGAGTTCGTCTTCGAGTATTCAGATAACGATTACAAATCCCATCTCAGTCCCGGTGACTTCGGGCTTGGTATTTCAACTGGAGTCGGACCAGTCCCTTTTCACTGATTCCAATGGGCAGGTGACGGTCTGGCGTGATTTATCCGGTCGAGGCAACGATCTTGTTTCGGAAGGAAATCCGGTTCGTGTGGCCTTGGGGACCCCAACTGGTCAGGCGAGCGTCAGGTTCGACGGCGTCGACGACAGCTTGGCCCGGATTCACGCTTTGGAACCCATCAAGGACCTGCCGCTTGGCAATGCCAATCGAACGGTTTTTCTGGTGGCGAAATACAACAGTGGATCGGCCTGGGCTGGTTTTTCCTATGGCTCCGGGGCGAGCAACGCTGCCTTCGGGCTGGTCGCCAAGCAGCCGGGAGGAGAGCTTGTCCTGCAAGGCTGGGGCACGGGGAACGACCTGGTATCCACAACCGTAGGAAATGGAGGCGGCTGGTTGGTGCAGTCGGGCATGCTGTCGTCCAGCGTCGGCACCCTCTATCGAAACGGCACGGAGATCGCGAAGTTCGCCCACTCCTACAAGACGTCGGTTGGATCTATCGTATTGGGCGAGGAAATAAGAGGACTCGGAAACGTGTCTATGGAGATCGCCGCGGTTCTTGTATACAATCGCGCCTTAACGGCTGCGGAGCGAAGCAGTGTGAATGCCTACCTTCTCGGGAAGTACATCGTCAGATAGCGCGACGGCTCCTTGTTTCTGGATACGGATCGATTTCTTGCCGCGAGCTCCAGCTCTCGAGTTGCAATTGCGAAGCTCCTCGCTAGTGAAGAGGACCGTTATGGCTTCGATAGAGAGTGAGGGGATCATCGAAAGGCTCGGGCTGGAGCGTCTCGATCACGAAGGAGGTTGGTTCAAACGTATTCACACGGGCGCTACGGCCGATGCAGGTCGTCCTTCGAGCACTACGATCTACGCCCTTTTCACGCGTGAGGACTTTTCCGCTTTGCATCGCCTCGATGCGGTGGAGCAGTTCTTTTTTCTCGATGGCGATGCCTTCGAGGTGTTTCGATTGGGCGAGAACGGAGTGGGAGAAACGCAGGTTCTCGGGCGCGAGCTCCACAAGGGGCAGAGCCCGCATCTGGTGTTTCAGCCAGGATGCTGGTTTGGCGGAAAACCGATTTTGGGCGGGTCGCACGGTTGGACGCTCATGAGCTGCGTGGTCACGCCGGGATTCGATTGGAAGGGGTTTGAGATCGGGAGTCGCGGGGCCTTGATCGCTGCGTATCCGGAATTCGAAGCGAGGATCCTCGAACTTACGCGAGCGAGCGTTTCTTGATGAAAACGGGATAGGGGGAGTTGCGGTTGCCGGTGGGGTGCCGCTCGAAGCAAACCTCGGCTTGATCTGAGGCGAGCCTTTGTATCCAGATTAGGACTTCATCCACTTCCTCCTGGCCACCCGGATGGCTGGGATAGAGCGTGATGCTGAGCATTCCTCCCGGCTTCAGCAGAACCATCGACGCATCCAGGGCTTGCAGCGTGGTTTTGGGCTGGGTGACGACCTGTAGATCGCCACCGGGCAGAAAGCCGAGATTGAAGACGATCGCTGAAATCCCGCCGCGGTGTTCGGGGGGGATGGAATCCAGCATGGTTTCGTGGCCGCGCTGCATCAAGGTCGCTCGCTTGGCGAGGCTGCTTTTGCGAAGGCGTCCCCTCGTTATTTCGAGGGCCGGCGCTTGTAGGTCGAATGCGAATACATGACCGCTGGCTCCGACGCTTTCGCACAGCCACACCGTGTCGTGCCCGTTGCCTGCAGTGGCGTCGATGGCGGTTTCTCCGGGATTCACGTGATGGCTTATCACCTCACGAACCACCTCGGTGGCGATCCAACGCCTTGGTTTGAGAGCTGGAGCTTTTATGAAGCGCTTGGGCAGGACTTCGGGCGGAAGGTCCTTGTTTTCATAAATCCGCTCCAGCAATGCGTCGGCGAAGAAGGGGATCTGCAGGGAGCCTTTGCTGCCAAATCCGTTGAAGGATAGGAGTTGCGGAAGCGTGGGGTGCGGGCCGACGATCGGATAGGCCCCCGCGGTGGCGGGGCGAACGCCAGCCTGCACGGATTCGAAAGACCAGTTTCCGCTACCGAAGTGATCATCGAGAAAGTCCGCCAGTTCCGCTTCGCCCTCTGGATCGGGAGAATCCGTCGCGTCGTCCCATCGATAGGTGGCTCCGACGATCAGTCGGCCGTCGTGGCGCGGCACGATGAACTTGGATTTGATTACGATCGGCGAGTTGGTGCAGAAGTCTCGTGCGTGCTCAGGCGATAGGCGCACGGTGGCGATCAGACCTTTGGCTGGCTTGTAGGGGGCGAAGGAGAACCAGGGGTTGCGGGTGGCGAGGTGTCCCTCGGCGAAGACGGCGATGGGAGCCCTGTGTTCCTGATAGCGAATGCTGTCTGGCCCGATCTCGATGTCCTCGTAGCGAAAGCTTTGCTCGAGCAGAGCGCTTCGCGACCGGAAGGCGTCGCGCAAGCGCTCGATCAGGGAGCTGGTGTCGAGGTAGCCAGACTCCATCACTGCGAATCCGGAATCGCTAGAAAACGCTTTCGGCAACGAGAGGGCGCTCAGGGAGCGGGTCTGGCGAAGGTAGGCCGGGTCTGCGATGCGCTTCTGCCAAAGCTGGGCTTCGTGGGTGTTGGCGAAGAGTCGAGCGATGGGCCGGGGGTGGAAGATCGTGGTTTTGAGTTTCGCCTCTAGCTGGCAGTAGGCCTCGAGGGCGTGGGGGAGAAGGTCCTCCGCTCGCCAGACGCGTTTCAATCGCTTGCCTCCGATGGGATTGATCAGGCCTGCGGCGACGCGAGAGCAGCTGGACTTGCTGGGATCGTCGACGAGCAGTACGCGTTTTTCGCTTGCTAGAAAGCGCTCCGCCAGAAGCGAGCCGGCGAGTCCGCCGCCGAAGATCAGGGCGTCGTAGCTGGAGCGGGGGGCGGTTGAGTGGCTTGAAGGGTTGGGCGGCACGCGGATTATAGAGTAGACTCTAGGTGTCGGGACTTTATGGGTGCAAGACTGCTCGTTATGAACCGGAAGCGCAAACCGAACCTCTACCTCGCAGGATTTATGGGAACTGGCAAAAGCACTGTGGGCCGCCTGGCCGCGCAGCGTCTTGGCCTGGAGTTTATGGATAGCGACCACGCCATCGAAGCCCAGCAGGGCCGCAGCATTCCCGATATCTTCGCTCAGGACGGTGAGCCGGCGTTTCGCGAAATGGAGCGCGCGTTCGTGGAAAACGGCCACCCTGGCGAAGGCTGCCTGATCGCCTGCGGAGGCGGCTTGGTGATCCAGCCCGGAATGATGGAGACCTTGAAGGGGAAGGGCTTGGTCTTTTCGCTTATCGCCACGGCCGAAGGGGTGTTCGAGCGCACGCGCCACAATTCGAACCGCCCCCTGTTGCAGGTGGAGGACCCGCTAGCGCAAATCGCCAAGCTGATGGCGGCCCGCGATCCGATCTATCGGCAGGCCCACGTGCAGATCCTCACCGAGGGGCGTCACGTCAACGATGTGGTGGCCCACGTGTGTCGCTCCTATAAGCTGGAAGCGGCTCAGCGCAAGCTATGATCGGTTCGCGCCAGAAGGAGGAGCTACGGGCCTCGATTCGGGAAATCGGTTTTGACGAGGCGCGCTTCGCCCGTCTGGGGCAGGTAGACGATGCGGCGTTGCGGGCTTGGGTGGAGAAAGGCTACCATGCCGACATGGACTGGTATGCCCGGTCTTTGGAAAAGCGGAAGAATCCGGACTTGGTGCTGGAGGGAGCGAAGTCCGCGATTCTGCTGGGCGCGAACTACCTGCCCAGGGAGGAAACGGAGGCCCGCTCCCAGACGGGATTCGCGAAGTATTCGCTGTATCGAGATTATCACGACACATTGCTGGTTGGCTTGAAGAAAGTGGGCGAGCTGCTGCAGCAGCGGTTCGCTTTGGGGCCGCGCGACTACCGTTACTATGTGGATACCGGACCGGTGGTGGAGCGTGGATGGGCGGCGAGCTCGGGATTGGGCTGGCAAGGCAAGAACGGCATGCTGATCTCTAAGACGCACGGCAACTGGCTGTTTCTCAGCGCGATCTACTGCCGTTTGGAATTCGAGCCGGATCCCCCGCTGCGTTCCAAGTCGGACGGCGAACGGATCGAGAAGCCGGATGTCGGGATCCTCTGCGGAAAGTGTACCCGATGTTTGGATGCATGCCCGACGGATGCGATTGTGGAGCCAGGCGTGGTGGACTCGCGACGCTGCATCTCGTACCAGACCATCGAGAATCGAGGTTTCATCCCACACGAGATTCGCGAACGCATGGGCGGTCGGGTGTTTGGCTGCGACATTTGCCTGGATGTCTGCCCTTGGAACCGTTTCGCCAAAGCGGGGCGTGCCCAGCTTTTGGAGACGCGCTACGAAATCGCGAATATCGGTCTTCTCGATTTGCTGCGGATGGATGTCGAAACCTTTCGCGAAACATTCCGCAAGATGCCTATGAAGCGGACCAAGCTGCGAGGACTGAAGCGAAACGCCTGCGTCGCTGCTGGAAACCTGCTGGTGTGCGAGGATTGGTGGCCGGAGGGCGTGGGGCGTGAGGTTTTTCTCGAGCAGGTGCTCGAAACTTTGGAGGGACTGGCTGCCGACGATGCCGAGGCGCTCGTGCGGGCCCATGCGGTGTGGGCGGTGTACCGATTGGTCGGAAAGGAGAGCGCTCGCGAGCGGCTGGCGTCGGCCCGGGCGAAGGAAACCGATCCCCAGGCGCTGGCGGAGCACTGCTGAAGGGGCGCGTTTGCTGGAAACGCGGCTACGCGGGTAGAGAGGGAAGCGCGCGTAGTGGCGGCGCGGCTACGATTTTTCAGCGAAAGCGTCTGCCATGGCGTCGCGAAAGAAGGCGGGGACCTTCACCGGTTGGCCGTCCTTGTTCATGAAGGCGTGCACGGTGTAGCCGCTGGCCAATAGGGTTTCTCCGCGGCTCAGCTCGTAGTCCAACCGGATGCGCAGAAAGGGCTTTTCGGCCATGCGGGTGCGAATGGTGACGAGGTCGTCGTAGCGGGCTGGCTGCTTGTACTTGAGGTTTACTTCGAGCACGGGCAGCAGGAAGCCGCGCTGCTCGAGCTCCTTGTAAGGTAGGCCATTTTCGCGAAGCAGGTTGGTGCGTCCGATCTCCAGCCAAGGCAGGTAGTTGGCATGATAGACGATGCCCATCATGTCCGTTTCCGCGTAGCGTACTTGAATTTCGGAGACGCTTTCGATCATGCCACGA
Source organism: Pelagicoccus sp. SDUM812003 (assembly GCF_031127815.1). Taxonomy (NCBI): domain Bacteria; kingdom Pseudomonadati; phylum Verrucomicrobiota; class Opitutia; order Puniceicoccales; family Pelagicoccaceae; genus Pelagicoccus; species Pelagicoccus sp. SDUM812003. The sequence continues at coordinate 16,254 of NZ_JARXHY010000023.1, read as the reverse complement.
GGAGGGCAGGTGGACAGGGCGATTTCAAGCCTCTACTAACTGCAGGGCGTCCTCCGGTTCTTCCAGAGATGGATCGATGCTGATGTCCCAGCGGTTGAAAAGCAGGTCGGCGGACTGGATCCAGTTGTTGCGTCGGGCCCAGCGCTTTCCGTTTCGGCCCATTCTGAGACGCAGTTCGCGGTCTTGGATCAGCTGGGCGAAAGCCTCGCTGAGCTGGTTGAGGTTTTCCGGCTCTACCAGGATGCCGTTTTCACCATCGGAGACCGCTTCCGCCACGCCGCCGACCTTGTGGGCCACGATGGGCAGACCGTGGGCCGCGGCTTCCAGATAGACCAGTCCGAAGCCTTCCACGCTCTTGCGGAAGTTGACGCTGGTCATGGAGAAGAGGTCGGCCCGGGCGTACAAGTCCTCCAGCTGCTCGTTGGTGACGTCGCCAAAGAAGGTGACCGAAAAGTCGACCTGTTCCGCCATCTGGCGCAGCTGCGTCTCGTAGCCGTATTTCTTGCCGGTGCCGACGATCCAGAAGGAGACTTGACGGCGCAGCTGGCGAGGCAGTTGGGCGAGGGCCTGCATGATGAAGGCCTGGCCCTTGCGGGGGTGGAGACGCCCCACAGTGAGAATGTGCACCTTCTTGGAGGAGCGGGCGTTGCGGGATTCGATTTCCTCGAAATCGGAGCGCAGGGCTCCGGGAGTGAGGAAGGTTTTTTTCTTGGCGCCGGGGAAGTTCGACTTGAGCAGCCCGTGGGTGAATTCGGACGGGGTGCTGATGCGGTCGGCTCGCTTGATCAGCTGGTTGACCGCGATGCGCTTGCCGGGATTTGCGGCGAAGGTCTTTATTTCAGAGCCGTGAAAGGTGAGGATGAGCTTGCCGGGTTTGAAGGTCTTGAAGAACTGCAGGTAACACATGGCCAGCACTGGGCCAGGGTCGCAGATGTACACGATGGCCTTGCGCACGCGGCGGCGCTGGCGAATGAGCTCGCGCACTAGCTTGATCTGGCAGGAGACGTCCTGCGACCCCTTCAGGTCCAGCCGTCGCACCGGAAAGGGGTAGTCGTCTCCTCGCTCTTCGCACCCGCGCGGGGCCCAGACCTCCACCTTGCGCCCCAGCTGCACCGCGGCCCGCGCCATCTCTTCGGTGAAGGTGGCGATGCCACCCTTGGTCGGCGCGAACTCGTGGGTCAGGATGAGTATGGGTGCGTTGGAGCTGAGTTCCATAGAAGCGTTTGGCGTTGCGGGTGCAACGGGAGCAGATTGCATGCTAAGTATTTGCGCTAATCAATCTAATTCACCTCCATTCATAGGGAACTATGCGGTTTGGCGAGCGCAAAGCGAATCGGCGGGCGTTCTCTCAAAGGTAAGCGCCATCGGTTTTTGCTGTTTACTTTCTGAAGGGGCCGACCTTTCTTAGCGGCAGAAATGTCAAACGAGGCAACAAACAAACAGGTTACATCTCAAGCGGCGGAGCCGTCTGCGGAAGAGGTCTTGAGGGAGACGCTCAAACGCTGCTCGCCCGAGACGATCGAGGCTGCCTTGGCATTCAAATCTTCGGGTGACGTGTCTCTTGTGCCCACTGTGGTGTTGGGGATCGTGGAGCGATTCTTGGAGCCGGAAATGGTGGACGTGCTCAAAAACGGCGATGATTCGGTCAAGTTCATGGAGGACTTGGGCCTTGATTCGCTCACCATGTTCGAGGCCATCATGATGGTGGAGGAATCGCTGGGGGTAAGCATCAAGAATGAGGAATTGTGGGATCTACGTACGGTAGGCGACCTCAAGGTTTTCATCGCGTCCAAGATCACCGGGGAGGAGACTGTTCAAAGCGCCAAGTTCTACCCGATCGAGCAGGTCGCGGCGACGATGCCCCAGCAGGAGCCGTTTCTCTTTTTGCAGTCTGCGGAGATTTCTGGGGAAACGGCTAGCGGCGTGTACGAGATTTCCGGTTCGGAAGCCTTTTTGGCGGGGCATTTCAAGCACGATCCGGTCTTTCCCGCGTCCATTATGCTGGAGTCGCTCGGTCAGCTCGGCGTGTTTCATTTCCTCAAGACGCAAGCAGGCGAGACGTCTGCGGATAAGCTCTCCATCTACTTCACTGGGGCCGACGGAGTGCGCTGCCATAGGGTTTGCCGTCCTGGCGAAACCCTGGCTCTTTCGATCGAGCTGAAGCGTCGCCGCGATCCGATGGTGGTCTACTCGGGCAAGATCATGGTGGGTGACGAAAAAGCGGTCACCGCGGAGGAGATCACCCTGGTCTTCGCTGACGAGACTGCCAGCGAAAGCGCTGCCGCGTCCTGAGAAGGAGCTCGCGGGCTTTGATGGCGAACGGATTGCAGCCGTTCGCTTTTTTCGCGACTCGGGGCGACTTCCCGGGGATGAGGATAAAACCTCGACTTGTGAGGAAGAGATCGATTGCTCTAGCGAGCGTATCATCTTTTCGATAATAGCGTTATGGGTCGACAACGGGTTTTTGTAACAGGCATTGGATTGATCAGCAGCATCGGCAACGACGTGAGCAGCGTCCTGCGGAGCCTGCGAAACCTGTCCCATGGGTTCGCCCCTTTCATCCCTCAAAACGAAAAGCTGCAAGGCGAGGTCAAGCTCGCTGGAACGGTGAAGGATTTCGACCTGAGTTCGAGCGACTTCGAGGACTGGCAGTTTCCGTCCCGCTACAGGATTCGCCGCGACAAGCTGCGCTCTCTGCCTCCGCATGGCGTCTACGCCTACGCAGCCCTCGAGCAGGCCATCGAATCGGCCAGGTTGCAGGAGGATGATATCTCAAATTTGGATACTGGCATGTACACAGCGTCCGGCGGTTCGATGCGGCTGGTGCACAACAACATGTCGCGCATGCATCAGCTCGGTCCCATGCGTTGCCCTCCGACGGGCATTGTTTCCTCTATCGCTGGCACTTTGAGCTTCAATCTTGTGGCGGCCTTCAAGATCCGAGGAAACTCCTGTGGTTTCTCGTCCGCCTGCGCCTCGTCGGGGCATGCCTTGGGCTACGCGTTCGACGATATCGCCTTAGGGCGCCAGAAGCGCATGTTCGTGGTGGCTGGCGAGGACCTGAACGACGAAAGCGTGCTTCCTTTTGCCGGTATGCGGGCCTTGTCGTTGAAGGACGATCCTGGGCGGGCGTCGTGTCCGTTCGACAAGGAGCGGAATGGATTTGTCAGCACGGGCGGGGGAGCGGTGCTCGTTTTGGAGAGCGAGCAGGAGGCGACGCGGCGAGGGGTGGCCCCGTTCGCGGAGCTTCTCGGCTGGGGACAGGCCAGCGATGGCCACAACGTGGCGATGTCGCACCCCGAAGGGCTAGGCCTTATCGAGGCCATGAGGCGAGCGCTTGAGAGCTCCGGTCTGGAAGCGGGCGAGGTCGATTACGTCAATGCCCATGCGACCTCGACCGTGATCGGCGACTTGAGCGAGGGCAAGGCCTTGACGGAGGTTTTCGGAAAGCGTGGCTACCGACCGAAGGTGTCCAGCACCAAGGCCTTGACTGGGCATGGGCTTTCGCTGGCGAGCGCTTTGGAGGCGTCCTTCGTCGCGCTCTCCATGAAAGAAGGCATCACGCCTGGCTCGGCCCACCTGAAGGAGCTCGACCCGGTCTTTGGCGACTTGAATGTGATTCGCGAAACCGAAGCGGTCGCGCCCGCAGTCGCTTTGAGCAACAGCAGCGGATTTGGCGGAGCGAATGTGACCCTAGCCTTCCGCAAGGTGTAGGGGGCGAAGGGCGGGCGAGCGCGCCGTCTAGCGCAGAAACTCCTGCAGCAAGGTGCAGCGAGACTTGGCGTCGCTGTTGCGAACGGCCATGGCGTAGGCCGCGGACTCGCCTACGATGACGATCTTCTTTTTTCCGCGGGTCACCGCGGTGTAGATCAGATTTCTCTGCAGCATCATGAAGTGGGCTTTCAGGAGGGGGATGACCACAACCGGGTATTCGCTGCCTTGAGACTTGTGAATGCTCACCGCGTAGGCGAGCTGCAGGTCGATCATCTCCGATTTGTCGTAGGTGGCTTCGGTGCCGTCGAAGTCCACGTCGATGAGTCCGTTGACGCCGTCGAGGGCTTTGACGATGCCGATGTCGCCGTTGAAGACGTTCTTGTCGTAGTTGTTGCGGGTTTGGATGACCTTGTCGCCGACCTTGAACTTGAGGCTTCCGAACGGCATGGCCTCGCTGCGGGTGTTGAGCGTTTCCTGCAAGGTCTGGTTGAGGTTGCCCACACCTGCTAGGCCCTTGTGCATGGGGGCGAGGGTTTGGGCGTCGGAGATCGGATCGAGGGCCAGCTCGCCCGCGATGAAGTCTTTGAAGACGGCGGCGACCTTGTTGGCCGCGTCCTGCTGGTCGCTGGCGGCGAGAAACTGAAAGTCCTTTTTCGGGTCGAGCTGGCGCGGGTCTTCCAGTGGTGTCGGCAAGGAGACTTCGCCGCGGTTGATGGCGTGGGCGTAGTGAACGATGCTGCTGAACTTCTTTTGACGAAACACCACATCGAGCGTCACGTAGCGAATCGTTCTCGACGCGATGAGGTCCTTCAAAACGTTTCCCGCTCCCACGGACGGTAGCTGATCAACGTCGCCGACGAGGATCAGGTGAGCCTTCGATGGGATGGCTTGGAACAGCGCCGCGGCGAGGCGCGCGTCGAGCATGGAGGCTTCGTCTACGATGACCACGTCAGCGGAGAGCGGCTTGTTTTCGTTCATCACGAATCCGCCCTGCGCCGGATCGAACTTGAGCAGGCGATGAATGGTCTGGGCGTAGGCTCGGGTGGATTCCGACAGTCGCTGGGCGGCTCGGCCGGTGGGGGCGGCGAGCAGGATCTTGGCCTTCTTGGCTTTGAGGATGGAAACGACCGCTCTGAGGATGGTGGTCTTGCCGGTGCCGGGACCGCCGGTGAGAATGAAGACCTTGTGGGCGAGGCTGCCCTTGACGGCTTCCTTTTGCGATTCGCCGAACTCGAAACCCGCCTTTTCCTGGGCCCAGTCCACGGCGATCTCGCGCTTGATGGGCGGCAAGCCGCTGGGCGTCTCCTTCAGGCGCCGGACGGCGTTGGCGATCTTTTCCTCTGCGAAGAAATTGTGCGGAAGCTGGGCGTAGGCGATGCCGTTGTGGGAATCGGTTTTCCAGATGGATTTCGACTCGAGCAGCCGTTCGATGCCGTCCTGCACCAGAGTGACGTCCGTATCCAGCGTTTCGGAGGTCTGGTTGGCCAGTTCCTCGATAGGGAAGGCGGTATGGCCTTCGTCCTGCAGCTCCTGCAGCACGAACTCGATGCCAGCGTCGATGCGCTGTGGGCTGTCGTTTGGGACGCCGGTGTTGATGGCGATCTTGTCAGCGGTCTTGAAACCCACTCCGTGCACTTCGCGGGCCGCCCGGTAGGGCTCGTTTTGCAGGACGGATACGGCTTCGGTCCCGAACTGCTTGAAGACGCGAAGGCACAGGGAGGGTGTGAGCCCATAGGTCTGGCCGAAAATGAAGAGCTCGCGCTGGATGACCTGCTCGTCCCAGGCTTCCTTGATGGAGCGGGCTCTCTGCTTGCCGATGCCGCTCACTTCCTGCAGTCGGGCAGATTCCTCGGAGATGACGCGCAGGGTATCGCTGCCGAAGCGCTTGACGATGCGCTCGGCGAGACCCTTGGAAACGCCTTTCACCAGTCCGCTGCCCAGGTATTTGCGTATCCCGTAGATGGAGGCGGGCAGCCGAGATTCGAAGGATTGGATCTTGAACTGCGGGCCGTGGGTCGGGTGTTTCGACCAGGCTCCTTGGATGCTCAGGGTTTCGCCGCATTGCACGCCGCCCAGCGGTCCAAGGATGGTCACCTTGTCCTTGCCGGTTTCCGGACGAAGCTCGGCGATGGTGAAGTTGTTTTCCTCGTTGAAGAAGATGATGCGTTCCAGGACGCCGGAAAGGGAATCGGAGTTTTGCGGGGAGCTTGGCAAGGTGGCTCCAAAAGAAGACATGGGCGCCCCCGCGGCAAGCGGGATCTTGCAACGCGAGCCTTAGCTGCGCCTCGCGCCCCAGGAGACGCCTAGGAGCCCGGCGCTAGACTGCAGCGTTGTGGTCTTACGTGAAATGCGTGGCCCTGGGTGTGGCCTGCCGCGGGGAAGGGGGTGAGAATGAAAATGAATCTAGCTCTCCAGCCAGTCGGCTATCTGTTCCATGGTTTCGAAAACCTGATCGGCGCCGGCCTCTTGGAGCTCCTGGCGGGTGTGGGAGCCGGTAGTGACGCAAAGCGAGCGCATGCCGACGGCTTGAGCGGCCTGGATATCGAAGGGGGAGTCGCCCACCATGGCGACTTGGGGGGCCGGAAGGGCGATCGTTTCGATGACGGCTTGGGAGTACTCCGGCTGGGGCTTGCGGTAGGGCGTGTCTTCGGCTCCCAGAGCGAAGTCCACCAGGCCAAGCAGGTTTTCGTTTTCCAGAATGGCCCGGGTGTGGCGACCGGTCTTGTTGGTGAATACGCCGGTCTTGCGACCGGTTTGGCGGCAAAGGTTCAGCAACCGTTCCGCTCCTGGCAGCACCACGACACCTTCCAGGTGGAAGCGCTCGAAGGCGTCCGTCCAGATGCGTTTGCCATCTTCGACCTTCTCGGGGGGGAGAAACTTCTGAATGGTGATCGGCATGGAGCCGCCGATGGTTCGCTTCACGCGATCGAGCGAGGGCTCCGGGTAGCCGAGCTCGGAACAGGCGAGCTGGAAGCAGCGCGTCAAGGTCGCTAGGTGATCGATGAGAGTGCCGTCCATGTCGAAGAGGAGGCCTTTGATTTCTTTCGCGTCTGGGAGCATGGCTTGTACGATTCGCGTTGTGGGTGGCGCGGATCGCAGGGCATGGCAATCGTTTTGCCCGGACGAAAGCCGATAAGTCGTGGAACGAGGCTCAGGGAAAGTTGTTAAATAATTATCTTATGGACAAGATAAGCTGGCCATGGGCGTGAATGCATGCCCTCTTATCGCTTTTCGTCACTATCCAATGAGTATCAAGAACTGGGGAATTTTCGCATTTGTAGCAGGCTACCACGTCCTGCTGATCGCTCTCGTGCCGGCGTACCTGCCGCATTTCAGCTGGGCGTCCGTCATCTTTTTCGCCGTCACCTGGGCGATTTCGGTCTTTTCCATCACGGCGGGGTACCATCGGTTGTTTTCACACAACACCTACAAGGCGAAACCGGTTTACGAGTGGGGCTGCCTGCTTTCTTCGAGCTTGGCCGTGGAAGCCTCGGCTTTGCAATGGTCGCACGACCACCGCATCCATCACAGCCACGTGGATACCGACAAGGACCCGTACAGCATCAAGAAGGGCTTCTGGTATGCCCACATGTGGTGGATGTTCACCTATGACGAGCCGATAGACGAGCGACTGGTCAAGGACCTGATGAAGAATCCTCGCGTGATGTTCCAGCATCGCCACTACATCCTGATGACGGCTTTCGTCAATCTGGCGGTTTTCGGCCTCGGCTGTCTTTTCATGCATCCAGTGGCGGCTCTGTTCGCCAGCGTGGCCCGGTTGTTCGCCATTCACCACTGCACTTGGTTCATCAACAGCCTCTGCCACGTTTGGGGCGCTCGCACCTACGCCAAGGAGCTATCCGCGGTGGACAACGCGATTCTCGCCATCTTCACCTTCGGAGAAGGCTACCACAACTATCACCACACCATGGCGAACGACTACCGCAACGGCGTTCGCTGGTACCATTTCGATCCCACCAAGTGGCTGATCTGGCTCTCTTCGAAGCTGGGACTGGTTTCGGATCTGCGTTGGGTAAACGACGTGAAACTGCGCCAAATCCTGGTCAAGAAGGACAAGAGTTTGCTCATGGATCGCATCCGGCAGGAGTTGGACGAGACCTCGAAGGAGCTGCAGCATCGATTGGAGCACCTCTCTGAAAGCTTCGAGTCGAAGGCGGCGGCCCTGATGGCCAAGCTGAAGGAGATGCGAAACGCCACCGAGGAGCGTCGCAAACTGCTCGAGATCGAGGTGAGGCAGCTCAAGCACGAGCTGCACGCCATGTGGAAGTCCTGGATCTCGCTCACCGAGTTCATGTCCTCTCGCTACGAGCTCGGGCACGCTCACTAGCTTCCCAGGCGCTTCACCCATTTTTACTTTGACGGCTCATTTTTTCGAATGAGCCGTTGTTTTTTCATACGGCCTTCTTAAGGTCGCCGCTTTTCAGTTATGATCGGTCTAAAGAATCTCCATCTACGCTACGGTGAAAAAGTCATTTTCGGTGATGTCACGCTGACCATCAACTCGCGTGACCGCATTGGACTCGTTGGCTCCAACGGGGCGGGCAAATCCACCCTGCTCAAGCTTATGCTTGGCGAAGTGGAGATCGATGGGGGAGAATTGGAAAGGCCCGATTGGGTCACCCTAGGCTACCTGCCGCAGGATGGCATCGAAGTTCGCGGACGCAGTCTGTACGCCGAGGTGGAGACCGCCTTCGACGACGCCCTGGAGCTCCAAGCCAAGATCGACGAGGCGGACGAGAAACTGGCCGAAATGGATACCAGCAGCGAGGAGTACTATGACATGATCGACACGATCGGGGGCTGGGAGCACAAGCTGGAGGAATACGAGCCGGAGAAGATGAAGTCCAAGATCGAGCGCGTGCTGATGGGCCTCGGTTTCGAGAAGAGCGACTTCGATCGCGATACGGGAGAGTTTTCCGGCGGGTGGCAGATGCGTATCGCCCTAGCCAAGCTGCTGCTGCGCCAGCCATCGCTGCTGCTGCTGGACGAGCCGACCAACCATCTCGACATCATCGCCCAAAACTGGTTCGAGGACTACCTCACCCGATACGAGGGGGCCATCATGGTGATCTCGCACGATAGGGCTTTTTTGGATACGGTGACAGATCGCACCCTTCACTTGAGCATGGGCAGCATCGAGTCCTACAAAGGTGGATACAGCTTTTACGTGAAGGAGTCGCAGGCCCGATTGGATGCCCTCCGCAAGCAGAAGGCCAATCAGGAGAAGGAGATCCAACGTCAGAAGGATTTCATCAATCGCTTCCGTTCCAACGTGAAGAAGGCTTCCATGGTGCAAAGTCGAATCAAAGCCTTGGAGAAAATCGAACCGATCGAACTGCCGAAGTTCGAGAAGAAGATCTTCTTCCGTTTTCCGGAACCGCCGCCGAGCAGTCAAAAGGTGATCGAGCTGGTTGGGATGTCGAAGCGCTATGGCGACCTCACGGTGTTCGACAATTTCAACTTCCACATCGACAAGGGGGACCGCATCGCGATCGTGGGCGTCAACGGCGCGGGCAAGTCGACTTTGGCTCGCGTGCTCGCCGGAGTGGAGCCGTTTCAAGAAGGGGAGCGTATTGTAGGAATCAATACGGTGCTCGCTTACTTCGCCCAGCAGCAAGCCGAGGAGCTGGACCCCAAAAAGACCGTGCTCGAGGAGGTCGAGGAAGCGGCTGCCGAAGCCGGGCACGAGGATACCAATCCACGCGGCGTCCTGGGCGCCTTGCTGTTTCGCAAGGACGACGTCTTCAAATCGACCACGGTGCTCTCCGGTGGAGAGCGCAATCGACTGGCGCTGGCTAAGATCCTCATGAGGCGGGCCAATACCATCATCTTGGACGAGCCGACCAATCACTTGGACATCTTGAGCAAGGAAACGCTTCAGGACGCGATTCGCGAGTTCGATGGCACGGTGATTCTGGTGAGCCACGACCGCGACTTTCTCGACCCCTTGGTGAACAAGGTGCTCGAGGTCCGCAAGGACGGCACCCGCTTGCTCACCTGCAACGTGAGCGAATATATCGAGCGCTTGCAGCAGGAGCAATCCGGTAGCTAGCGAACGATGGCAGTGGGCGCTTAGTCTACCCTCAGGGAGCGCTCGATCGATTCCTCGCTAGCGGTATCGACCGCGACATGGGGGTAGAGAGGGGACGGGCTTCCCAAGTAGTACGCTTCATGGGCGCTCCAGTCCGCCAGCTTGGATGCGTCGCGCGGGTTTCCGCGAGCGAGCATTCGGCTGCGCCTGACCTCGGAGTCGCAGTATACGAAGTAGGCCCGGACCGAGCAGGGCAGCCCGATTTGCGCTTGCACATCCTGCAGCCAGTTTGGATTTCGCATCTCCTTGGTGAAAGGTCCGCAGACGACCACATCGACATGGCCGAGGTTGCCTCGAGCCATGTCCATGAGACTCTGGTAGATCGGGTCGCGGAAGGTTGTCTTGAAGACTGGGCTGTCGCGATCGTCGGGCGATTCTCCCATGGCCGTCAGCGCCGCTCGGACCAAGGTTTCGGTGCATTCGTCGATGTCGAATAGCGCCGCCTTGCGCCGAGTCGCGAGCCTTCGAGCGAAGGTGGTTTTACCTGAAGCTGGCGCTCCGACCACCAAATTTAGCGCTTTTTTCATCATGAGTTTCGTTTGTCTCCGGTTGAAAATCTCGGGGTATCCACTATTCTAATGTGTGAGTAAGGACGCTTTCATAGAAGTTTGAAATCTAGAGAAAACGAGGGTTTTCTAACGTTAAATCGTTTTTACAAAACAGATTTCCAAGTCGCTGTATGACAACGTAATACGAAATGTTTAGGATTTCTTTGAACGTCTAAATGATTGAGGAGTCCCGCCCGGCCATAAAGTTTGACACCCCTAAATAGCGGCCCTTTCAATGGCCTTCGTTCGAAGATCTAGGTCTCTGATTTTCCTCGCTGACGCTACCTCGGAAAATCTTCAGACTGCCGCAACTTACATGCCCCTTTACCTGAGTACGATCTACCCCGCACCCTGATGACTCTTTGGCGCTTTCGCCATGGATCGGCCGCTTTTTATTTCGGCCCGTTCATGTGGCGAAGGCTCCATGCTACCGCAAAGACAACCATGAACAAACATATCAAACAGACAAATAGATACCTACCTAGGTACGGCACCCGGACGATGCTCTGCGGCGCCATGCTCCTAGTAGCCCCTCTTGTCCATGCTCAAGAAGATGAGGAAGAGGAAATATTCGAGCTGTCGCCATTTGAGGTGACGGCAGAAGAAGGAGGGGGCTATCGAGCCGTCTCCACCCTCGCTGGTAACCGCCTCAACACCGAATTGCGCGACGTTGGTAGCGCCATCTCGGTGGTAACGGAGCAGTTTCTCGAGGACACCGGCGCCACGGACAACACGACCCTTCTGCAGTACACCGTCGGTACGGAAGTAGGCAGTATCGAGGGTAACTATGCAGGGGCCGGCGACTCGGCTCTTCTCGACGAGTCGAGCAAGTTCATCAACCCGAACGCGAACACGCGTGTCCGCGGACTGACCAACGCCGACAACTCTCGCGACTACTTCATCTCCGACATTCCTTGGGATGGATACAACGTGGACCGCGTCGAGCTGCAGAGAGGTCCTAACTCGATTCTCTTCGGTTTGGGAAGTCCTGCCGGTCTGATCAACGTCGGGCTTAAGAACGCCTCGTGGGAGAACGAAGGGGAAGTGGAACTTCGTTTCGACGAACACGGCAGTCTTCGCACCGTGTTCGACTTCAACAAGGTCATCCTGGAGGATGAACTTGCGATTCGTATCACGGCCCTTCGCGACGACGAAAAGTTCAAGCAGGATCCCGCGTACAATCTCGACGAGCGACTGTTCGCCGCTCTGCGTTACGACCCAAGCTTCCTGAATGGGGAAAACATGACGACGAACTTCAAGGCCAAGTTCGAAACTGGAGAAGTAGAGAGCAACAACCCTCGCTCCCTGCCACCAGTCGACTTGATCAGCCCTTGGTTCTACTCTGGCACCTACCAAAACGGAGACGGGACTCGCACTTTCAATCACATCAATCGCGCTACCTACAACCCGTTCCAGGTGCAGGATGACAACACAGGTCGTCCGAACCATGGCCAGCAGCGTCCCACCATCAATGGTGGACCGAATGCAGGTCAGCCGAACCCAGCGTACAATCCATACGTCGGCAACTTCGCTGATAGTTTTGGTGGCCCGCTCGGTTACTTCACTGGCGATCCGGAAAATCCCACCTATTGGTTGCAGGAATGGCGGCAGCGCCGTGGTATCAACGAAGAGGGCGTGGTTACTCCCAACCAAGGGATCGTGTCGTTCCACCGTCCGGTGGGAATCGCGACTCAGTCGGCTTGGGCGTTCAACTCCGGTCAGCCGTACGCTGATCTCGGTGTTTACAAGAACAACCAGATCACTGATCCGACTGCATTCGACTTCTACAACAACCTCCTAGATGGTCCGAACAAGAACGAGTTCCAGAACTTCGACATGTTCCAGGCCAGCTTGGCTCAGACTTACCTGAACAACAAGGTTGGTTGGGAATTGTCGCACCACACGCAGAGCTACGACAATGGGCAGTACAGCCTCCTGTCTGGCTCTAAACAGGCCATCTACATCGATATGATGGCTGTTCACGCGGATGGTACTCCCGAAGGACTCAATGGTGAGCCATTCCAGGACGGTACTCCAAATCCAAACGTGGGCCGTGCGTTCATCAGCGACCGTGGCCAGTTCGGCAACAATACGTTCCTGTCTGATCGTAGCGCTACCCGTATGACGGCGTTCGCGACCTACGACTTCCAGGAAAACGATAGCGACTCATTCCTCAACAAGCTGCTCGGCAAGCATACCTTCACTGGTCTGCTTGGCCGTGATGAACGCGATACGGACCAACGCAACTTCTTGCGTTATGCCATCGTAGATGAGGCGTATCGTGAATTCATCGCTCCACAGCCCTCCGAAGCTGACTTCGACAGCAACTTGTTTGCCGTCAATACGGTGATCTACATGGGCCCGAACCTGAGCAATCGCAGCAGTCTCTCGGGCGCTAACTTGCCAGCGACCAAGACGCGCTACCGTCCGAACTCAGGCACCATCATGGCCTTTGATTCGACTTGGGCGCATCCGCTCGATCCGAATGCGGCAGGATACGTCGATCCCGCGGCCGAATGGATAAATAACTACCACGTAGGCCCCGATCATCCTCTCTTCCAAGAAGGGGATCCCGATGATCCGGACGATCGTGGTCCTTACTACTCGACCCAGAGCAGGAATCCAGCGAACTACGTTGGTTGGAGACCAGTACCCTTCAACGTAACCCACGCTGAAGACTCTCAAGCCAATCGTGATCTTCTCACCACAAGCGCTGAGCTTAAGAGAAGCAAGGTCGAGACCAAGGCCCTCGTTTGGCAGGGACACCTCTTCGGAGGAGCTCTCGTCGGTACGTACGGTCGTCGTGAGGACACTGCTGAAGGTTGGGAGCATTCCCAAAACACCGACAGTGCAGCTCGTTACTTGCTCCAGTACAAGCATCTGAACCTCGATCCCAGCGTCTACAACCTTCAAGCGCCGGATGCTAGCTACAGTGTTGTCGAAGAAACATCGACTAGCTGGAGCGCAGTCGCTCACTTGAACGAGTTCCTGAATGACAGCCTTCCGATCGACATCTCCCTGAGCTACAGCCACTCCACCAACTTCCAGCCGGAAGCGCTTCGTACGGATGTGTACGGAGAGGGCATTCCTCTGCCGCAAGGTGAAACCGAAGATATCGGTCTCATCTTGGCGACCAAGGACGGCCGCTACTCGCTCCGCGTGAACAAGTATGAAACTGAAGCGACCAACGCGAACAGCGGTGGTCTCGACGGCGCGTGGTTCATCGGTAACTCTCAGGTTTGGTCCGGAAATTGGGTCAACCGCTTCGAGTATGACTGGACTGGTGACACGATCGATAATGCTGTAGAGGATCCTGATCCTGGCAACTCCATGTACAACTACGGTGTGGACGTTGGCGAGGAACTCGAAGACGCTCAAGCCCGTGAGGCGGCGGCAATCGCTGCATGGCGTCAGTGGCAGGGCGAAGTCGACCCTCGTTTCTATGCCGCTTGGGGGATCGACTTGGAAGCTCCTTTGAGAGGTGAAACAATGTCTGCGAGTGCTCCAAACGGATTTGCTCTGACAGAAGACAGCACCTCTGAAGGTTATGAGTTTGAGCTTCTCGCTAACCCGACTGAAAACTGGAGCATTGCGTTCAATGCGGCCAAGACGGAAGCGTCTCGTAAGAATATCGGTGGTGCAAACCTCGCTGAGTTCATGAATGCTTACAGCGAAACTCTGAATACAACCGCTGCAGGCGACCTCCGTATCTGGTGGGGTGGCGCTGGTAATGAAACCGCGCTCTTCCAGTGGAACGGTAACGTTGGTTCCGAGTGGACCCAGCGCGCGTTGCAGGAAGGCACTAACGTTCCTGAGCTTCGTAAGTGGCGTGCCAATGCGATCACCAACTACAACTTCACGGATGGCGCCTTCAAGGGCCTGAGTGTTGGTGGTGGTCTACGCTGGCAGGACGAAATCGTTATCGGCTATCCTCCATTCTATCAGGATGATGGTAGTGCCGGATTCGAAATCGACAACCCATATACAGGACCATCGGAGACGAATGTGGACCTTTGGGTCGGTTATGAAAAGGCGCTCACCGATAGGCTAGATTGGAGAATCCAGCTCAACGTGAGAAACGCGTTCTCAGATGAGGGATTGATTCCGATCACGGTGCAACCAGATGGTACACCAGCTGGCTACCGCATAGCCCCGGCACGGACATGGTCGGTCAGAAATACGTTTAGTTTCTAGACTGGCTGACCGATTTGATTCTTCGACGCCCTTGGTTTAGGCCAAGGGCGTCTTTTTTTTTGATCTGCTCAGGGATTCGGTCCGAACCAGTTTGCAATCAAAGCCCCAATTTCAAGGATCGCCTAGTTCGAAAGCCGGATGAACTGGACCGGCTCTCCATTGTCCTTTTATTCTCATGACGAATCGTTTCTGCCGATGCCTTCTCTATTTCTTCGTATGATGATGCGTAGTATGTTTTCAATGACAGCCTTGTTTGCCGGAGCAGGGCTTTGCAGCGCCACAGAGTCGGTCGAGTCGATGCCTGGTCTGGAGGCCTACGCTTTGGATCCGCGTTCCCAGAGCGAAGGGAAAACGCTCTTCACCAAGCTCGATCCGAAAGCCCTGGGGATTTCCATGGTGAACGAATACGCGGATTCGCGAATGTGGAACGAGCTCTATAACGAGTTCGCCCTTGGCGCCATCGGAACAGGCGTCGCGGTAGCCGACTACGACAAGGACGGAAACGTGGACTTGTTTCTCGTCAACAAAACAGGCCAATCGCAACTGTATCGAAATCTTGGTGACTGGAGATTTGAGCAGGTAACGGAGCAGGCTGGGCTTGGGGAGAAGTCAGGCGGATGGCTCGATTCGGTTTCCGGCTGGTTTGGTTCCGATGATAAAGCGGAGGGAGAAAGCGTTTGGAAACAGGGCGCCGCCTTTGCAGACGTCGACAATGATGGCTGGCTCGACTTGTACGTCTGCCGGTTCGATGCTCCAAATCAGCTTTTCATCAATCAAGGAGATGGGACTTTCCTGGAAGCCGAGGGCGGGCGAGGACTTGACCTGACGAGCGCCAGCGGGATGGGGCACTTTTGCGATTTCAACCGCGACGGATGGCTGGACGTTTATGTGCAGACCAATATGCTCGATGCCAGGAAGAGTCCGGAAGGCAGTCGCGATAGATTGTATCTGAATACTGGAGACGGATACTTTGAGGATGTGACCGAGCAAGCGGGCGTTAGCGGCAAAACCCTAGGCCACTCCGCGACTTGGTGGGACTACGACGAGGATGGCTGGCCAGATTTGCTGGTGGCCAACGATTTCGCAGCGCCTGACCAGCTCTATCGCAACGAGTGCGCCAACGGCGAAATCCGGTTTGTCGAAGTGGTCGATCAGGTCGTGCGTCGTCAAACGCATTCATCCATGGGAGCCGATCTTGGCGATGTGAATAACGACGGTCACATAGACGTGCTGGTGGCAGAAATGGCTCCGACAGACCATGAAATGGATATGAGAGGCATGGGAGTCACTCGATACACCATGCGTGATGTCAACGAAGGCGAAGAGGGCGCCCCCCAGTTCATGTTCAACGTGCTTCATCTCAACACGGGCTTGGGCGTGACCATGGAAGCTGCATGGCTGGCCGGGCTGGCCCGTACCGATTGGACTTGGTCGGTGCGCTTCGAGGATCTCGACTGCGACGGGCTGATCGATCTGCACGTCACCAACGGCATGGTGCGAGAGTTTCAGAATGACGATCTGCGCCAGCGGATCTTCAGAGCGGAGCATCCCAGCGCCCGTATGCGTATCATGAATTCGAGCCCGGTCATGCAAGAGAGCAACCTCGCGTTCCGCAACCTAGGCGATCTGCGCTTCGAGCGCGTGGAGCGCGACTGGGGGCTCGACGAGGTGGGCGTGAGCTTCGGG
>NZ_JARXHY010000022.1 GCF_031127815.1 Pelagicoccus sp. SDUM812003 | reverse complement strand
GAGGGCAAGGCCAAAAGGTGGAGCGGGACCTCCGGGCACGCTCGTAGGTCGCATCCCTGCGCTCGCGCTGGAAAACGCGAGCCCAGAGGTCTCGCGCCACCTTGGGACCCCGCACGCCCTCGCCTTCTACTCTCCAAACAACTTTTCGATCTCTCGTCGATCGCGCTTGGTGGGGCGACCCAGCCCGGCGTCGCGTCGCAGCACGTGCTGAGCCGCGGTCATGCGCAGGAGCTCGAAGCGTTCCGGCGGGGTGAGGTCCTGCATGTAGTTTTCGACCAGCTTGGCTCCCACGCGTTTCTCCAGCAGGCCGACGACCTTGACCTCTCGCAGGATCCCCTCCTTTGAAACCTCCAGCCGCTCGCCCACTCGCACGAAACGAGACGGCTTCAGCTTTTCGCCATTGGCGTGCACCTTCCCGCCGCGGCACGCCTCCGCCGCCTGTCCACGCGTCTTGAAGAGACGCACCGCCCACAACCAGCGGTCCACCCGCACTTTTTCCAAAGCTTCTGCGCTATCACCCATTTCGTCGATTCGAGCTCACCAATCTAGCCAGACCTCAGCTAGGCTGACAAGTCTGCAACGACCTGCCTCCAAAAACGCCGAGCCCGCCTGAATTACCTTTTCTTCCCCGGGCCCGCGCCACAAAACCGACACTGCGCTCCCGATAACTCTCGCTCGACCGTCCCACCTTGCTGCCCTCGTCTAAAAAACACAATTATCCACGCGTCGATTTCATCAACCCGCTTTGCATGTTCCTGCTGGCCTGCATCGGGGTGATGTTCATCTACAGCGCCCAAGCTTACGTGGACGGAGGTCAGTGGAAGAGCCAGATCGTATGGATCTTCATCGGGGCAGGCATCTACGCCGCGGTTTCGCTGACGAACTACGCCATTTTCATGAAGTACAGCCACTGGCTGTGGCTGCTCGCGGTGGTCATGCTGGCCGCGGTGAAATGGAGCCCGTTGGGCGTTTCCCGTTACGGAGCGGAACGCTGGCTCGACCTTGGATTCTACACCTTCCAACCAGTGGAAGTGGCCAAGCTGGCCGGCATCGTGATCAGCGCCAGCATCCTGACTCGATCCGAGGTGGGCGACATCAAAGACTCGCTCCAAGTGCTTGCCAAAATGGCGCTTGCGATTTCCGTGCCATTCGCCTTGATCTTGCTGCAGCCTGATCTCGGATCAGCCATGGTAATCCCCTTCTTCGTGTTCGCCCAGCTATACGCCTCAAACCTTTCCAAGAAATTCTTCACCACCGCGATCTTCCTTTTCGCCGTGATGGTGGGGGCCATTTTAATCGATAACCGCAACTACGTTAACTTTTTAGATGAAAAAGGCCTGACGCCCGCCGAGGGCCAAGGCGAATACCAGGGCACCACCTGGTTCCCTCTCAAAGACTATCAACGAAATCGTATTTTAACCTTCCTCGATCCCGGCAAAGCCGACCCGCGCGGGTCCGGCTGGAACCGGGAACAATCCGTCATTTCAGTCGCCTCGGGCGGCCCGTTCGGCAAAGGCTGGACACAGGGCTCCCAGGCTCAACTCGGCTACCTGCCCCGGTCGGTAGCCCACAACGACTTCATATTCTCCGTTCTCGCGGAAGAAGCCGGCTTTATGGGAAGCGCTGTCGTGATCTCCCTCTTCGGTTTATTGTTAGGAAACAGCCTGCGCATCGCGGGCATGGCCAAAGACCGCTTTGGCACGCTGCTCACGCTCGGCGTGGTGGCGCTGTTTTCCGTCCACATTTTTGTGAACATCGCAATGACGATAGGGCTCATGCCGATCACAGGACTGCCGCTCCCGTTCTTAAGTCACGGAGGCACCTTTGTAGTGAGCTGCTGCATTCTCATGGGACTCGTCCAAAGCGTCTATCGCTATCGAAAGGACTTTTAGATCGCTGGTGAAACAGCGACGCGAACACCCTTTAGACGCCCCCAAGGAAACAAACACCAAGCTCTCTCCATGGCTGCCTCCTGTCGCAACACAGGAAACGCCAAATGAGCGAACAAGAAAACAAAACAGACCAACAAAACCCTTCACAAAGCAAACTCGATGAGGAACTTCGCCAGCCTCCTAAGCAGACGAAAGTAGAGCCGGTCGACCAGGACAAGCTGCGCAACGAAGCCCAGCAACGGGCCAAGAAACGACCTCTGATGACCAAGATCATCGAGACCTTCAAAAAAGAGAAACGCCCCTATCGTGAGCTGATCATCAACTCCGAGCCGCTCGAGACCCGAGTCGGCCAGCTGGTGGACGGCATCCTAGACAAGTTCGACATCGAGCGCCGCCACTCCGCCCAGCGCATCGTGGGCGGCATCTTCAAGGGCCGCATCAAGAACCTCGACCCAGGCCTCAAAGCGGCCTTCGTGGACATCGGCATGCCCAAAAACGCCTTCCTGCACTACTGGGACATCCAGCCGCAGGACGCCGATTCCTCCATCGAAGTGGTGCGCGTCAACTCTTCCAAAAAGAAGAAGAAGCAGGCCAAGATCCCGCTCAAGGACATCCCCAATCACTACCCGATCGGCACCGAGATCACCATCCAGATCACCAAAGGTCCCATCGGTACCAAGGGTCCCCGCTCCACCACCAACCTCTCCCTGCCAGGTCGCTTCATCGTGCTGATGCCCTACAGCGACCAGTGCGGCATCTCCCGCAAGATCGAGGACGTCAAGGAGCGCCAACGCCTCAAGAAGATCATCCGCGACCTCACCATCCCGGAAGGCATGGGCATCATCGTGCGCACCGCTGGCGAAGGCAAAAAGGCCCGCTACTTCGTGCGCGACCTGCACATCCTGCTGCAGACTTGGGAGAAGATTCAGAAGAAAATGGATACCGCCAAGGCCCCCTGCTGCCTCTACAAGGAGCCGGACCTAGCGGAGCGCACCGTGCGCGACTTCCTGACCGAAGACATCGACCGAGTGCTGATCGACAATCCGAACGACCATGCCGCCACCACGGAAATGGTTTCCCAGATCTCCAAGCGCAGCACCGCCAAGATCCAGCTCTACCAGGACTCGATCCCCATCTTCGAGCGCTACAACATCGAGAAGCAGATCGAGCAAACCTTCCAGCGCCAGGTGCCTCTGCCCTCCGGCGGAGCCATCGTGATCGAGGAAACCGAAGCCCTCATCGCCATCGATGTGAACACCGGTTCGCACAAGAACAAGAAGGGCAACGAAAACGATACCATCTTCCAGGTGAACTGCGAAGCGGCGGAGGAAGTCGCCCGACAGATCCGCCTGCGCAACATCGGCGGTCTGATCATCATCGATTTCATCGACATGAAGCAGCGCCGCCATCGCAACGCCATTCTCAGCCGCATGCGCGACGCCATGGCGACCGACAAGGCCAAGACCCACATCCTGCCCATCTCCCCGCTCGGCATCATGCAAATGACCCGCCAGCGCATGCAGGAATCGGTTTCGAGCGGTCTCTACACCGACTGCCCGTACTGCCGCGGCAAGGGCATCGTCAAGTCGCCCACCACCGTTTCAGTGGAGCTGCAACGCAAGCTCTCCGGCATCGTGCGCCGAGCTCGCAACCGCACCCCCGACCTGGCCAAGGCCATCAAGCTACGCATTCTGGTCAACCCCTCCATCATCAATCGCCTGCGCGAGGAGGATGCCGACCTGCTGATCAGCTTGGAAAAGGACTACAACGCCCAGCTCACCTTCCGAGCCGACCCGAACTTCCACGTGGAAAACTACCGCGTCATCGACGTCGATACCGGAGCAGCCTACGGCTAAGCCGAGCTCGTAAAAAGACTTACAAACCACAAGCCCGACTGGTCTATCGCGACAGTCGGGCTTATTCGTTGCCGACTTGACATTAGCGGATCGCATTCGACCTTATCGCCCAAGCGGTTTGCCAATCCACGCAAAACCGATTCGCTTAAGTTCCCACAAATCAGGAAGATACCAACTCAATCAACTCCCGAACTCATGGCCCTCGAATGGAGCGAAGCATACGAAACCCAAATCAGAAAAGTGGACGAGCAACACCAGCAGCTCTTCCGCTTCGCCAACAAGCTGGAGGAACTGATCGGCCAGGAAGCAGCTAGCAGCGAGGAAGTCGAACAGTTGCTTCACTTTCTCAAAACCTACGCGGAAAGCCATTTCCGCTACGAAGAAGCCTGTATGGCTAAACGACGGTGCCCCGCGGCGAAAAAGAACCGCCTCGCCCACCAGACCTTCATGGAATTCTACGAGGACTCCACCGCGAGCTATCGGGAAAACGGCTTCAGTCGCGAGTGGCTGGAACGCCTCAACAGCTTCATTCAGGACTGGCTGCATAGCCACATCTGCGCTGTGGACATCGAGCTAAGACACTGCCGAGGCGCTCCGAAAACCTGACACAGCGCCTCCCCAAAACGCTACGCAGGCCCCGATCGAACCGCCCGAACGCGCCGAGGACGTCGCGTTCCACCCGCTCCCCCAAAAGGTGGTGCGTGACGTCCCCGGCACGCTCTTTCCCATCAGTCCGACCAGCACCGGACCAGCACCGGACCAGCCCTCTCCTACGCCAAGAAACCAAGTTTTTGCTACAACGTTGTAGCAAAAACTTTACGGCCGGCGCACCGGCGGCTCGCTGATCTTCTTGATGGAGTTGTCCTCGTTCATGAGGACGAGCTTGGGACGGTAGTTGTCGATCTCGTCATCCTCCACTTCCTCAAAGCTGGCGATGATGACCTTGTCGCCGCGATGCACCAGACGGGCGGCGGCGCCATTGAGGCAGATTTCCCCGGGCTTGCCCCAGATGACGTAGGTGGTGAGACGATTTCCATTGTCCACGTCATAGACGTCCACCTTCTCGAATTCCACCAAGTCAGCCGCCTTGCAGAGGACGGGATCGATGCTGATCGATCCTTCGTAATTCAGGTCCGCATCCGTCACCGTAGCGCGGTGCAGCTTCGACTTTAGCATGTGTCGCTTCATTGTAAAAATTCCTATTTCGCTCTTAAACTTCCGCCGCTTCGGCGGGCTCTTTCACTGGATTCAGATCCAGCACCGCATTCACTCCTCTCAGCACCAGATCCGGCACCATGACATCGAAAATCCCCGTTTCGCTAAACAGCCGCGAAAAGCCGCCCGTAGCGATGATCTGACATTGCCGATCCGAGAAGGCTTCCTGCCGGATGCGAGCGATGAGCTCTTTGATCATGCCGAGGTAGCCGAAGTAGAGGCCGCCTTGGATCGCTTCCGTGGTGGAGCGGCCAAGGGCGGATTTCGCCTTGGTGATTTCCACGAACGGCAGCTTAGCGGTCTTGGACCCGAGAGCGTTCATGGCCAAACCAAGACCGGCGCAGATGGCTCCGCCGAGGTACTCGCGATTGGCCGTCACCGCGTCGAGCGTGATCGCCGTTCCGAAGTCCACCACCACCGAATCCTTACCGGGAAACAGCTCCGTCACCGCGATTGCGTTGGCGATGCGGTCGGCGCCGACTTCCAGCGGATTGCGGGTCTTGATCTTGAGCTTGGTCTTCACCCCGGCTTCGAGGAAAAGCGGCTCGAGGTTGAAGTAGATGCGACACGCGTTGCGCAGAGAGTGCATCTCGTCCGGCACCACGCAGCTAATTCCGATGCGTTCGATGGCGTGCGGATCCACGCCATGTTCCTTCAAAACGGAAACCAGAAACAAGCCGATCTCGTCTCGAGAAGCGCGAGTGCTCTCCTTGCGGAATTGAATCACAAACCGGTCTCCATCGTAGACCGCCCCATGCATCTGGGAATTTCCTACATCTATACAAAGATTCATCTTAAACCCCTTCTTGGATAATAGCTTACGCCTTCGATGCCACCGCTGCGGCCGTCTCGGCGAGGTCCATGTTGTCAATCAACCGCACGCCCTCGAGCACCACCGCCCCGAGGCGACGGCCCTCCAGATCGGCCACGTACTCGACCTCGAAGCCCAGCGTCTCCAGCTCGCGGGTCGCATCCTGCGGCGTCTCGGCGGCGCGCATGGCCTGGTTGAAACGAGCCGCGAGCTCCAGCCCCTGCGGGCTCAGGCGACGGTTGCGCGAGCTCATGGCCAGCCCGCTTTCGGTGCGTCCGGTGGGACACGGCACGATTTCCACCGGCAGAAAAAACGCTTCCACCATGCCGCGCACCAGCTGCAGCTGCTGCCAATCCTTTTCGCCAAAATACGCCCGCGTGGCGTCCGCGATGCAAAGCAGTTTCATCACCACGGTCATCACCCCGTCGAAATGCCCCGGGCGATGCTCGCCCTCCAGCACGGTCGAAATCTCGCTCTCGGTGATGCGGTAGCGGTAGTCGTCGGGATACATCTCCTCGTAGGTCGGAGCGAAAACCGCCTGCACGCCGAGCTCCTCCAGAGCCGCCAGGTCCTCCTGAAAATCCGCCGGGTACTTCTCGAAATCCTCCGGGTTGTTGAACTGGGTGCGGTTGAGATAAATGCTGACCGCGGTCAGGTCGTTCTCCGCTAGCGAACGCTGCGCCAGCGAGAGATGGGCCGCGTGCAATCCTCCCATGGTGGGAATGAAACCGAGCGTCTTGCCGCCCGCTGCGCCATTTCGCCAATCGCGAAACGCGGAAGCCGTCTTGATAACTTGCAACATGGCAACGCCCTCCGCTTAGGAAGCCGCCTTGACCAGCTTCGACGAATATTCGCCGGCCGCTGGAAAAGCTTTGGACTGCACGTCGGCGCAGTAGCTGTCGACCGCCTGACCAATGGTCTCGGCCAAGTTGGCGTACTTGCGGGCGAAACGCGGCTGGAAGCTGCGATCCATGCCAAGCAAGTCGTTGACCACCAGCACCTGGCCGGAAACCTCCGGTCCGCAGCCGATCCCGATGGTCGGGATGGTCAAAGCCTCGGTCACCTGGGCCGCCACGTCGCCGGGGATGCATTCCAGCACCACGCTGAAGCAACCCGCTAGCTCCAGCATCTTGGCGTCCTCGATCAAGGCTCGGGCCGCGGCGTCGCTCTTGGCCTGCATCTTGAAGCCGCCAAACGCGTTCACCGACTGCGGCGTCAGTCCGAGGTGCCCCATCACCGGCACCCCACTATCCACGATGTGCTCGATGAGCTGGATGTTGCCCTTGCGCCGCTCCAGTTTCACCGCGTTGGCCCCAGCCTTCATCAGCTGGTCCACCGCGTCCATGGCGATTTCGGTGCCCTTGCGATTGGAGAGAAACGGAAGGTCGGCGATGATCACCTTGTCCGGCGCTCCTCGTCTCACGGCGGCGGTGTGGGTAGCGATCATTTCCACCGTCGCATGCACCGTGCTGTCGTAGCCGTGCACCACCATGGCGCAGGAATCGCCGACAAGAATCGAGTCCACACTCGATGCGTTCAAAATCTTAGCGGTCGCCGCATCATAACACGTCACCATGGTGATCGCGCGGCCGTCCGCCTTCCACTTCAGGAAGTCTGGTATGCTTTTCATAATTCGGGTGCCTGTCGCGAGGATCAGGATCCAAAGATGAGTGTTAGTAGGATTGTGTTTTCTTGAGAATCTTGGGTCAGCTGGATTAGGCGCCTGGCTGCTCAAGACCCGCTTAACAAACGAATAAGTTCACCTGAAGCAATGCAAAATGGCTCGAAATAGGGACGCTTAACACTTCTTTGCGCAACTGGTTTTTGTAACGTTGCAAAAACCAGTTGCTTAACCGTGGAGCTGCGAGAGGTTCCCTGCACCCGCTCTCCCTTGCGAGCGCAACCTTGCCTCCGCGTCCCCAATTTTATTGAAAACCGCTAGGCGGCTCGCGAAGCTCGGCTTCGAATCATCCCCATGGCCAATCTCATCGTACACGGCGGCAAACCGCTTTCAGGAACCATCACTCCTTCGGGCAACAAGAACGCAGTTCTTCCTATTCTCTGCGCTACTCTGCTCACGGATGAAGCGGTGACCTTGAGCAACGTGCCAGCCATCACCGACATCGAGAAACTGGTCAGCTTTTTCCGCTCAATCGGCTCCCGCATCGACTGGGATCGCGAAGCCAAAACCATGCGGCTGGACCATTCGGAACTGGAAACCGACTTCGACACCGCCTCTCTCCCGCAAGGCATGCGTTCGGCGGTGCTGCTCTTCGCCCCGCTGCTGCATCGCTTCAAAAAGATCGCCCTCGATTCCAACCCCAAGGGCTGCGCTCTGGGCATCCGCGAGCTCGATCCGCACCTCGAAATCCTCGCCTGCCTCGGAGCGACGATCGAGCACAACGGCGAACTGAAACTCACGATCGAAGAGCGCTTCACTGGGGCCTCCCACTGGGCGGACTACATGTCGGTCACCACTACCGAGACCTTCGTCATGGCCGCCGCTTTGGCCGACGGCGTTTCCACGCTGACCAACGCCGCCAGCGAGCCGCACGTGCAGGACCTCTGCCGTTTCCTCATCTCCATGGGAGCAAGCATCGAGGGCGTCGGCACTAGCGTACTGACCGTCACGGGCGCGGAAGCTCTCCAGGGCGCCGATGCCGCCATTTCCTCCGACCACCACGAAGTGGCGACCTTCCTCGCCCTCGGAGCCATCACCGGCGGCGAAGTTCAGGTGCTCGATTCCACGCCTCAGCATTTCGATCTGATCAACCGCAGCTTCGACAAGCTAGGCGTCACCATCGCCTACGACGGCAACACCGCCATCTGCCGCAGCTCCCAGGAGTTGCGTATCCAACAACCGTTTACACCCAACCTCCTTCCGAAAATCGAAGCAGCGCCTTGGCCTTACTTCCCGGTCGACCTGCTTCCCCCCATGGTGGCCCTGGCAACCCGATCGGAAGGCGTAATGCATTTTTGGAACAAGGTTTACGAAGGTGGCTTCTCCTGGCTGCCCGAGCTGGTGAAATTTGGCGCTCACGCCGTGGTGAGCGATCCGCACCGCATCATCATTTTTGGGCAACGCCCCATGCGACCGGCTGTAGTTGAAGCGCCATACATTATACGAGCTGCAGTCGCTCTCTACATGACTGCCGCCAGCATCGAAGGCCGCAGCATTGTGAAGAACGCCGATCCGATTCGGAGGGCCCATCCGAACTTCGCGGAAAACCTGCGCAAGCTCGGGGCGGAAATCGAGTGGGACGAATAGGACTTGCAGGCGAGAAGGGATAAGCCCCTCGCTCCTAGGCGCTTCCCTCGCCATGCAAAGCGCACGGCGCCAGCCCTTGGGCGCTGCATTGCGCAGTGAGAAGAGCGCCAAGCTGCAACTGAAGCCGACTGGCGCGAACATTGCGGAACCGAGAAGTCCTGTTCGCCTATCTGGCAGACCGATCGTTGCTATCGCCCAACGGCGGCGAGAGCCAAGCTCGATCAAGCTCCAAGGACGCGAAACCGACGACACCCAAAACGAAAGGACCGACAATGCTCTACAGTATGAAATACTTCCTCGACCAAGCCTTCATCGTGGAGGGAAAGGAAAACGGGAAGTGCTCAGACTTCTATTTCGACGACAACCAGTGGCGCCTGCGCTACCTCGTGGTGAAACAAGGCATCTTCCTAAACGCGTCCAAATCGCTCCTGTCGCCCAGCTCCTTGCTGCGAAGCGAAATCGAGGCTCGAGCAGAAGGCATCCCGCTCAACATCAGTAGCGAAAAACTGGATACCGCTCCCACTCTCGACGAGCGACTTCCTGTATCCCGGCAAAAGGAGATGGAGATCGCAAGCCACTACAGCTGGTCCACCTACTGGGAAGCTCCCAGCGCCATCCAACCTGCCGCATCGATGGATGTGCCCCCACTGCTCGAGCCGCAGGACGAGCGCGACC
This sequence comes from Pelagicoccus sp. SDUM812003, assembly GCF_031127815.1. Taxonomy (NCBI): domain Bacteria; kingdom Pseudomonadati; phylum Verrucomicrobiota; class Opitutia; order Puniceicoccales; family Pelagicoccaceae; genus Pelagicoccus; species Pelagicoccus sp. SDUM812003. The sequence continues at coordinate 52,191 of NZ_JARXHY010000022.1, read as the reverse complement.
AGGACCCCAACCTGCGATCCTTCCAAGAGGTGCTCGGCTACCGAGCGCAAAACGCTAACTCCACGCTCGGGGAACTGAACGACTTCATTCTCGACCTCAGCGACTTTTCCATCCCCTTCATGGCGATCGACGCGAAGCCCGGCGAGTCAGGCGGCACGCGCCTGATATCCACTCGCCTGCCGGAAAACCGTATCCGCTTCAACTACGCGCAAAAAGAGGTTCTAACCGACTGCAGCTCCTTCCACTTGAAGGAAAGTCCCAGCGCCGATCTGAGCGACGGACGCCTTTCTCTGGGCGATCAGCAAAAGGTCACCCTTGCTTCCCATCTCTAGCTACCCCGATACGACCAACCTTATCCGATAAACTGCCGACGAAACCGGCACGCCCAGTCTTATGGACATGAAAGAATTCCTCTCAAAAATCGACGGACAAGCAGTGCTGCAAGGAGCCATCACCACAGTGATCATCCTAGTCGGAGCGATGCTTATTTGGCTCCTCATTTCCAGAGGACTCCAACTCCTAGAAAGACGCCCAAAGGTATCCAAAACGCTGATACTTCCGATCAGGCTCGCATTGCGATACGCCCTCTTCCTGATGGCGGTTCTCCTCATCCTGACCTCGTTCGGCATTCCGATCGGAAACTTCTGGACCTTCGTCTCCACCTTGCTCGGTTTGATCGCCATCGGCTTCGTGGCGGTGTGGAGCGTATTGAGCAACATCTCGGCCACCTTCTTTCTCCTGCTGGTCCAGCCCTTCCGAGTGGGAAACTTCGTGAAGGTCGTTGGCGATGACATCATGGGCGAGGTCATCGATATCAACTTCATGTTCACCACCATCCGCAGTACGGAAGGCGACGTCTTCAACGTTCCGAACAATCAGTTTTTCCAAAAGGCGACGCTCAGACCCGCCGATCCCAAAGCCTACATGAAAAAGCTGGAGGCGAAGGAAGACGAGGCCTGATCTTCGCGAGGCAATTCTAGTCGCCGGAAAGCGCGGGCTCCTTGGTCGGCAGAGATCGTCCGTCGACCCATGTGCCTTCGACCATGGTCGATGTCGGATAGGCCGGGAGGCCGAACTGGTTTTGCTGCAACTGACCCGCCAGGATCTCCACCGCCATCTCGCCCACGCGGTGGCAGTTGTGCACCACTCCGGCGATCTCCCCGTCCTTGCGTTCCGGATACACATCGATGTAAGCGACATCCTCAGGCAGCCTGACGTCCAGCTCTCGAAGCGCTTGCTCGACAAATAGCGAGTGGCTGACGATCACCTCCGGTCGCCATTGGTCCATCCATTGCTTGAGGTGCCGGGCATCGATCCTTCGATTGTTTTCCGGGCCCTTCTCAAAGAAAAGCATGGGGATGCGCTCCTCCTCCCGCAGCGCTAGCTGGCCGGAGAGAAAACCGCTGGACCAAGCCTGATTCACATAGTCGTCCCACCAGCGCGGCATGATGCATCCAATTTTTCGATACCCCGCGTCTATGGCCTTGCGCATAGCGAGCCGCATGATCGAGCGCTGATCGTTCGAAATGGTGTGCACCGCCAAAGAGCTGGGAAAAAAGTCGATCTTCACCGCGCTGAACTTCGTCCAATCCCAATCCAGCTCGTTGTCGATGGTCGGCATGTGCGAGGCGATCACCACGCCACGAATGCCCCGATTGACCAGAATCTCGCCGATGCGCTGGATGGAGAGGTTCGGATCGCCCAACCAAAAGTGATCGAGCTTGTAGCCAAGCGATTCGGCCCGTTCCGAAGCGCCCTCGTAGAACTGGCGGTGCGCGTCCACATCCTTCCAGCCGAAGCGGGTGTTCCAGTGCGTCACGTAAGCAAGAGGCGAGGCCTTGCGCGACGCGGTGGCGTTTCGCCGGTAGGCCACCAAAGCCCCGAGGGCCGGGTCGGGGCGATATCCCATCTTCTCCGCCAAAGCCTGAATTTTTTCGATGGTCTTCTGCGGAAGTCGCGGATGATTGCGCAAGGCCATGGACACCGTCGTCGGGTGGCATCCATACTCCTTAGCAACGTCCGCCAATGTTATGCGTTTCATCACGGGGTATCGAGGTAGTAGATCCGAACCAGCAAAGCGTCGATCGCCGTTTTTCGCAAGAAGGGTCTATAGTTAGACAAGCTTCCCCCATCGAGCCATTGCCCCGCGCGCCGGAAGACCCTAAATACCGGTCATGCTGCGCTTTCTCATCGCTTCATTCAGCCTTGTTTTCCTCGCCCAGGCCGCCCCTCCCATGACACCGCCAATCCGTATCGCGCTCGTATTTGACGATGGCCCAGCGCCCGAACAGGCGCCGAAGCTGCTCGAGATCCTCGCCTCCCGCGGCGTACGCGCCACCTTTGCCCACGTCGGCGAAACCATGAGCCAGCATCCGCAAGTCGCTCGGCTGATCAGCGAGCGCGGACATGAGATCGCCAACCACTCCCTGCGGCACCGCGATCCGGACAGCCTCAGTCCTAGCGAACTGCAGGAGCAGATCCAACGATCCCAAGCGATCATGGCATCGACTCTCGACACGGCCCCGCGTTGGTACTGGCCGCCGTTTCTCAAAACCAGCGAGTCGATCCGCGAAGCCTGCCGCTCTGCCGGCATCGCGCTTTACGAGCCGGCCTCCATCGTCGTCTCCCAGGATTACGACACCTCGGTTTCCGCGGACGAAATCGAGCGCCTGGCCACCACCGGCGTGACCGATGGGGCGGTGATTCTCTTCCATGAATGGCGGAAGGAAACGGCCGACCGCCTTCCCGCCATCCTGGACGAGCTCAAGCGGCAGGGCTGCGTCTTCCACACTTTCACCGAGCTGCACCAAGCCGTCGCGGCCAGCGCTCCTTAGCCGTCACTTCCCATTTCCGTCCGATAGCGTCCCCGAGCATCGCTTGGCGCAAGGATCGAGCTGAGGCGACCTAGGCGCCAAGGGTTACTGTGTATGTACAAACCGCTCCCGCTGCGCTAAACTCCCCGCCCGATCCGGCGGAGGCGCTCCAAGACATGTGCAGCGCTCCAATCCGCTCGTCGAACCTGCGCATGATAGCGGTTCGCCTGACGCCGAGCAAGCAGACTCGGACCAGGCGCCAGCCGGCTTTCAGGTCCTGCGGCCAGCTTTCGAAGTCAAGAAAAACCGAGGAGAATAATTACCCTTCTGTCTTTATTTCTTCTTTAACTTCCAGACCCCGGCGCCTACAAAAATCAGCTCCTTCGTTTTCTGAATTCGTAGCCCCCGCGAACCGCGATTTCACCTCATAGCACACACAAGACTATCCTTTTATTCATTCATGAAACCACTCCTAGAAGACAGCGCCGAAACCGCCACTGACGACATCTCTCTCGACTTGGGCTATGGTCAAACGCTCCAGCTCGAACCGCGCGAAAACCTCATCGGAGGCATGACCATCGAGCGCCGTTTCACCAAGGACAAACGCCATCCGTACGAAACGGTGGAGTGGGTGCGTCGCGACGTCGCCATCATGGACTGGAAAACCGGCAAGCCGAGTTTCGAGCGCGAGGGCGTAGAGGTGCCAGAGCATTGGGGCGACAGCGCGGTCAAGATCACCGCTTCGAAGTATCTTTTCGGCAACGATCCGGGTACGCCGCAGTACGAGGATTCGTTTCGCCACGCCTTCGATCGCATCGCCAATACCTACACCCTTTGGGGCTGGCGACACGGCTACTTCGCCACCCTCGACGACGCCCTGGCCTACAACCACGAACTGAAGCACTTGCTGGTCAAACAGATGTGGGCTCCGAACTCTCCCGTCTGGTTCAACATCGGCCATTGGGAGCAATGGCGCTGGGACCGACCCGACTTGCGTCCGTGCATGAAAGCCCGCGGCAACCGAGCTTACAAAGCCCATATCCCCACCGACGGGACCTCCGAGGACATCAAAGTCAGCGAGCTGGACAACGCCTACATCCACCCCCAAGCCTCCGCCTGCTTCCTGCTCGATGTGGAGGATTCCATGGAGAAGATCCTGGAGCACCAGATCGCCGAAGGCGGCGTATTCTCCAGCGGCTCCGGCGTGGGCATGAACCTTTCCACCATCCGCTCCTCCGTTGAGCCCATCAGCGGTCGCGGCCAAGCCTCCGGTCCCATCTCCTTCGACAAGGGCTACGACCGCATGGCGGGCGCCATCAAGTCGGGCGGAAAAACCCGTCGTGCCGCCCGCATGGTGCTGCTCTTCGCTGACCACCCTGACATTTTCAAATTCATCCGGGCCAAAAACGACCAGGAGGAGATCGGCAAGATCGTCCTGCGCGAGCACAACGTCTCCGTGGCCCTGCGCGGCATCGCGTCCAAGTTCGCCACCAGCGGCACCCCTGCCCAGCGCATGGCGGCCTCCATCGTGCTCGGCATGCCGCTCTCCAACGAGCTCACCTACGGGGCCGGCATGGACGACCTGCTGTACGGCGAAACGCTCGCTCATCAGAACGCCAACCACAGCGTCTCCCTCAAGGGCGACTACTGGCGAGCCCTGCAAAGCAACGGCGACTACCACACCCGCTGGGTCAGCGACCCCAACCACGTGGCCGACACCTTCAAGGCGGAGAAGATTCTCGACGAGATCGCGGAATGCGTGTGGCACAACGCCGAACCGGGCGTGCACAACAACGATTTCATAAACCTCTGGAACCCAGTCAAAAGCGACGGCGACATCCTGACCAGCAACCCGTGCTCGGAGTATCTTCACCTGAGCTTCACCTCCTGCAACCTTTCCAGCTTCAACGTTTATCGCTTCTACGACGCCGAGACCGGCCGCTTCGACGTGGAGGCCCTGCGGCACGCCGCTCGTCTGGCCATGATCGCGGCGGATCTGAACGTGGAGGAAGGCGGCTTCCCCATTCCGGAAATCGCCCGCGGCACCTACCTCTACCGCACCACCGGCATCGGCTACGCCAACGTGGGCGGCCTGCTCATGTCCATCGGCGTGCCTTACGACTCCGACGAGGGTCGCATGATCGCCAGCCAGCTGGTGAGCCTACTCACTTCCGCCTGCTGGAAAGCCAGCGCCGAGATGGGCAAGGAGCTGGGAAGCTATCCGCGTTTCGAACAGACCGAAGAAGACCTGCGCGAGGTGCTATCCCTGCACGCCGCCACCCAAGAGCTTTCCAACGAAATCGCCAAGGGCTGCAACGATGTCCTCAAGGCGGCCGACGCCATCTACAAAAAGCGCAACAAGGAGCTCCCGCAGTCCCAAGGCCTCACCGGCCGCGACGCCCTGCGCGGCTTCGCTCGCAGCATCGAAAACAAGTCCGCCGAATCCCACCCGATCGTGGAGCAGCTGCTGGATGAAAACGCTAAAGGCTGGGCCGAAGTTCTCGAAGCCAAGCGCTTCCGCAACAGTTTCACCACCGTGATGGCTCCCACCGGCACCATCAGCGCCCCCATGGGCGTCTACGAGGAGGGCACCACTTCCGCCGAGCCGGACTACACTTTGGTTAAGTATAAAAACCTCTCCGGCGGCGGCATGTTGAAGATGTTCAACTCCCTCGCCCTCAAGGGCCTGCGCAGCCAGGGCTACAGCAAGGCCCAGGTGCGCGAAGCGGCCTTGGAAGTGGCGGGCATCGACGGTTTGTTCGCTGCTTGCGGCTCCATCGACGAGGCCGCCAACCACCTGCAGCAGAACCTGTTTTTTGAAAAAGGTCCCATCCGCAAACAGCTGGACGACTGGCTGGCGGAAACGCACGACCCGGAAAACCCGTCCATCGAGCAACGCATCACCACCCTGCGAGCGAAGGGACAGGACGGCACCGCCAACGCGGAAGAACTGGTGCTGCTGGGCGGCGACAACCACATGGAGCGCATTCCTTGGCTGAAGCCGGAGCACCTGGCGGCCTTCGATTGCTCCGCCACCACCGGCGACTCCACCCGCTCCATTCGCCCGCTAGGCCACATGCGCATGCTGGGCGCCATCCAGCCCTTCCTCAGCGGAGCCACTTCCAAAACGCTCAATCTGCCGCACACCGCCACCAAGGCGGACATCAAGCAGAGCCTGGTGGACTGCCACGAGATGGGCGTCAAATGCGTCGCCATCTACCGAGCCGACTCCAAGGGCATTTCCGTCTACAACGTCAACACCCCCGAAGCACGCAAGTGGAACCCGGAATACCTCTGGGAGGCCCTGGTGGAATCGGTGCGCGACGAGGTCCAGAAGGTAGTGGTCGAGTCCAGCAAACCGCGCCGCATCAAGCTGCCGGGCCGCCGCATTTCCCAGACTCTCAAATTCACCGTGGGCGGAAACGTCATGGAAGGCTTCCTCACCGTGGGCGTCTATCCGGACGGCACCTGCGGCGAAGTCTTCGGAAAGGTAAACCAGAGCGGCTCTTTCGCCAACGGCATGTTCGAGTCCTTCTGCAAAGCCTTTTCCATCGCCCTGCAGTACGGCGTGCCCCTGCACAGCCTCATCGAGTCCTTCCGCTACACCGCCTTCGAGCCCAGCGGCTTCACCCAGGTGGGCGATGCCGAAGGCCACGCAGACAGCATCAAGACCTGCAAGAGCGTGGTCGACGCCATGATGCAGACCCTGGAGTGGCTCTTCCCCGCCAGCAACGGCGGCAAGCTGCAAGGCCTGGTTGGGCACGAGTTTACGGAAAGCAAGGCTCCCGTCGCTAGCAGCGGAACCAACGGCGCCTCTACCGTCGTCTCCGCCACCACACCGCCCAGCAAGCCAGCCGGCGAAGGCAACGCTCGCAGCGCCGAGTCCTGCCCCAAGTGCGGCTCGCTGGCCTACGTGCACGACGGCAAGTGCCGCTCCTGCCGCGATTGCGGCTTCAAGGACGGCGGCTGCGGCGAGTAAGCCGATCATATGCGAATCATCTCAGAAACCGCGTCGCCTCTTTTGGGGGACGCGGTTTTTTCGTTTCAACGCCTCACATTCTATCATTTCTGACCATACGAACCTTCCGCAAGTCGACTCGCTTGCCTTTCCCGTAGCGAGGCTTTGACTTGAACTTCGATCGTCGAACGTCCGGCAGGAAACGTCCCTTTCCCAATGAAACCAAAACACCTCGTCCCAACCCTACTCTTAACCGTGAGCTCCCTTTTCGCCCAAGACTCCGTGCCCGAATGGGAGAATCCGGAAATCTTTCAGATCAATCGCGAAGCGCCACACGCGTATTTCACCCGATTCGCCGACGAGTCGAAAGCCCTCGCCGACGATCGCTTCGACTCCTCCCTCTACCAGACGCTCAATGGCGAATGGAGCTTCCACTGGTCGCCCAACCCCGCGTCCCGCCCCACCGACTTCTACCAGCCGGACTACGACCTCTCGGACTGGGGCACCATCCCTGTCCCCGCCAACTGGGAGCTGCAAGGGCACGGACTGCCGATCTACACCAACATCGTCTACCCCTTTCCCAAGAATCCGCCGTTCATCGATCATGAGGACAATCCGGTGGGCAGCTACCGACGAGACTTCACTATCCCGAAAGCGTGGAACGGCAAACAGATCTACCTCAGCTTCGGCGCCGTTCGCAGCGCCATGTACATCTGGGTAAACGGCCAGCAGGTCGGCTACAACGAGGGTTCGAAAACCGAAGCCGAATACAACATCACTCCGTATCTGAAATCTGGCGACAACACTCTTGCGGTCGAAGTCTACCGCTGGTCGGACGCCAGCTATATGGAAGACCAAGACTTCTGGCGCCTCAGCGGCATCGAGCGCGACGTCTGGCTCTACGCCACCAATCCCGTGACCCTGCGCGACTTCGAGGTCGAATCCAACCTGGACGACGCCTACCGCGATGGCCTTTTCTCCGTTCGCCTCGACCTCAGCAACGCCACCGAGAAGAAAACCAAGACCACCGTCACCGCTCAGCTTATGGACAAGGACGGAAAACCCGTTCTCAGCTTCAAGGAATCAGTGAGGGTGCCAGCTGAAGGGGAGCTTTCCCATACCTTCGAAGGAAGAGTGGACGACGTTCGCAAATGGACCGCTGAAACTCCGGAATTGTACACCCTGAAGCTAAGCGTCTCGCCCGACAAGCAGGCAAGCGAACACACCAGCGTACAGGTCGGATTCCGTCGCATCGAAATCAAAAACGCCCAGCTTCTGGTCAACGGCAGAGCGATCTACCTGAAGGGCGTCAACCTGCACGATCACGATCCCGTCACCGGTCATGTGGTGGGAGAAAAACGCATGCTGCAGGACCTGGAGCTCATGAAGCTCAACAACATAAACGCCATCCGCTGCAGCCACTACCCGAAGGACAGCCGTTTCTACAAACTCACCGACAAGTACGGATTCTACGTCATCGACGAGGCCAATATCGAAACCCACGGCATGGGCACCACCAACCAGGGAGCCTTCGACGAGAGCGTGCACCCGGCCTACCTGCCGGAGTGGAAGGGCATGCATCTGGACCGTACCATCCGCATGTACGAGCGCTCCAAGAACTTCCCCTCGATCATCATCTGGTCGCTGGGCAACGAAGCCGGAAACGGGGAAAACTTCTTCGCCACCTACGACTGGCTCAAACAGCGCGAGGACAATCGCCCGGTGCAGTACGAAGGAGCGACCATGTATTCAAATACCGACATACAAGCCCCAATGTACTCGCCCATTCACGTGGTCGAAGACTACGCCGCCAACAACCCCGAACGCCCGATCATCCTTTGCGAATACGCTCATGCCATGGGCAACAGCGTAGGCAATCTGCAGGACTATTGGGATGTATTCGAAAAATACGACGCCGCTCAGGGTGGCTTTATTTGGGACTGGGTCGACCAAGGCATTGCGGCTACCGATGAAAATGGAAACTTCTACTGGGGATACGGTGGAGACTTCGGAGCCGGCCACCTGCACCACGACCGCAACTTCTGCCTCAACGGCCTAGTCAACGCCGACCGCAGCCCCCACCCCGCTCTGCACGAGGTCAAAAAGGTCTACCAGCACATCAAGTTCTCCGACTTCGCTCCGGCGACGCAAAGCTTGTCTATAAAAAACGGATACGACTTCACGAACCTGAGCGACTTCCTCTTCACCTGGAAGCTCTTCCGCAATGGCGAGCGAATCGCCGGCGGAAATCTGCCTACACTCAATGTCGCGCCCGGCAAAAGCATTCGTACCAAGCTCCCCTTGCCACAGATCCCCGACGACCAAGCGGAATACATCGTGACCATCGCCGCCCTCACCAAGGTGGAAACGGACATGCTCGATGCTAGCTACCCGCTCGCGAACGAGCAATTCAGCCTGAGCGAGTATCCGTTTTTCACTCACACATCCGCCCCCGGAGAGATTTCCGCGCAAGAGGTCGATAGCCGCCTCATCGTGAAAGGCGACGCATTCGAAGCGGTCTTCGATAGGGAAACCGGAGCTCTGAGCCGCCTCGCCTACGGCGAAAACGAAATCCTCGAGGAAGCCCTCACGCCAAACTTCTGGCGCGCTCCTACCGACAACGATTTCGGCTTCGGCATGCCCACAAAGCACCGCGTCTGGAAGGAAGCGGGCGAGGAGCCCGTCCTGGATAGCCTCACCCATGAGACCTACTACGACGGATCCCTCAACGTCATCGCGACCTATCAGCTCCCGCCAGTCGAAGCCAAGCTGACCATTCGCTACGTGGTCAATCCCGACGGCAGCATCCAAGTGAGCAACGCCCTCTCGCACGTCTCGCAGGACTTGCCATTCCTGCCTCGCTTCGGCAACACCCTCGTATTGAAAGACGAATACAGCCAGGCGAGTTGGTACGGTCGCGGTCCTTTCGAAAACTATCAGGACCGCAACACCGCGGCATTCGTGGGAATCTACGAAATGCCGGTATCCGATATGATGTTCGCCTACGCACGACCCCAAGAAAATGGATACAGAACCGATACGCGATGGGCTCGCTTCATCAATGCAAACGGGAAAGGCATCGAGATTCAGGCCGTGGAGCGGCCTTTCAGCTTCAGCGCCCATCACCAATACCAGTCCGACTTCGACCCGGGCACCGAGAAGGCCCAGCGCCACATGAGCGATATCTTCAAGCGCGATCTGGTAAGCGTGAATATCGACATGGCCCAGATGGGCGTTGGCGGAGACACCAGCTGGGGCGCCCTTCCGCATCCCCAATACCGCATCCCGGCCCAAGACTACCGCTACTCCTATCTGATCAAGCCGATAGAAGTGACCGTGCACGAGGAGCCCAACACGCCCTATCCTTTCGACTAGAGCGATCGACTCAAACGAGCGAGTCTGGCTCCACGCCCCTAGCGGGAGCCAAGCTCGTCAGAAAAGAAACCTCAAGGAAACGAACAACGACACGCCACCACGACCATGAAGATCGAGAGAGCTCCGTAACGACTCTCCATAGCCAGCGACGAGTTCCATAATGTGAATACAGAGCAGATCCCCTGCGAATCGGACCAGGGCGCTTCGGACGACTCCGATCGTCCAAGCCCCGGCAAGACGGCAGCCGCTCAGGGACAGCCCTCGAGCGAAACCGACTCTTCGAAACGAGGGCAGCGACTGGAACTCAATCTCATGATCATCTGCGGAGTCAGCCTCATCGCTGGAATCGCGGCGGAGTCGTTCGCTCCTTTTCGCTGGCTGCCGCTCTCGCTCTACGCGCTGTGCTACGCCACAGGCGGCTACTTCGGCGTGATCGAGAGCGTTCGTTCCTTGCGGGCGGGCAAGGTGGACGTGGACCTGCTCATGGTTTTGGCCGCGCTGGGCGCCGCCTACGTGGGCGCCGCTTTCGAGGGCGGAATGCTGCTGTTTCTCTTTTCCCTCTCAAACGTCCTGCAGAGCCACGCCCTCGATCGCTCCCGCAAGGCGATCCGAGCCTTGATGAAACTTCGTCCGACCGAGCTGCTGTGCCAGAGCGGATCGGGTTTCGAGCTGCGCCCCATCGAGTCGGTCGAGGTCGGGACCATCGCTCGTCTTCGCCCGGGGGATCGCATCGCCCTGGATGGTCAGGTCACCGAGGGCCAGGGAGACGTCGACGAATCCTCGCTCACTGGCGAGTCGATGCCAGTTCAGAAATCGCCTGGCAGCGAACTCTTCGCCGGCACCATCAATCTGACCGGAAGCCTGCTCTTTCGCATCACCAAACGCGCCTCCGAATCCACCCTCGCTCGCATCATCGCCATGGTGGAGAAGGCTCAAGCCCGCAAGGCCAGGACCGAGCGCTTTCTGGAGAAGGCGGAGCAGTACTACGCGGTCGGCGTCATCCTCTTCACCCTCGCTCTCATCGCTCTTCCGCCGTTGCTGGCGGAAAGCGATTTCTCCGAAACCTTCTACCGCGCCATGACGGTCATGGTGGTAGCCTCGCCCTGCGCCCTCATCATCAGCACGCCTGCCGCCTTCCTAGCCGCCATTGCGGGCGCCGCGAAACGTGGCGCGCTGTTCAAAGGTGGCGTGCACTTGGAGCGGCTGGCAGCGGTCGACACCATCGCTTTCGACAAAACCGGGACCTTGACGGAGGGAAAACCGACCTTGACCGCCGCCCTTCCCTTCCCCCTGCAAACGCTCGAAGGGTCCGACGCCGAGGAACGGCGCCTGGAACTCATCCGCATCGCCGCCTCGCTGGAAAGCCAGTCCGAACACCCCATCGCTCGGGCGATCGAACGGGCTGCCAGCGATCTGGATTTGAAACCGCTGCTCGCGCGCGACTTCCAAGCCATCCCCGGAAAAGGGGCCTGGGCCACGCTCGGTGACGCCTCCTATCTGATCGGTCGCCCTTCGCTCATCGCCGAACGCGGCGGCTCGACCTCCCCAGAGGAAGCCCAGGCCGCCGAACAAGCCCCGGCCCGAGGGGAAACCGCATTGCTGGTGGCCCGTCTCGACCACACCGGAAGATGCGAGCGTGCCATCGGCCTGATCACCGTGGCCGACACCATTCGCCCGGAGGCCAGGGAAGCGATCGCAGGCCTGAAGGCTCTTGGCATCCGCAAGATCGTCATGCTCACCGGCGACGCGCGACCGGTAGCGGAAGAGACCGGGCGGCGCCTCGGCATCGACGAGGTGCATGCGGAGCTGCTGCCCGAAGACAAGCTCCGCATCGTGGAGCGCCTAACCGAAAGCGGAAAGGTCGCCATGGTGGGAGACGGGGTCAACGACGCTCCCGCCCTCGCCGCGGCTCACGTGGGTATCGCCATGGGAGCCGCCGGCACCGACGTGGCCATGGAAACCGCAGACGTGGTGCTGATGAGCAACCACTTGGGGCGCCTGCTCGACGCAGTTTCCCTAGCTCGGAAAAGCAGACGCGTCGTGGCGCAAAACCTCAGTTTCTCCCTCGCCGTGATCCTGACCTTGGTTTCCCTTTCCCTCTCCGTCGGGATTCCGCTGCCCCTAGGCGTGGTGGGGCACGAGGGCTCCACCGTGCTGGTTTGCCTGAACGGTCTACGCCTGCTTGCTCATCGCTCCGCTCGCTAAGGCGCTTTTCGGTTTGACGACCCATGCATCGGCCCACGCGTTCGGCGAGGCGAACCCGTTTATCGTTTCTCGTCCTGGCCGTCTCCAATCGCCCGCCCGCTTGCGCAACGTGACAACGCGACTACGCTTCAATTCCCGTTCAACCCTCGGTACCCCTTGTTAGAGATCATGAAACGTCACCTCGCCCCCCTCGCCGCTCTCCTCTCAAGCGCCCTTCTCAGCTCGCTTTCCGCAGAAGTCACCCTGCCTAGCATCGTAGGCGACGATATGGTTCTGCAGCGCGATCAGGAGCTGACCATTTGGGGATGGGCCGATCCAGGTGAGTCGATTTCCCTCTCGTTTCGCGGCCATGAGAGACACGCCACCACCGACGAAAAGGGCCGCTGGTCCTTGCAGCTTCCGCCCCTCGAAGCTGGCGGTCCGGACGACATGCTGATCAGCGGGGAAAACGAAATCACCTTGACCGACATCCTGGTTGGCGACGTCTGGCTGGCTTCCGGACAATCCAACATGACTCACATGTTCAACCGCTGGACCGAGGAGTACGCCGCCGAAATCGCCCAATCGGAAAACTCGGAAATCCGGCAGTTTCACGTTCCCACCAGGACGGCCCTGACCGGTCCGCAGGACCGCTACCCCGGCCTCGAGTGGAAGCGGGCCAACCCCGAAAACCTGCTCTCCTTCACCGTCGTCGGCTACGCCTTCGCCAAAACGCTTTACGACGAGTACCAGGTCCCGCAGGGCATCATCATGTCCGCCGTGGGCGGCACCCTTATCGAAGCGTGGACCAGCGAAGAGGGGTTTCAGGAATTTCCAGAGCAACTCGCCATCATCGAGCGCAACAAGGATGCCGAATACGTGGAGCGGGTGAACGCCGAGGCCCAGGCGGACCGCGAGGCCAATCCCGGGCCGCAAACCGAAGACGCCGGGCTCACGGGCGAAGTCAAATGGTACGACCCTGCCTACGAACCCCTGAACTGGAAAACCATCAACGTTCCTGGCTACTGGGAGCATCAAGGCATTCGCGATCTCGACGGGGTAGTCTGGTACCGCAAGGAAATCGAAATCCCGGACGCCATGCTCGGAACGGACGTCACGCTGAAGCTGGGTCGTATCCGCAACGCAGACGACGTCTACGTAAACGGCCAACGCGTCGGTGGCTGGGGCTACGAGTATCCACAACGTCGCTACACCATTCCGGCAGATCTGCTGCAGCCGGGCAAAAACCTTTTCGTGGTGCGCGTCGCCAACCAATGGGGCAATGGAGGCTTCATACCCGACAAGCCCTACCAATTGGAGGCCAACGGCGAGATCGTCGACCTCAAAGGCGCTTGGAGCTACAAGGTCGGCGAGGTCTACCGCCCAAACCCCTACCAATACAAGCAGGGCATCAACGCCCAGTCCCAGCCGTCCTCCCTCTACAACGCCATGATCGCCCCCTTCACCAGCTACGGCATTCGCGGAATCCTCTGGTATCAAGGCGAGAGCAACGCGGGCAACCCCGATGCCTACGCGAAGTACCTTCCGAACCTCATCGACGACTGGCGCCGCCATTTCGGCTCGAAGCAAATCGATTTCTACATCGCCCAGCTCCCCAAGTTCATGGACGTCGACTACCTGCCCGCGGATAGCAACTGGGCCAAGATGCGCGAGGTCCAGCTGCAAACCGCCCGCAACACCCCAGGCGTCGGCATCGGCATCAATATCGATCTGGGCGAGTGGAACGATATCCATCCAGGAAAGAAATGGGAGGTGGGCGAACGTCTCGCTCTGCAGGCCATGACCATCTCCTACGACCAAGACCTCGTGGCCTCGGGCCCCATTTTCACCTCCCAGAAGATCGAAGGCGACCAGATCGTTCTCTCCTTCGAAAACGTGGACGGCGGGCTCGTCTCCACCAATGGCGAGCCGCTCGCGCACTTCGCCATCGCGGGCCCGGACAAAAACTTCGTATGGGGCGAGGCGAAAATAGTGGGCGACACCGTGGTCGTATCCAGCGATGAAATACCAAACCCCAAGTACGTGCGCTACGCCTGGGCCGACAATCCCGACTTCGCAAACCTAGGCAACGAAAAGGGCATGCCTGCAGCTCCCTTCCGAACCGATCACTAGGCGAACGCCTCGCGAGCGAAAGCCCCTCCCTCCAAACACCCGACCAATTCGTCCTTCGCGTCTCGGCGCCCTGCCATCGGCATGGATGCCGTTGATCGCCAGGGCGCCCGTCGAACACGGCGCGGCGCCCGCCCGCAGTTGAATCCTGCACTATTCGCTAGGCTTGGCATCATGCGTTCTGCAATGCGGAGCCGCCCCTCGCCCCGTCTTCCGGGCTTGGCGCGCCCTTTGCACCTCCATGCGAAACGAGCTGCAACGCTCGAAACCGCCAAACGCACACGCGCCAAACTGGCGCAAAACCCAAACCACCGAAAGTACCATGAAACACTACCGCACAGAGATGCTAACGCTATGGCTATCCATCGTTATGGTCACTCTCGGATCGAGCTCGCTCACCTTGGCCGCGTCCGAGTCGCAGAGTGACATGACGGTTGACGACCCCTCCATCACCGTGGCGATCGAAGAGGAGTACTTGTTCGACAACGCCGTGCCATACAACGACATCGATATCACCACCATCGACGGCATCGTGAACCTGGAAGGCACCGTCAACAGCCTCGTCGCCAAACGACGTGCCACCTTGATCGCTGAAACGGTGAAAGGCGTCCGCGCCGTCAACAACCGCATCGAGGTGCAGACCAGCGACACCCTTTCCGCCGACGCTATGGAGGATATCGTGACAACCGCATTGCTACAGGATTCGGCTACGGAAAGCTACGAAATCCAAGTCGAGGCCGACGACGAGGGCTCCATCACCCTCACCGGCTCCGTCGACTCGTGGCAGGAAAAGCGGCTCGCCGAAATCGTCACCTCCAGCGTCGCAGGGGTCACTGAAGTGAACAACCTGATCAGCATCGACTACAAGACCGAGCGCCCGGACAGCGAAATGCAGGCGGAAATCGAACGCATGCTCTCCTGGAACATTCTGGTGGACGACTCCCTGATCGAAGTCGAAGTGATCGACGAAGACGCGAAACTCTCCGGCGTGGTGGGCAGTCTCGCCGAAAAGCGACAAGCTACCAACCTGGCCTGGGTGGCCGGAATCGACTCGGTCGACGCCAGCGGACTGACGGTCGAACGGTGGGCTCGCGACGAAGACCTGCGGGCCGGCAAATACACCCCGAAGACGGACGAGGAAATCCAGCACGCTCTCAACGACGCCCTGCTCTTCGACCCTCGCGTCATCAGCTTGACCATCGAACCCGAAGTAAACGCGGGCTGGGTATCGCTGCGAGGCAGGGTCCAGACCATGCGAGCTAAGGAAGCGGCCGAATCCATCGCTCGAAACACCGTAGGCGTAACCGGCGTATCGAACTTGCTAAAGGTCCGCTACGACAGCCCAGTCGACAAGCGGGAGATAGAGCAGACCGCTAAGGACAAGTTCTCCCGCGATCCCTGGCTGAGCGCTGAATCAATCCACCCCGTAGCCCGCGATGGCGAGCTGCGACTGACCGGGGTGGTGAGCAACCTCTTCGAAAAGGCCCGAGCGGAAACTCTCGCCCATTCGATAAACGGCGTGAACCGCGTGGAAAACCGTATCGAAGTTTTTGATACGGAATCCGTCGTGGTGTACGACCCCTACATCTGGAGCGACTACCCGCTCCCGTGGAGCTACTACTCCCCCGGAGAAACCGTGACCGCTAAGGTGCACGCCGACACGCCGGACGATCGCATCACCGCCAAGGAAATCGCCGAGGAGCTCTTCTGGAGTCCCTACGTTTCACTCGACGATGTGACGATCAGCGTGGAAGACGGCGTCGCTACGCTCATCGGCTCGGTCGACTCACGCAAGGAGAAGGACGCCGCTACCGAAAACGCCATCGAAGGTGGCGCCAGCGCCGTAATCAACGAGCTGACGGTCGATAGCTGACCTTGCCGCTCGCAAAAACGAGCTTTCTCACTACAACTCCCCAAGGAGCTCCTTGGGGAGTTGTTTTCTTGAAAAACCGCCAACGCTTCCCGCTCCATGACACACACCGCTTCACCCACTATGGAAACCGCAAACACCGAGCCCCGAGTCGAAACCGACTCGTTGGGAGAAATGAGCGTGCCAGGCGACGCGCTCTACGGAGCCTCAACCGCCCGAGCCCTGGAAAACTTCCCCATCAGCGGGATGACCATGCCCCTTCCCCTCATCCACGCCCTCGCTATGATCAAGAAGGCCTGCGCCTTCGCCAATCTCGAACGCGGCGAACTCGATTCCCAACGGGCCCAGCTCATCACACAAGCCGCCGAGGAAATCCGAGAAGGGCGTCACGACCACCAGTTTCAAGTCGACATTTTCCAAACCGGCTCCGGCACCTCCACCAACATGAACGTCAACGAAGTCATCGCGAATCGTTGCTCGCAACTGGCGGACGAGCCCATCGGATCAAAAAAACCGGTCCACCCAAACGACCACGTCAACAAGAGCCAATCCTCAAACGATACCATCCCCACCGCGCTTCACCTCAGCGTAGCCCTGGAAATCCGAGACACGCTTCAGCCAGCCATCAAACTGCTCGCCCGCGAGCTCGAGGAGAAAGCCGCCCTATGGAACGAGACCATCAAGCTGGGCCGTACCCATTTGATGGATGCAACGCCCATCACGCTTGGTCAGGAGTTCAGCGGATACGCGCGTCAGCTCCGCAAGGCCGAACAACGCTGCCAGCGGGCGATCGACGCCCTTAGCGAGCTCGCCCTCGGCGGGACCGCTGTCGGCACCGGACTCAACGCGCCCAGCGGATTCGCTCAAAGCGCCATCAATTTCCTTCGCAAGGACACCATGCTCGACCTGAGCGAAGCCCAAAACCACTTCGAAGCCCAGGCCGCGAGAGACGATCTGGTAGAGGTCGCCGGTCATCTCTGCGCCCTCTGCTCCTCCCTCACCAAGATCGCCAACGACATCCGCCTGCTGGGCAGCGGCCCTCGGTCAGGACTCGGCGAGCTCACTCTTCCGGCGACTCAACCGGGCTCCTCCATCATGCCTGGCAAGGTCAATCCCGTCATGCCAGAAATGCTGGTGCAAGTCTCCCACTACGCCATCGGCCAGTGCCAGACCGTGACACGATGCGGCCAAGACGGTCACTTCGAGCTCAACGCGACCATGCCGCTGATCGCTCACTGTATTCACAGTTCCATACATTGCCTAGCAAATGGCATCACGACCTTCGCGAAACGATGCATCGCGGATCTGAAAGCGAACGAATCGACCTGTTCCCATCACGCCCACAACGCTATCGGACTGGCCACCGCTCTCAATCCACATGTTGGATACGATACCGCTTCCTCCCTCGCCCAAAAGGCCCACGAGACCGGAGAGAGCGTCAAGGCGACCGCCCTCGCCCAAAACATTCTCTCGGAAGAGAAACTCGACGAGATCCTGGACCCGAAGCGGCTCGCCTTTCCAAACGCCCACGAAAATGCCTAGCTCCCCCCGAGACGCGCCTCCCGATTTCGCTTCCAACGCAGCGATCTGGAAAACCGCAAATGCCGAAGCGTTCACGCCTCTAGTGGACGCCGCCCCCTACTTCGCCGTTCTTCGTTCCGCTTTGCTCAAGGCTCAACGGCGCATCTGCATCGTAGCCTGGGAGTTCCACAGCCAGACCGAATTGTTGCACCAGGAAGCGGACGACGGTTATCCCACCGAAATCGGACCGCTGCTCAACGCCTTGCTCGAAGAAAGAGAGGACCTCGAAGCCTACCTGCTAGTCTGGGACTACGCCTTGATCTACCTGCAGGAGCGGGAGTGGAAGATCTTCTCCAACTGGCTAAACAATCCGCATCCGCGCCTTCATTTCGTCTCCGACGAAACCGCCCCTACCGGAGCGTCCCATCACCAGAAAATCGTCACCATCGACGACTCCATCGCCTTCTGCGGAGGCACCGATGTCAGTATCTCGCGGTGGGATCGCATCGAACACCGCTTCGAGGACCCGGACCGCGTCAACCCCGACGGCAAACCGTACATGCCCTATCACGATATCCACGCCGCAATGACTGGCGAGGTGGTGGACGCTCTGCAGGAGGTCGTATCCGAGCGATGGCTACACGCCACAGGGTCGAACCTGTCCGCTCTCCCCAAGGACCAAAGACACGACATATGGCCCGAGGACTTGGACAAGCGTTTCGAAAACGTGCCGCTCTCCCTCTCGAAAACCGAGGCCTCTCCCTTGGACTCGCCTTCGCAGATCCATCAGCTCCACCTCGATCTCTTCGCAGCCGCTAAATCATTCATCTACATAGAAAACCAATACTTCTCCTCCGAGTCGCTCTGCGTGGCTCTGGCAGAACGTCTCAAGGAAAAGGACGGACCGGAGATCATCCTAGTGCTGCCGCTCGACACCAGCGGTTGGCTGGTGGAAAGCACAGTCGGACTGCTCAGAGACCGCCTGCTGGAGCGACTCAAGGAAGCGGATACCTACGACCGGCTTCGCGTGTACTACCCGCTTACCCAGGGCGAGCGTGACAAGTCGCAAGCGATCTACGTCCACGCTAAGCTCATCGTAGTGGATGATAGGATACTGAAGATCGGCTCCTCGAACCTCAGCAATCGATCCATGAGCGTAGACTCGGAAATCGATTTCAGCCTGGCTTTCGAAAAAACCAACGATTCGATCGCCTCGTTCCGTCAAACGCTCATCGCGCAGCATTTTTCCGCGGAGCCAAAGGCTTGGCAGGAGGCCGAGGAAAAGGAGGCGTCGCTTGCGAGCTGCTTCGACGCCTTCAGTCGGAAGTCCGGTCAGCGAAACCTGCAGCCCCTGTCCTACGGCTGCGACTCGCAGCTGAAACGAAGCCTCGCCGACACTCAACTCCTGGATCCGGAGGATCCGATCGACCCGGAGTTTCTCATTCAGAAGAACCTGGACAAGCAGGAGCGCTCGCGGACCTGGAAAAACGTCCTCACTCTCTTCGTCTCCCTGTCATGCGCCGCCCTGCTCGGGCTAGGCATCTACTGGGCATGGGGAAGCTACTTCGGCAAGGAGGAAGCCATCGCGTTTACGGAGTCTCTCTCCGAAAGCCCCTGGGCGCCTTTGATCGCCTTCTGCCTATTCACCTTCGGCGGCACCGCTGGCATTCCGCTCAACGCCATGCTGATAACGGTGGCAGTGGTCATGGGCTCGCGCTTCGCCATCACCTACGGCGTCAGCGGCGCCATCGTAAGCAGCTGCATCGGCTTCGCTCTCGGGCACGCACTCGGCAAACCTCTCATTCGCAAGCTTGGCTCGGGAGCAGTGGACGCGGTCAGCCGCAAGTTGGGCGAGCGCAGCTTCCGATCCGTGGCCTTCGTCCGTCTCCTGCCCATCGCTCCCTTTTTCATGGTCAACATGGTAGCGGGCGCCTCCCACTTGAAATTCAAGGAATACCTGATCGGCACCATCCTCGGCATGGCCCCTGGCATGTGCATGGTGGTGCTGCTCGCGAATCGAATCGAGGCAACCGCTCGAAACCCGAGCTGGGGCACCACCCTCAGTCTCCTCCTCGTAGTGGGAATTCTAGTACTAGGAATGAGCTATTTGAGAAAATCGCTTGGAGCCAATCGCGAGCAATCCCCGCCTAGCCATGCCTAAAAGGAATCTGGTCCGACTCCTAACCTACAACATTCACGGTTGCATCGGAACCAACGGCCAATACGACTTCCGCCCCATTCTGGATCTGCTGAACCACTGCGCGGCCGATGTGGTCGCCCTGCAGGAAGTCTACGATGAAACCGACAAGCAACGCCAGTTTTTGGCCGCGCTGCACGAGTCCGCGTATCCTCATGTCGCATACGGTCCAACTCTTCACCATCCGGAACGAGGCGACTACGGAAACGTGCTGCTTTCGAAGTGGCCTCTGAAAAACCTGCAGCGCATCGACCTCAGCGTGCCGGGACGCGAGCCGCGCGGAGCCATCCGGGCCACCATCGAGATGCCAAGCCTCAAGCTCGATCTCACCGCGACTCACCTCGGGCTTAGCCGAACGGAACGCAACCTGCAGCTGGCAATCCTTTTCAAACGCTGGGGCAACGCCTTCCATCGAGCTAGCCTACGCCGACCTCTTGTCCTGATGGGAGACCTCAACGAATGGCTGCCGCGGTCCTCGATCCTCTCAAAGCTCGAAAACCGGTTCGGCGCCACCGCGAGCTTTCGCAGCTTTCCCAGCACGTTTCCCCTTTTCTCTCTCGACCACATCTTCGCTCGTCCTCGCGGCATCGTGCAAACCATCGGCACGGAACAAAGCGAACCCTTTCGCTACGCCTCGGACCACCTGCCCTTGGTCGCGGAGCTCGCCCCGCGACGATGGGTCGTATAGATGGGCGGCAGCCAATCTTCCCTAACGCTCTATGGTCAGGATTCGCTGGCCGGGATCGAGCGCTCGGCGATCCACATGACCATCGGGCCAGCGCAGCATCAGCTCCAGTTCCGACGCCCCTGCGGGCAATCCGAAGAAAACGTACCGACTGGACGCCCCCAGCCCGCCTCCTCCGCAGCTGAGTTCCCGAATCTGAGACCAACCTCCGCCATCGCTCAACGCCAGCAACGAGCCGATCGCCATGGCGTTTCCTGGTCTACCCTTGAGCTCGATTCGCAGGGTGCCGCCCTCCGGTTTCGCCTGATTTCGATAAGCCAGCACGCTGCTATGGTTTCTGGTGAGCAGAAAGTCCGGCCTTCCATCATCGTCGATATCCGTCAGACAAAGGGCCCTCGCGTCACCTGTCACCAGCAATCCACTACGTTGCGTTGCGACCGCAACAAAACCTCCGGCTCCATCGCCCCGTAAAAGCTGACTCAATCCGCCATCGTACCGTCCCACGCTGGGAATCGGTGAAAAGTCGTTCTGCAAGGCGTATAGATCATCCCATCCATCCCCGTCGAAATCCCCAGCTGCGATTCCTTGAAAGGGAGCGAACTGCGCCAACAGGGGGAAGGGCTGAAACTGATGCCGCCCTGAGGGCGAGCTCATCAACACGCCACTTCGAAGCTCCGTCACTTCGAATCTATGCGACGATTGCAGGAACCTTTCGCCAACCACCTGTTCCAACGAAGCCTTGGCGTAAGCGTCATTTCCCGAAAACCTCTCCTGCAGCCCGGGTACTCGTTTTTTCAATACATCCCAAGTTCGAACCGGATAGAGCGTCCCGTCCTCGTACTTCCCTTCGATCAGATGCTTCTTTCCTCCCGCCTGAAACGCTCCGTAGAGCAGGACCGCAGGTTCCGCCTTTGATGCCCTATACGGAGTGTTCAGCCCATCGTTGCCCAGCGCATAGTCCATGCGCCCATCGGAATTGAAGTCCGCTGCGACGATGGAATTCCATGCTCCCAAGCCCGCCGTATCGAATCCCCAATCCTCGCTCGCCTCCACGAAGCCTGAGCCTTGCGCATTGCGAAAGCAGCGGACTGCTCCCAATTTCGTCACCACGATAAGGTCCTGCCAGCCATCGCGATCGACGTCCGACCAGAGCGCGTCGGTCACCATCCCGAGGTGATCCGTCTCGCCGAGCAGTTTCGCCCCGGCGCTCGAAAACGCGCCGCTTTCATTCTCCCACAAGGCGCTGCGAGGAGACATCGGGTAGTCGCCTGGCTCCACCCTGCCGCCGAGAAACAGATCCAGGTCTCCGTCGCGATCGTAATCCGCCACCGCCGCCGCTCCCACGCTGACCGGGAAGTCCGGCAGAGCGTAGGTTCGCGAGGAGTCGAAGTTTCCCGCTCCATCGTTGAGCAGCAGCCACGGCTGATAGCTTGCATCCCCGGATGGGGCAGCCACTCCGCCCTTTGTGACCAAGAGATCGTTCCAACCGTCGCCATCCGCATCGAAGATGAGCACGGGTCCGTCGTTCACCCTCGGATCTCCGATGCGGAACGGCGTTTGCTCCACCGAAGCGCCTTCCGGCTTCAACTCGAAAATCGTCAGCGGATCCAGAGACGTTCCGCCAACGACGACGGACCCGCCGCCCCGCCCATGCAATTCCCCGATCGCCAGCGCCGGTCCGATTCGATTGTGACGGCGAGGAAGAAACGGCTGGTCCTTGCGCTCGAAGAGGAATCCTTCGCGGCTTCGATGAAGCAAGCCGATAGCGCGACTCATTTCGGAAAAAAGTGGTTCCGCCCTCCTCTCCTCTTCCCGAATCCTAGTATTCTCTTCTTTGATACAATATCGGTATCCGGCGGGCAGTTCACCTATCTCCTGTACGTTCCCGCTCGGCCAGCGTACCACGACGCGATCCGCCTTATGCGCTTCTCCAAGTCCGAAGTGCAGAATCGGCTCACTCGTCGAGGCGTATCCACGGGATAGCGACAGCGCTTTGGTCTGCGAGCCGATCGACGTTTCTACGGTGACCAAGGCTCCGATGCCGTAACGGTTTGAGCCATCCCCTTCGAGCTCCAGCACAATTCGCCCTCCTTTCTGCGACCCGTTTCGAAGCATGCTCACGCCTTTCTTGTAGTTGGCGTACACCAGATCGAGGTCCCCATCACAGTCGAGGTCGCCCGTCGCGGCTCCGAAACTGATTCCCATTTCATCGAGCCCCCATTCAGCGCCGACTTCCTCGAAACGTAGATCGCCAAGATTGCGATAGCTGAGATTTCTCTCGCTCAGCGGAGGACTCGATTTCACCACCGCTACGCGTTGCTGAGGCGACTTGGCCGATCGGAGCGTCCTCATCAAGTCCGTATTGTGGAGCTCGCGCACCATGCCGTTGGTGACGTGCAGATCGGTCCAACCATCGTTATCGAAATCTTCGAAACGCAGCGACCAGGTCCAATCCGTAGCAGCCAGCCCCATGGCCTGCGCTCCTTCCGCGAAGGGTCCCATGCCGGAGTTCAGGTAGACCGCGTTTCTCGGGTATTGCTGGGCAGCGAAGGGGTTCGAAACAGGATCCGTCGCCTCCTCTCGCCCATGCACCATGCCGCGCATGTCCTTTTCGTGCGTGGTCGTGGCCATGTCAGCTACCATGAAATCGATCAAACCATCTCCGTTCAGATCCGCTATGTCAGCGCCCATTGAGGAATTCGGCGTGCGCGATACCACGTAGCCTAAGACGTCCACAAAGCGTCCGTCCCCAGTATTGTGATACAGTTTGTCGGCAGGCGTAAAATCGTTCGCCACGTACAAATCGGGCCAGCCGTCGGCGTTGTAGTCCATCCATGTCGCGGAGTGCCCCTGTCCCACGCCTTCGATGCCTGCGGCCTGCGTGACATCCTCGAAGGTCCCGTCTCCCCGGTTGCGAAAGAGCAGATCCGGCTCGCCGCTCGGATTCTCTCGAATGTCGAAAAGGTTCGTTAGAAGATAGAAATCCAAGTCGCCATCTCGATCATAGTCGCTGAACGACGCCATACCACTCGAACTCGTTACGGCCACGCCCGCTTCCTCGCCCACCTCGTCGAAGGTGCCGTCACCGCTATTCAAATACAGAAAATTAGGCGCTCCGAAACGACAGACGTAGAGGTCGAGATATCCATCACCGTTCACATCGGCAAACGCAACCCCCTGGGTCCACACACCCGTTTCGCCTCCTACGCCCGATTCCTCCGTCACGTCTTCAAAGCGAAAATCGCCAAGGTTCCGAAACAACCGGTCCGACTCCGTCTTGCTGGCCACAAACAGGTCTGGAAGCCCGTCTCGATCGTAGTCGCCGATCGCGACGCCGGTCCCCATGGCGCCTAGGGTGAACTCGAGAAAGCGCTTTCCCCACATGTCCGGGTCCGCATAGTCATTGCGATCGATCAAGCCGGATCGCTCACGCTCAACCGCTTCGAAAAGGGTATCCGACTTTTGGGCGCTCGGTTGCGAAAGCCTTGCCTTCTCTATCACTTGAGCCCCTCCAAGGGAACTGATCATGGAGAAGAACGCGACCCTCTGAAGGGTCCGAACGACGGGATCTGAAGCTGCTTCGAAACGTATCCGCATGGTCCTAAACGCAGAAAGCGAAGGCCGAGCAAGCGGCCTTCGCTGTAAGCGCAATTTCTGTGCTACCTACTACTCTTGGGATCGATTTCTTTCACCCTAGAATTCCAAACTCGTTGTGAAGAAGAACTGGCGCGGATCGACGATGCGGAAGGCGGTCTTTTGCCCGTCCGGGTTGACCGCTATCGGCTGAAGGCCACCATCCTCCAAAGCGTCTCGCACGTTCAGCTGAAACTTCAAGGTCGCCTTGTCCGACATGACTGGCATGGTGTAGCTGGCCCACAGGTCGACGTGGAACTCCTCACCGGAGTAGACTGGCTTGTCACCATCCAACCTACGAATGACGCCGTCAGGATCGGCAGGAGCGCCCAGGTAGCCGATGATCGCGCTATCCTCCCAGCGAGCGCTGCCGCCTATGCCGACTCCTTGCAGCGGACCATTCATGAACTGATAGTTGGTGATCGCGTTCCAGCGCCATTCCCGCTGTCCCGGCGTGGCCTTACCCGCAAGAGTCGTCTGCAAGGCCATCTGCGAATCGACATTGGCATTGAACCACTTTTCCGGCGTATTCAAAACCCCATGCAGCGCATTGCGCTTGGTGCCGATATCGAACGGCGCGTTGTCGTTGTCGTAATCCCAGAAGCTCTGGAAGCCCTCGGGCAAGGCATCGGAGCTAGCGCTCTGCCAGAGAGCGAGCCGCTCCTCGCGCCAGCGATAGTACTCTGGAGCGATATCGCTAAACACGGTCTCCTGCTGGGCCACGTTGAACTTGAAGTTCCAGTTCGGAAGCGGGTTGTAAATCACCTGCAGCTCCACGCCCTCAGACTCCAGCGTGCTGGTGCCCAGGACCGAATCGTTGTACTGCGCATAGTTTTCTGGATACTGGGTAATCTCTGCGACACGGGCTTCAGCCGCCGCTCCCTCCAGCCCTTCCTCCTGTGCCACATAGCTGGCCCAATCGCCGAAGAAGTCCTCGTCGAAGTAGCCCATGCGCCAAATGAAAGTGCCAGTGCCGCCAACGCGGGAGTTGAGCTGTCCAGTTTCGAAGAAGTTCAGGTTCGCGTAGAGCTTGCCCTCGAAGAGGTTGACTCCGACGCCCCAGTCCTTGCCTTCTCCCGTCGGCAGCGGAAGCGGTTCTCCAGTGGAGATGTCGTAGACCACGCCTTCGGGCGTGAAGTTGTCCGACTCGTTGTAGTGGAAATTCAACCACTCGGTGGGCTTGAAGACGATACCCGCAGTCGAAGTGTCTCCAGACACTTCCTGCCAATCGTTCCACTCAGTCCCGACGTCCTCCGGATACGCTTCCCCTGTGGCAGGATCGATCGTGGGGAAAACGGAGCTACGTCCTCGATTGTCGTCCGTGCGCCAGCCTAGAGTCGTGACGATCCTGTCCTCCCAGAAGGCGCTTTGCAGCACGAAGGCTGTCGAATCAGTCTCCTGTTCGTTGGATCCGGATACGAAGTGCAAGGTCTCGTCGGTACGAACCGATTCGGTGGTCCAAGTCCAGTTATCCAAGCTCGCATCCGCCGCCACCGCGCTATCGGGATAGGCGACAGGCATCTGAAAGTTGCGATTCTCGTTGATAACGATGCCAGGGGAATAGGAAACGTTTCCGTCCGCTCCTCCAAGATACATCCGACGATAGACCGCTCCGCCTGTGCCCGCGGTCAGGTTCTCCTGATTCACCCAAGGGTTGTCGGAATGAGTGACCTGACGGAATCGGTATCCAGTATTATCATACTCTCGCGATGACGCTAGGGCCATCGCCCGATGCGAACCGAGATGGCGTGTGATGCCATCCGTCTCCGTGAAATCGAGCTCATAGGCCAGAGTGGCGCGCATCACAGTATTGTTCTCCGTCTGCAAAAAGCGGTCCGGCTCGCGAATCTCAACGAAGGGGTGTCCGAAATAGGGATTCGGGCTTCCATCCAAGAGATGGGTATTGGGATCGATCTCAATGGTCGCTCCAGTTTGCTGGCCGATGAAGTAGCTATTGTTCGCCTCGTAGCTTTCATCGTAGTACCCAAGGTTCAAATACAGATTTGGCATGATCTGCTGATCCAGCTCGAAACTGGCAATCGATGCGTCGCTGTTTCCCACGTTGCTCGATACGATATTGATTTCCTCCCAATCGTAGACCGATTGATCGGTCACGCCTGGGTAAATGAAGAGCGGCTGGTCGATCGACCCGCTTGAGGTCAGCATACGGTAGACCGAATTTCCGTTCACCTCGTTCGGGTTGGTGGATAGGCTACGCTGGTAGGCTTGCTGGAACTCCCCTTGATCGAAGACGAAGAGGGGTCGTCCGGACGGTACAGCCAAACCATCCGGCAAGTCGCTGTTCGAATCGATCGGACCATAGCTCGTGCCATTGACGGTGTACGTCCGCTCGATCGGGTTCCACGCCGGGCTGCCGGCCTGTCTCCACGGAGTCACCAAATCGCGCGGCGTCACGTTGTTCGGGCGCTGGGCTTCGTTCTCGTAGTTTTCGTAGTTCGCGCGAATGGTGGTCCTCTCCCACGGCTGAGCCGTGATCGAGAGGTACTGACGATCCGTCTCGTCCTTCGATGGCTTGCGACGGAAGCCCTTCTCCTCATGCAAGGCGGCGACGTATACCGCTAGCTTGTTGTCCAGCAGCGGCTTGTTGTAGCTGAGGCCAAAACGCTTCGCGCCCCAGCTTCCAATCCTGGCTTCGACTCGGCCGAACTCGTCGCCGATCACCGCCTTGTCCTGGCTTTGGTTCACGATCCCCGCGGCGCTGCCTAGGCCGAAGAGAATGGAGTTCGGTCCGCGATTGATCTCGATGGTTCGCGTATTGTAGGCGTCGAAGGGGATGCGAGCGATGCTGGGGAAGTAGTCCCTCGCCGTATCCGCTGGAGCGATACCGCGCACCCGATTGGCGACTCCCGGACCGCTGGCGATATTGCCGTTGCTCTTGCCCGCTCCCACGTCGTCGATGGCGCCGCTCTTGTCGACGCCGTAGGCGGTGTAGTTTCCTAGGCCCTCGGTGTTCGCTTCGTAAAGAAACACGTCGTTGATGTCGACCGCGGCGGTGTCTTCCAGCTGCTGATCCGTCACCACGGTGATGGAAGAGGCCAGGTCGGATATGCTGCTATTCAGACGACTGCCCGCGAGGGTGTTTTCCGAATAATAGCCAATGTCGTTTTCAGAGTGCTTCACTTCAAACGGGGAGAGTTCAAAAACCTCTTCCTCCGAACTGGCGTCCTGAGCGGTGCCCACGGTAGTGACCACCGCGGCGCCGAGGCCGAACAGGCCACCAAAGAATTTACGCAGGGGTTTGTTTTTCTGTTTCATCAGGGTTGTATCTTGCAGTTCATCCATCCGGCGAGCTTCGTCGCCAGAGGGCTTGGTTGGTTGCTCCACTACAACAGCCAAAGCGCCTGTCTCCCTATCGCATATATAAGACAATGGACTATCCGATAAAAGGGTGATCAGAGCTTCCTCTGTTGTCATTTCACCAACTACCGCCTTCGTTTTATAACCGCGCACACTGGCTGCATCAAAAATGATACTGACCTCCGCTTGCTTAGCAAAGCGCTTCAAAGCGACCGCCGCGTCCTCCTGTTTCAGGTCAAAGACATGCGCATCCTGCATGGAAGCGATTCCAAATAGGAGAACAGACAGCGAAGCCAAGAGTACGAACGCTCGCCGAATCAATCGAACAATCTGGGGCATTTACGAGCAGCGTGGCAATGGCGTATAACATTTAGGCAATATGTTGGTTTACTACTACAAACCTCGCCATGGCCTTTTCCGCTAAACCTTTTTAAATTTTATATCAACTTTCCGTTCCAAGGGTTCAGATTCCATATATTCTCTTACGTGGCCAAGCGCGGCCATGCCGCGGTACGGACTGGCGCACCTGCAAATTTGTTGAATCCATGGGAGGGGTGGCGAAGAAGGGCCCTGGGCCGAGCTCTCCTTCTCGTCCGTGGCAGACTCCCGCCCCAGCTCCTCGCTGAGCCCTCGCCCCACCGCGAAAGCCCCGGTCGCGGCGTCCCTATCCGCCGTCAATCCCGTGCCGCTTAACATCTTGCCCAAGGCATCGCTTGGCGAATAGGAGCCGCTGACTGCGTTGGTCAACGCTCCTTCCACCGCCTCGGCATCGTATATGATCTCCACCTTGGCCTGTTTGGCGAACTGCATCAGGGTCAGATCGGCTCGGCCAGCAGGCAGATCGAAGTCATGCCTCTCCTGAGTCCGGGCGCAGCCAAGCAAACCAGCTAGTATAACCAATGCCAGCGAACCTAGGCGCTGGATACGATCAAGTCTCCAACGCAGGCGCATTCGAACGATATATCAAACCGATAGGCATTATTTCACGACTTGCCGAGCCTCGGGTTCGGCTCTTTTTAGCAAGATTTCCTCATCTCTATAGACGGCTCGCAAATCGAAGCTCAGCTCCATAAGACGGACGAAGCCCTCGACATTGTCGGACCAAAAGGAGCAGCTCAACGAAATCTGTCGGATCTCCTCGCTGTCGACGACGATCTTTATAGCGTTTCTCCGATTGAATTCCTCTATAATGGTCATCAACGGGACGGCGTCGAAATCGAGCAGCTTGGGCTGCCAGATCAAGGCTTGCTCGATAAACTCGCGCTCGATCGAATAGACTTCCAGCCGAGGCCGTTGTCGGTCTTCCTTCACCACGGCGCGCTGGCCAACCGTAACCACCGGACTCTCCGACTCTTCGCCTCGCTCCACTTCGCGGGTCTCCACCTTGACCCGACCTTCCGTCACGATCAGGTCCACCAAAGCTGCATCGGCCCGCACGTTGAAGACGGTGCCCAAGGCTCGTAGGGTGACCTGATTCACCTCGACCACGAAGGGGCGATTCGGATCCTTGGCCACTTTGAAGTTCGCTTCCCCGCTCACCAAGCGCAAGCGACGCTCCGCAGCGGTGTAATGGGTTTCCACTCGGGCTCCTCGATTCAACTCGACTTCCGAACCATCGGGCAGGTTTAGCTTTTCGATGCGGCTGAAGGACGGTATCCGCTCCTCCTGAGCGGCTACGGGGACGCTGGTTGGCCGGGACTTTGCTTCCTCGAAGTCCCAAAGCTTGAATACGAGAAGCAGACAAGCCGCAGCAGGAAGCAACGCCGCACCCCACTTGACCAGCCGACGGATCTGGTGGGCCCGGGCGTACGGATTTCCAGGGGCCAGCAGATCCGGCTCGATGGGGGAGTGCCGTGACGAGGGCAGACCGGATAGCCGGTCGAGCTCAGCCCAGCCCCAGGCGCAGAGCTTCATCGCTTCCCGATGGCTGCGATCCACGGCCAACCAATTGGTATAGTCATCCTGCTCTCGCGCCGTGAGCCCACGGTCGATTTTGAGGGTCCAGTCGGCTGCCTGGCGCTCCACTTCGCTACTGATGGCGCTACGCGTCTCTCGCTTCTTCATGTTTGCTTGCGTGTCGGATACCCTTTCCGACGGAAGTACTCGATACACTTTCGCAGCCCGATGCTTCCCTGGGCTTCTACAGTGTGTTCCGAAATGCCGAGCCGGTTCGCGACCTCCTTCTGCGACAGGCCATAGATCTTTCTCAAGGTCATCACCTGACGGCAACGCCTCGGCAGCGACTGGATGGCCGCGATGAGATGCTGCACCTCCTCCTTCACCGCCAAGTTGTCCAGCGGCGATCGCATCTCGTCCACGATGCTGAGCGGATCCATCTCCCGGCTCCCTTCCGGACGCTCGTATCGGAGGTGGCGGAGGTGGTTGAGGGCTAGATTGCGAGCGGTCACGAAGAGAAAGGCTCGCGGGTTCACGATCGGTCCGGAGGCTCTGGCCTTGATCAGACGACGAAAGCTCTCTTGCAGCAGGTCGTCCACATCGCTGATGGATGGAAAACGAGCCCGCAGCCAGGCCTTCAAATCGTCCTGATGAGGCAAAATCTCGCTATCAAACCATTGCGTCGTCTCTGGTTCGCTGAATTCCATAGGTCGGGGTAAGCACAGAAAAGAAGCGCAACAGGGCTTCCTCCTATGAAACACTTCATACCGCAGGTTCCGCTAAAGGAAACTCACCGAAAAACGGATCGTCAGAAACAACCTTCTTCGGTCCGAAGCGCCGCCTGGAGTTTCGCCTGATGGGATTTCCGGCTTCCCAGTCATCGAGAGGTCTGGATCGTTCCCCTAGATATGATTCCTCGCTTTCCAAGCTCGTCGAACGAAGAGGCGCCGTTCGAGTACCGTCGTTTCGACGAAGTCGACCCCGCGGCTTTCATCGCCTTGCTGAATCGCGCCAAGATTCGAGAACACCTGGTTCAGCACGATCCCTTTGATGCGACGTCTATCAATATCTGGATACAGGAAAAACTCGATGTCGATGCGACCGCGGGCTGTCGCGTACGGGCCATCACCTACCAAGACGCGCTTGTCGGCTGGTGCGGAATCCAAGCCAACGGCGACGACTTCGAACTAGCGATCGTCATCGACGAACAGCACTGGGGCATCGGCAAACGCGTGTTCCAGAAACTCATGCTCTGGGCCAGGGCCCTCGGACATTCGGAGGTTCTGATTCACTTTCTCCATACGCGTCCCGAGTACCGCTTTCTGCGACGGGTCGCATCCAAGGTGTTCGAGAGCGAGTGGCTCGGAAGAACCTTCACCAGCTATCAACTGCGGGTGGACGCCTTCGCAGCGCCAACAGCCAGACTTCGTTGAAATCGAGATAGGACCTGCGCGGCCGCCGGCGTTGTGGAAACGCGCCCCGCGTCCCATTGCGGAGCCTGGGGCGCTTCTGCGCCTCGGTTGCAGCGCCCTCAGGCCCTTGCCAAGCGCTTGAATAAAAAAACGGCCTGCAGATTCGCCAAAGCAACGCCTCGCTCGCCAGAGCTCAGCCGAACCTGGTATTCAGCTCTCAACTACTCAGTCCCCTTCCTGCTTCGTTTTCAAAAAAAACGGCAAGCTTCCCCCGAACAGGGGATAGACCAGACGACCGCAAACGCGTATCCTAAATTCCGATTCGCGAACGGAATTCCGTCGCTTGCTAATGCCCCCGATCAGGCGTTCTGATTTCACCACCTAGCCTGTATAATATTTTTGGGCACTGGCGAGCGACGCGACAAGATCGCGGCATCTCTCCGTAAAAGGCGAGGCCCAACGGACCGCCTTTCCCTCCCCCCAAAAAACCTCAGACGTCTCGCGCGCATGTCACTTCCAACGACCCTGCCGGCTTCTTCACGCTACGACCTGGTGGACGCCCTCCGCGGCTTCGCCATTATGGGCATTCTGCTCCTGCATAGCATCGAGCATTTCAACTACTACGTCTTTCCGGACAACGCCCTGCAACCGGAGTGGATGGTCGAGCTCAACGGTGCCATCTGGACCGGCATGTTCTTCATCTTCGGCAGCAAGGCCTATGGCATCTTCGCCCTCTTGTTCGGCTTCACCTTTCATCTCCAGTTCAGTCGAAGAGCGAAGGATGGCGTCGATTTCGGACCGATTTTTCTCTGGAGGATGCTGATCCTTTTCGGATTCGCCTGGGTGAACTCCATCCTTTTCCCCGGAGAAGTGCTGCTCATCTACGCCCTGCTGGGGCCCATTCTCTTCTTCATGCGTCACCTGAGCAATCGCATGCTGCTTCTTGTCGGTTGCCTCTTTCTGGCCCAACCGTTGGAGCTCTACCAGCTTGCCCAAGCGTATTGGAACCCCAACTACGAGAGAATAGACATGCGAGTCGGCGAGTTTTGGGGCCTGACCAGCAGCTACATGAGCGAAGGCAGCTTTTGGTCCCTGGCCGCGAATTCATGGACCGGCTTCAAATCCACATTCTTTTGGTCCCTGGAAAACGGTCGCATCGAGCAAACCGCCGGCCTATTTACCCTCGGCGTCTTCATCGGTCGACAAGGCTGGTTCGAGACCGGCCAGCGGCTCAGGAAGCGTTGGCTCACCGTTCTCGGGGTCAGCTCGACGATCTTCGCCGCATTTCTCCTCTTCGAATTCAACGTTCTCTCGTCAGTGAACGATCAATACAGATGGGCCCTGCAAACGCTGAGCAACGTATGGAAAAACCTTTTCCAGATCGGCGCGATGGTTTCCCTATTCTGCTCGCTGCACGCCACCGGGTGGTTTCGTGCGTTGGTCAAACCCTTGCGAAGCTACGGCCGCATGAGCCTTTCGAACTACATGATGCAATCGCTCGTCGGCGGCTTCATCTTCTATCCCTACGGCCTCGCTCTGGCCGAGCATTTCAACACCGTATATAGCCTTCTCCTTGGCTTCGGGCTCTTCGTCGGCTTCGTCACCTTCTGCAACCTCTGGTTTCTCAAGTTCAAGCAGGGCCCTTGCGAAATGCTCTGGCACTACCTGACCTGGCTTCCCCTGAAACGACGGCCCATCGCCACCAAACAAGCAGCGTGAGGGCAAAGCCGCCGCGCCCGAAGGCGTGGCGGCTGAAATCGTTTCTTCTCGATCGATCGTCTGATCAGTCTGCAAGCAAGGGGTCGGTTCCGTCCTCGAACTCCTGCTCGTTGGTGCGCTTGTCCTTGTCAGGATCCGCCCCGTTGGCGGCGATGCCAGTCGCTTCGAGCTGGGCGAAGTGGATCACCCTCCATTGCTCGAATGCGCTCAGCCACGGCTGATCGGTAGCCAGCACCACGGAGAAAGCGTCCACTCCGATGGTCTTGGAGTTTCCGTTGAGCGGCGTGATGCCGAACACCCCAGCGTAAAGGTCCGCCTCGCCTTCGAGGAAACCAGGCTGGGTGGTCGGAGCCCACGACACGCCATCGACAGCGTAGCCCCACTGCCCGTTCTCGCGAGCGATAGTGACATCCATGCCATCGCTAACATCGAGACCGAATCCCGCGAATCGACCGCTGTGATCGACCGCATTCTGAGAATGAGTGGCGAAGTACTCCGGAGCCGCGAAGACGATGGTGCCAGCTCGCGTAAGAGCGTCCTTGCTCGTACCAACGTAGAGGCCGACCTGATCGATCAGCTCCAGCCCGACCAGCGGCAGGAAGCTAACCGAGATCGCGAAATCGCCTTCGCCGCCAAAGCCGAGACCAGCGAGCGATACGCCGGGCATGCTAGCGCCAGCCAGGCCTGCTCCGCCGAAGAAATCGGAAGTCGTAGTCTGCACCTTGAGCGCGCCAGCGGAGGTGTCCAACTCGACCAGCGGATCCAGCTCTGGCAAGTCCCCGCCAGTGCCCGGAAGGCGATGGGTGAAACCTGTGGCCGCGCCATCGACATCTAGCAGCCCGCCTGCTGCTTCGGAATCGAAGTCGAGCGACACTCGCTCCACTGTTGTCGGCGCGTAGGTGGCGAGATCAAAGGTGTACAGGTACTCGATCGGGTTGTCTGGAGCGGTGTTCATCACTCGAACCGTCACTGTGTAAACCTGTCCCGCATCGGTTAGCGTCGGTCGCCAGTTCACGTAGCCGGTAGCCCGATCCACCGACATGCCTGTAGGTCCCTCCTCCAGGGTGTAGCTGTAGACGCTGTGAGGGTTCCCTTTCGGCTGGGGCAACTGGAACGAGAAATCGTATCCAAAAAGCGCCGAGCGCTCCTGAAGCAGCTGGTACTCGGTAGGACGTTCGCTCACCACCGTCTTGCTACCCCAAATCGATACGCCTTGGTCGGAATGGGCCGAAAAACAATAAACCCACGCGGCCTGCTCATCGTCCCACTCCGTGCTGAACACGCCTAGATAGCGCTCTCCCTCCAGCTCGATTTCAATGCGGTCGCCCGGGCGGCGCTTCCATTTGCCAGAGGCTTCGCCCGTCACCTTTCCATTTGGTTGCAGCGTGATCAGCAAGGAAGGGCTCACCGCGCCGGAAATCTCCTTTTCATGAAGGATCAGCTTGTAGTCGCCCGGAACATCGCTGCGGCGCTCATGGGCCGTCTCCTCGCCTGCGTAGCGATGCGGAGCCATGACCGGCCACCCCTCTTCGTTGAAGTACAGCTCGTGCACGCGCACTTCGTGGGCTTCGCCCCGACCTACGAAGCGAGTGTGGAAAATGTTGTACCAGTTTCCCGTATCCGGATCTCGGATCACTGAATTGTGCCCTGGCGACAGATAACCGGTGGACTCAGCGAGCTCGCCCTCCTCCGGGAGAAACTGCCAGTTTCCCGCAAGCTTCAACCCATGCGGTTCGATGGTCGAAAAGTCCCATTCGACCTCGGCTTCAGTCATGTTGGTCCCCTGTGGGTCGTAGTAGGGCCCATCCGGGTTTTCCGAACGAAACACACGCATGTTATAGCCATCCGCGGCCCCGAGGCCTCCGAAGGAAAGAAACAAGTAGTAGTATCCAGTTTCTGGATTATACTCGATGAAGGGCCCTTCCATCCTGGCATGGTCGCCTCCCATGAGAAAGGTTCCCCAGCCCTGACCATCGAGCGGCATGCCGGAAACCGGATCCATCTCCAAAATATAGATACCGCCCGAGTAGGAGCCATAGGTCATCCACAAGCGCCCTTCCTCATCGTAAAACAACGCAGGATCGATGGTATTCGGATCCACGCTAGGATTGAATCCCGGCACTCCGGTCCCCGCCCGCATGATCTCGCCTAGGTCCGTGTACGGACCCTCGATCTCGTCCGCCACCGCAAGCCCCATGTAGCTGCGATAGCCCTCATAATCAGTCCAAACGTTGTAATAGTAGTAGAACCTGCCGTCTTCGAGCTGGATCACGTCCGCGGCCCATAGCGTGCCCGCCGCCGTCCAGTCGATGAGCTCCGAAAGCTCGCTCTGAAAGGTGTCGAAGTGAGGCGGATTGCCCGCGTTCACCGTGGAGGCCACTTGCGTCCAGTTCAGCAAATCCTCCGACCATGCGGAAGCCCCATGGGAACCGAACACGTAGTAGCGATCGCCCGCCTTGATCACCGATGGATCATGCACCGAAACATTGGAATAGGTTGGAATATCCTGCGGCGGCTGCTTCGCATCGACTTGAGAAACGAAACCGGAAAGGCCAAGTAGGCCGCAACCAAGCGCAAGGCTGGCTGATGATAGGGTACGCGAGAGCCGCGAGAACTGAGAACGTAGCTCCTCGCCGCCCAATGAAGACAGTGAGCTCATAGATTAGGGATGGTGTTTAGATTACACTAGGAATGCGTGACCAGACATCGCAGTCCGATCCGCAGGGTGGGTACTCAGGAAAAAATGCGCGAACGCCCCAGGAAACCCGCCAGAAAAAACGCCTAACGTCACAAACTCGCTTCACGCGCCGCGGGAACTCGAACGCGCTTCGCGGCGTAACTGGTGAAAACGCCGAAGTGAACCTTCGTAAGGGAATCAAAGACGAGCCAGTTTCGTATCCAGTTTCTCTCTACAAGTAGACGAACATCCCAACCAAGCAGTCGCTCACGGACTGCGTTTTGCGTCTTGTCCCATGCAGCTTGCATCGTCTCGATGCGCGATAACCGGCCCCTGCTGTGGTCCTCTCGTCGAGCCCGCATTGGTATGGTTTGAGCTAAATTTCAACTATGAACAATCTACCGAAACTCTACCTGCCCGAGGACCAAGCGGACACCCACCCGGTGGCCGAATTTCTCGAAACCCATGGCATCGGCTTCCGCGACCGATCCGGGGCGCCACTCAACGAGGTGGCCGACGAAACCGGCATCGATCAGGAAAGCATCTCCGGCAAGCTGCCCGTTCTCCAATGGCAGGACGGATCTAAGCTGGAGAACTGCGATACCGATTCACTGATCTCGTTTCTCCACGACCGCGGCTACGAGCTAGAGGACAGCTAAGCGACCCCCCAAAAAGCACGGCTCCGCGCGCGAATGCGAGCTGTCTCGAAAAGGAATCGGCTGATGGTTCCAAACCACGCGTTTTTTGCTAGCGTGCAAGACCGCCAGACCTTCGTCGCTTCAAGCACAAGGCCCACGCGCCTTTCACTCGACTTCAGTGTCCTTATAATGGATACACTTTATAAAACGTGCGATCGGTGTTCAGCATCTCCTAAACCTCCGGCGACTCCGACTCGTCCCCGCGCCAGGCAAGTTTGAAATAGAACGCATTCTTTCCGTTCGAAACAACTTCGGCGACCGTCACCGGCTCCTCGAGCAGGGTGCCGGGTTTCGGATCTGATCGTTTCCCGCTTGTAGTCATTGAAGGCGTTTCTTCCTTGATCGCCAAAACCGACAGGTCGACCTAAGTTGGAACTCGTCGTCGCGCCTTCGAGCCAAGTCGGCGTTTTGGGATTGTCACAGAAGTTGAATACAGAGGGATCACTCAGCGTTTGATCGAAGTATTCGACCGCTCCTTGATGAGCGCCCTGAAAAGGCCGATCGCAGGCAGAAAATTCCTCAGACACCTTATCCGCGCTGCGAGCGACCTCCAGCCCTTCGTAGACATCGCATTGCAACCACGCCGCGCGGCCCTCCGCCACCGCTTTCATGGCCGCCTTTTCGACCCGGAAAATGCCTCGGCTCGCGTCCATCCACAAATATCCCAGCCCGTCGGGCACAATCGCGTACACCGAGTCCTCATGCAGGCCGTCGCTACGAGTGAGGACGTTCGCATCGCCCTACTCTATGCGCAAGCCCCGCCTCACGCATCCGACCACGCAATCATCCACGAAGCGATCCATGTTCTATCGCGAGCCGAAAAAGTACACGTCGCCATCCCGAGCCACGAAAATTCGCTCGATCCAACTTGAAGTGAATCCGTCGGAAGCGCCGCGACCAAAGTTCTGGAAGCGGCCGTCCCGGTAGCGAGACACCCCATTGGGCGTTCCGATCCAAACGGCTCCGTCAACCCCACTCGCCACCGACAGGGCCGCATCCGACACCATTGCCTTCCGAGGAAGCGTTGGTTGGAAAGAGCGTATCAGAAAGCTGCGTCAGACCATTGGAGGTGCCAATCCATATGCTGCCGTCCTCGGACTCGGCCAGCGAGACTGGAGATCATCCGACCGCCAGCTTCCTCATCCGCCAAGTCGCCTGCCATTCGAAAACTGGCCCCGTCGAAAAAGACCAGCCCGGCCGAGGTGCCCAGCCAGATTCGCCCATCTGAGGACTGAGCGAGTGTCCGCACCACATTCGCCGGCAAGCCGTGGTCTCGGCGGCTCCCGTACTGCCGCAGGCTCAAGTCCGGATCCACCACCTCTACCTGGCACAGAGTTGCCACCACGAAAAGCGCGAAAGCGGCCACCCGCGCCGTCACAGCGGGCGACCAGGGGCAAATGGGGCAAACAGTCGTAACGGGTCTTTCCCAAGCCTTACTTGGTCGCATACCAAGCCCAGTACATCCTCGCACGCCCACTTGACACTTGATTCACCCCCCTGTCCCGCCATTTCCCCAATGGGCCCGACCGGCCCCGGGTAAAGTTAGTCCGAAATCAATGAAAATCAACGACCCCGCCAACGGGTAGTCCGATCGCATGGGGGACGCGCGATCGCAATTCCACCCTTCAAAGACGAGCCCTCAACGTTCGCGAAAACACTACTCGCGAGGCAGTGGCGGCAGATGTCCGCTCTCTTCCCAGCGCAACAACCTTAACACGATGCGCCAAGTCGTGCGCAGCAGCATCGACCAGGCCGCCAAAGCCCACGGCTTTGGCGGCCCGTAAAGGATTGGTTGTCGCTGACGCTTCAAGTCCTGCGGACTCGCTCTTCGCGCGCCCCTTCTCCGCTCGCAGGCTCGCTACGTCGAACCTCTCTTTTACGGTTCTCATCCTTTCCCCGCCACCATCTCCTTCAGAGCTGGCGTCCCGTAAAGGATTCGAACCTCTGTCTCTTGGATGAAATCCAAGTGTCCTAAACCTGGCTAGACGAACGGGACCAACTGGCACAAAGCAGCGAACGGTAGAAAAGCGCCTTTCACATGCAAGAAATTTTGCTTCCGGTCGGGGCGGCCGACCTCGCCCCCTCCAACATCTAGGTCCCCCGCTCCACGCGCACCAGCAGGCGTCCATTGCGGTCTTGATCGGCTGGGACATCCCCGCATAAGTCAACCCTCGAGAGGCTCCTCCTGAAAAGGTCGCCTTGCTCCATTCGCTCATGCCAAGCCCCCGCTTTCAGTCCTTCCTCCACAGCCCCAAGTTCGCTCCGGCGATGGCGATCCTGGTGTTTCTCCTAGCTCTCGTCTGCTACTGGCCCTCCATGCACGGCGAGCTGCTCTGGGACGACCCCGCCCACGTCACCAAGCAGGAACTGCAGTCACTGGAGGGACTGGGGCGCATCTGGACCGACGTGCTAGCCACCCAGCAGTACTACCCGGTTCTGCACAGCGCGTTTTGGCTGCAGCATCAGATCTGGGGCGACTCCACTTTCGCCTACCACTTGAACAATACCCTGCAGCACGCCCTCGCCGCCTGCTTGCTGGCCATGCTGCTGCGACGGCTCTGGTTTCGCCCGTCGAGCGGGGATGAAACAAGCGCGTCGAAACCAAGATTCCAAATCCCTCCCGGAGCGGAATGGCTGGCAGCGATTCTCTTCGTGGTCCACCCGGTTTGCGTCGAATCGGTGGCATGGATTTCCGAGCAGAAAAACACCCTCTCGCTAGTCTTCTACCTTCTAGCAGCCCTAGCCTATTTGCGTTTTTACGAAACGAGAAACAAGCTCCACTACGCCCTGGCCGCCCTGCCTTTCGTCTTGGCTCTGCTAACGAAAACCGTCACCGCCACCCTGCCCGCCGCCCTGCTGGTAGTGATCTGGTGGAAAAACGGCGCCCTCTCCTGGCGACGCGACGTGAAGCCGCTGCTCCCATGGTTCGCTCTGGCTCTCGTCAGCGGGCTCAGCACGGCATGGATCGAAAAGAACCTCATCGGAGCGGACGGAGCCGGCTACGATCTCGACCTTCTGGAGCGGACGCTGCTGGCCAGTCGCATCGTCTGGTTCTACCTGGGCTCCTTCGCATGGCCGACCGATCTGGCATTCTTCTACGAGCTCTGGGACGTGCCTGCTTTGGCCATGGGCTGGATCGGATACCTGGCGGCCGCCTTGGTCCTGACCGCTGGGCTGTGGTGGCTGTCTCGCCGCGAAGCCCGCGGCCCGCTCGCCGTCTGGCTGCTCTTCGTTGGTTCGCTTTTCCCGGCTCTCGGTTTCGTGAACGTGTTCCCTTTCGCCTTCTCCTACACTGCGGATCACTTCCAGTACCTGGCCAATCTCAGCCTGTTCGCTGGCGCACCGGCAGCCGTTTCCCTGCTTCTCGTCTCCCTGCCGAAAATCGGAAGGCTGCTGCTCGGCGGCTTCGTCGCTCTCCTCGTCTTCGCCTTGATCGGGCTGGCTCGCGAGCAAAGCGCTCTCTACGTGAACAACGAAACCCTCTTCCGCGCCACGGTGGAGCGAACCGACAACTGGATGGCCCATCGCATCCTCGCCTGGTCTCTGTCAAAGAAAGATGGATACGAGAAGGAAGCTATCAGCCACTACGAGCGAGCTATCGAGCTCAACCCTGGATCGCCCGACGCTCACTACGGCTACGGCCTGATGCTCGATCGCATCCCCGGACGACAAGCCGACGCCCAGCGACAGTTTCTACGCGCCATCGAATTGCGACCCAATTTCGCCGAAGCCCTGCACAGCCTCGGCAGCAAGATCGCCAAGAACCCGCAAGGTCAGGAACAGGCCATCGAGCTTTTCGAAACCGCCATCGAAAGCAACCCCTTGTATTCTCCTCCTCACTACGAATTGGCGAAGCTGCTGACAAAGATTCCGAACCGATGGCCTGAAGGCATGGCCCACTTCGAGGAAGCTCTGCGCCTTGAGCCTGACAACGCGTCTTATCATCAGGCTTACGGACATGAGATGGCCAAGATCGCTCCGCGACGCGCCGAGGCCATCGAGCACCTGCGCAGAGCGCTGGAGCTCGACCCAAGCTACGGCCCCACCTACTACAGCCTGGCTCTCGCCCTCACACCCCAGCCCGAAAACTATCCGGAAGCCGTCGCACTCTTCCAAAAGGCCCTTGAGCACGATCCGACCAACCTCGAAGCCCACAACGGTCTGGCTTTCATCTACGTGCAGACCGGACGCCCGCAGCTGGCCGAATCCCACTGGAAGCGAGCTCTGGAAATCGACCCCACCTTCGAGACCGCACGCAAGAACCTAGTGAGACTGGAGCAGCTAAAAAACCGATAAACGTAACGATTTTTCGAATACGCCACAGCGTTCAAAGGCAGGGCGTAGCCGCCGTGCCACGCCTTTGAACGCGCTTGGAGGTCGCGTTCCTCCTTATCTCGACAGATGGACGGTGGAGCGGGACCTCCGGGCCCGCTTTTCACACCGACATCACTTTTCCAACAAGCCACTGCTGACTTTCAGGGCGGGACTGAACGTCTTCAAACCGGAGGCGAGCGCGCTGGGCTTCAAGCCTAGCAGCGCAGAGCCCCGCACCGCTTGAGCCAGCAGACGAACGCAGCTGCGCTCCTGCGGCATGCGCAGCGAGAGTTAGGACACCGCAGCGATATCGGCCTCTACCAAAGGGTCCAAAGGGAGCAATGGATCACGAGATTTCGTGCGTTTCAGCTCGAGATTTCGTGCTCCTCAATTTTTCGTCCTACCGACCGAAACCCGCTGTTTTTTTATTCCCCTTTCCATCAGGGAGTTAAGATAAACTCAAAGCCCTTGGCACGCCCGATGATTAAGGATTGGCATGAACTCGCCACTGCCGCGCATCAATCCAATCGATTTTTCCAGACTGCCCTCGCCGCTGGCTCACAGCCTGCAAAGTTATCAGAAGGGAGAGCGGACCTTTGACCAGTTTGTCCGGACTCTAGCCGACGCCCCGGTCATCCTGGAGGCCTATCTGGCATTCAGCGACGCCCTCGAC
The DNA here is from genome assembly GCF_031127815.1 of Pelagicoccus sp. SDUM812003. Lineage (NCBI taxonomy): Bacteria > Pseudomonadati > Verrucomicrobiota > Opitutia > Puniceicoccales > Pelagicoccaceae > Pelagicoccus > Pelagicoccus sp. SDUM812003. The sequence continues at coordinate 11,118 of NZ_JARXHY010000022.1, read as the reverse complement.
CGCAGCGCCCTCCCGGAAACGGTCCGCCGCAAGATCGCAATCGCGGTGAGCGAGCTCAACAGCAGCGAGTACGACCTCGCCGCTCATGCTGAAAAGGCCCGTGAACTCGGCCTTTCGGAGGAGGAAATCCAGCTCTGCCGCCAAGCGACGTCCAGCAGTCGCAAGGACGAGGCCCTGCTGCGCTTCGCCCAGAACCTAGTGGGCAAGCAAGGCCACCTGAGCGAAACCGAGCTGGAAGAAGCCCGCCAGTACAGCGACGACGATCAACTGCTGGTGGAAGCGATCGCCACCGTGGCCCAAGTCCATTTCGCCAACCTGATCAACAACCTTTCTCGTCCCCCTCTCGACGCCCCAGCTCCCAGCGAGCTGCAAGACTAGACCGAGAAGACTCTCACCAATCATAACCAAAAACTGAATACAACAATGAAAATCAACTGGACCGCATCCATCATCGCCGGAATCATCGGCACTCTACTCTTCGATATCTCAGGTTTCGTCATGACCGGAACCTGGTGGGACATTCCCGGGCTCATCGGGCAAAAACTCGGTTTCGGCCTGCTCGGCGGCCTTCCCGTTCACTACGGAAACGGCATCGCCCTCGCCGTCATCTACGCCGCCCTGCGACCGTCTCTTTTCGGACCGGAATGGTTCCGAGCCTTCGCCTACACCACCGCTCAGACCGTGCTGATCGTATGGCTCTTCATGTTCCCCCTGCTGGGAGCCGGCATCGCGGGATGGGACCTCAACAAGGCTCTACCCGTCATTTCGCTGGTTCGCCACTACGCCTACATGGTACCGCTGGCCCTGCTGCTCAACCCCAAGAGCCGATTCTGCAGCGCCTTCGGAATCTGCGAAGAACAGAAAGCAAGCTCCGCGTACTAAGATGACCAATACAGCAGTAGAGTCACGCCCTCCGCTTCCGCCATTCTCCCTAGAGACAGCCAAAGCGAAGGTGCAAGCAGCCGAGGACGCCTGGAACTCCCGCGACCCGAAAAAGGTATCCTTGGCCTACACGCCGGACACGGTCTGGCGCAACCGCTCGGAATTCCTGCAAGGACGCGATCAGGTTCAAGCCTTTCTCGAACGCAAGTGGCAGCGGGAGCTGGACTACAAGCTCAAGAAAACGCTGTGGGCCTTCACCGAAAACCGCATCGCGGTGACCTTCATCTACGAATGGCGCGACGACAGCAACCAGTGGTACCGCTCTCACGGAAACGAGATGTGGGAGTTCGCCGCTAACGGACAGATGCGACGCCGCGAAGCAAGCATCAACGACCTGCGTATCCAAGAATCGGAACGCACGCTGTTCTGAAAGCAATCGTATCCATTTTTCTAAAACAACTATTCACACAAAGAAACACACTATGAAAACAGCAATCGTCATATTATCCGATCCTAACTCCGGATCCGAAGAAGCCCTTGGCCGCGTATTCAACGCTCTCGCCGCCGCCTACGACTACAAGCAGGCGGGAGCGGACGTGATCATCCAATTCCAAGGAGCCGCCACCCGCTGGGTAGCGGAATTGACCAAGGAGGATCACATCGCCTACGAGCTCTTCCAAGCCGTATCGGACAAGGTCGACGGGGTCTCCTGCGGCTGCGCCGACGTCTTCGGCGGCACCGAGGAAGCGGAGAAAAACGGCTTCGCCCTCATCAAGGGCAACCCCGTTCCCGGCACCTCCGGACTGCCGAGCTTCTATCAGCTGCAGAAGGACGGACGCCAGATCATCACCTTTTAGTCGAGGGACCAGGAAGAACATAGCAACCGCGGGAGAGTCGCCAACGGCTCTCCCGCATCCCGCCCAACCCATTTCCCCGCCATGCCAAAGAATTTCGCCCTGCTCACCTTCAGCAACACCGTCAAACAACTCCAGGAGGAAAACGCTTCGCGCAAAGCCTACCAACGGGCAGAAGCGGTGGATCGATATCAGCTCGGCCCTGCGGAAATCGCCTTCATCGCCTCGCGCGATCACTTCTACCTTTCCACAGTCGGCGAAAACGGCTGGCCCTACCTGCAACATCGCGGCGGGCCGACGGGATTCCTGCAGGTGGTGGACGACACCACCTTGCGCTTCGCCGACTACAGCGGAAACCGACAGTACATCAGCGCCGGCAATCTGCTCGATAACGCCAAGGCCTGTCTCTTTCTGATCGATTACGCCCAACAGCAACGGCTCAAGATCTGGGCCACCGCGACGACGCAAACGCTGGACGAACTACCGGATTTCGCGGCCTCTCTGAAACAAGAGGAGCGCTCCGCAAAAATCGAACGCGTATTCACGCTTAAGATACAAGCATTCGATTGGAACTGCCCAAAACACATCACCCCTCGCTTCACGCTTCAACAAATCAAACAAACACCTGAACTCATGCGCGACATTCTCGCCTAAGCCAACTGACACATGAAAACGGAAACCAACCACCCCCAACTCACCACCGAGCAGCTCGTCCGAGCCGCTCGTCAATACGCCTACTCTCTCTCTCAAAACGAAAGCGACGCTCAAGATCTCGTGCAACAGTCGTGGATGAAGTTGCTCAGCAAATACGGAGAAGTCGCCAACCGCCGCATTCTCTTCACCTCCATCCGCAACCTCTGGTACGACCAGCTGCGTCGCCAGAAGGTGGTGTCCTTCTCCCCACTGGAGGGAGCGCCAGAGCCGCACACACATCAAGATTTCGGATACAGCGTCGACATGGAGTCCGCCCTGGCCCAGCTCAACCCACGGGAGCGCCAGTCGCTCTACCTCAACGTGGTCGAAGGCTACACCGCCCGCGAAATCGGCGAACGCCTCGACACGCCGCGCGGAACCATCCTGTGCGATCTCACCCGAGCCCGAGCCAAACTGCGCAAGCTCTTCAGCGAGGAGTTCGAGCGTCCCACCCAGCTTTCTCAGGCATAAGCTTGTCGAGAGCGGATAGGCTATGAAGCGAGGACCTTGGTCGCCCTGGTCCTCGCTCTGCGAAATCCGCAACCGCCCTTACGGATATCATTGACGAGGCGTCTGATGGGGTTCGAAATTCTCGGCCACGCGCCTTTCTCCGCCGCCCGCCGAGACCCGTTTTACCAAAAACGCTTCAAGCGCGGCGATGGAAGCGACCGGCTTATTTCAACCTAAACCTTTCCAAATGGCTCCTCCCTCAAGCGGCCTTCAAAACCCGAACCAGCCAAACTCCGCCCAAACCGCGCCGCCGCGCTGGACTCACGCTAAACTGCAAGACGCTCAACCCGTGGTTTGGCGAGCGAGCGCCTTCTCCATCTACGCCCAACGCCTCAAGGAAGACCTCATGCTGGCCCACAGCGTGGACCGAGACCAACCGAACCTTGCGACGTCGCCCCAGCCGGTCAACAGCTTGCCCCTTGGGCTGGACTGGAAGCGCTGGGCCTTAAGCCTTTCCGACGACCACATCGCGTTCAAGCCCGCCCTGCCGGATCGGCCGATCGTGGTGAAAACGCGCACGCCAGTCATCGTGCCGCCCAACGCTCAGGTTTCCCTTTTCGTGAGCCTGCCCGTGTGGGTGGAGGTTTCCGCAGGCAAATCCGCCAGCGATCTGTCGCCCCTCGAGGTCTTTTGCACCCAAAAGCTTTCCAACACCTGGTACGGGACGAACTTCGAAGGAGAGCTCTGCTACGCCTTGAAAAGCCGGGCGCGACGCAGCCTGGAGGATTTGGACGACGAGCCGCTCCGAGCGGTCTGCCGCTTCTCCACCCGCAACCGCTCCGAAGAGGCTCTGCCGCTGGAGAAGATCCGCGTAGCCCCGGAACACCTCGCCATCTACGAGACCAAGGAACACCTTTGGACCACCTCGCTTAACGTGGAGTTTCTCGGCAAGGACCTGCCCAGTCGGGTCACCTACGAGAGCGAGCGTCCCGGCGAGGCCAAGGGAGGCAAGCTCATGCGCGAGCCCGCCAAGTCGCCAAAGTCTGCCTCCTTCCTGGATCACTTCGTATTCAAAAATCTATTTCACAACGCCTGATGCCCCTACCGCTCGCAGACATCTCGGAAATCACCCAAACCGTGGAGGAAACCGTCGGACCAAACGCCTGGGAAACCAGCCTGCGCCTCGCTTTCCTCATCCTCATCGGACTGCCGCTGTGCTTCGCCCTCTCCAGACTGGGAGGCCGCTTCATCAAAAAACGCTTCAGCCAGCACGTCGGCCTCATCGTGCAAAAAGCGATCCTCTTCGCCGGTCTTATCAGCATCGCGGTGAGCGTGATGCTGGAGTTCGGCTTCAAGCTCGGGGCCTTGCTCGGGGCCGCGGGCATCGTTTCCGTGGCGGTCGGCTTCGCCTCCCAAACCAGCCTTTCGAACATCATCAGCGGCCTTTTTCTCTACGGAGAAAAACCGTTCTCCATCGGCGACGTCATCAAAGTGGGCGACACCACCGGCATCGTGCTCTCAATCGACCTGCTTTCGGTGAAGCTGCGCCAGTTCGACAACCAGTTCGTGCGCATCCCAAACGAAACCATGGTCAAAGCCCAGGTCACCACTGTCACCAAATTCCCGGTACGCCGCCTCGACATCGAAGTCGGAGTCGCCTACAAGGAGGACATCGACCACGTCATCCGCACCCTGAAAAAAGCCGCCGATTCCAACACCTTCTGCCTAGACGAGCCGGCGCCCGTCGTCATCTTCCGCGGCTTCGGCGACTCCTCGCTCAACTTCACCCTCGGCGCCTGGTGCGAGCGTACCCAGTTTCTCGATCTGAGAAACACCCTCATGCGAGACGTAAAAAAGCTCTTCGACGCGGAGGGCATCGAAATTCCCTTCCCTCAGCGGGTGGTGCACATGCACGAAAAAAGCGCCCCTGCGGAACCAAGCGCCCCGCGCTCCGTGTCCTAGCAATCTCACTACACGATCAAAGAACGAAACGCGGCGGCAGTCGGTTAAAAAAACGGCTTCACACCCGCCTCGTTCACCCAATTAACCATCACCGCAATGAAAACACTCGCCCTCGCTGGCTTCCTCAGCAAAACGCGCCTTCGCGGCCTGGCCGCCTTGGCCTTCCTTTCTCTCTTGCTCGGAGGCTGCGCCACCATGCCGCCGCCATCCGTGGCCAACGTGGGCTACGAGTTCGACTCCGCCTACAACTTCGAGCAAATCCGTACCTTCGCCATCGTGCGGCCCGAGAGCCTGTCCCCCATGAGCCCCATTCTGCGCAAGAACCTGCTCAACGAAGCGGCTTCCCGACTCGGCCGCATGGGCTACCAGCAGGTGGACTCGCCCGAGAAGGCGGACATTCTGGTGTCCATCCACGGCACCTCGAAGCAAGTCATCGACAGCGTCACCTACAGCAACGTCTACTATACCAACACTTACCGACGCAGCTCCTGGGTCTACATCGGCGGCTACCCCAGCACCTACATCACCACCCGCGAAGAAGGCACCTTGCTGATGGACATCGCCGACGCTCGCAGCAAGGAGCTCGTCTGGCGCGGCTGGGGCACCCGTCGCTACACTCTAGAAAGCAAGGTCACCGACCAGCAGATCTACGAGTCTATCAAACGCCTGATGGACAACTTCCCGCCCAGTCGCTAAGCCGGTCAAAAACCGCCCCGAAAGCCCCGCTCCACCGTCAGTCCGAGGCGGGAACTGGCTCTCCTCCCCAGCGCACCCTATCTCGCTCCGACCGAGTCACGCCTCGCAACCTGCACAACTCGTTTTCGTAACCTTACAAAAATGGGTTGCGCAAGGTCCTGCCTTTGGTCGCGTCTTCGCCGAAGCAAAGGTGGCGGAAACAGAGTGGCGAGAGGGACCTGTCGGGTGAATTTCGTTTTTTCCACGGGACGCTTAGCCGGCTTCCAGCATCCCGGATAGCATGCTGGCGATTCCGAGAAAGGACATGAAACCGGCGATGTCGGTGACCGTGGTCAGGATGATCGACGAGGAAAGGGCTGGATCCTGTCCTAGCTTTTTCAATACGATGGGTACCAAGGCGCCGGAAACGGCTGCGATCGTCATCGACGAAATCATCGCCAAGGCAATGATCAAAGCGAGCCCTACGCTCCCGCTCCAAAAGTAGACGCACGTCCCGCAGGTGATGGCGATAGCCAGTCCGTTCATCAGACCGGCCCCCATCTCCTTGAGCGTCACTCGCAGCCAATGCCGCACCGTTATCTCGCGAAGGGTGAGCCCGCGCATGGTCACCGCCAGGGCCTGGGCTCCCGTGTTTCCCGACTGTCCCGCTGCTATGGGCAGCAGGATAGCTAAAGCGGTGTAACGGGCGATGGTGGACTCGAACATGCCCACCACTGCGGAGGCGAGGAAGGCGGTTAAGAGATTGACCTGCAGCCAAGGTTGACGCTTTCGGACCGCGAACCAAGCGCTGGAAAGCGCGCGCTCGTCCTTGCTGGCGCCGACCATGGTTTGCATGTTGGTGGATATCGTTTCCTTCAAGGCATCCCTGACCGACGAGTCGTAAATGATACCCGCGAGGCGCTCGTTTCCGTCAACCACTGGCAGGATATCCACCCGAGCTTCCTGCATCTTGTCCAAAACCTCATCGCGAGGATCGAGCACCGTGACGAACGCCCTGATGGGAACCGCCAAGGAGCTGAGCAGCTCGCCGGCTTCCGCCAATACCAAGCGTTCGATCTGGACTTGGCCTACCAAGCGGTTTTGGGCGTCCAACAAAAACAGGCTGTGCACCCTCTCCAGCCCTCTCTTCCTCAACTGGTCCAAAGCAGCCTCGACCGTGACGTGTCCGTGAAAGGCATTGATCCGCGTATCCATCAGGCGCCCTGCGCAATCCCCCGGATAATCCAGCAGGTCCCTCAACTCCTTTGACACTGTCGGCTCCATGCGAGCCAGCCAGCGATCTCTTTCCTCCTCGCTGAAACGACTCAAAATACCGGCGCTGATTCCCGCGTCCAGCGATACCAGCAAGTCCGCCGCCTTCCCTTCTTCCAGCTCCGCAAGCAAGCGCTCCGCAGCTCCGGGAGCCAGATTCTCCCAAACCGGCTGGAGCACGTAGACAGGAAGGCCACCGACCGCTTCGCCCGCTTCCTGAGCGGTCATGGTTTCGAGTTTGCGCGCCGCCTCGATCGGGTAGTTCAACAGGAACGCCCGGTTCAAGGCTTCGAGCGATCGAGGATTGTTTTCGAGGTTCGGCTTCATCGTTTTTTGGATACGGTCATCGCTTCGTCACACCACCCAATGTGTTAGCCAAAGCCACCATGCTCTTGCCGTAAGCCTTGAAAATCTGCGTCGCCACTCCATCGGAGCTTTTCGCTTGGGCGGGTTTTTCAAGTTGAGCGAGTCCTTTGCGTAAATCCAAGCTGCGCAAAACGCCGACGAATTGGCGGTGACGCGTCACCACGGGGAGCACGTCGCGCGTTCTCCACCCTACGCTATCTCGGGCAGCGACCAGGGTCGAACGTCCCAGCAAATACCTGTAGTCTCGATTCATCAAGCCGCTCACCCTGCTTTCCGAATTAGCCCGAAGCAGCTCCTGACCCGAGATCGAGCCTTGCAGCAAGCCATCGCGATCCACCACGAAAACCTGTCCCAAGTCGAACAAGTCCTCCGCCGAAGCGAGGTGCTTGAGCCCTTCGCTTGCGGAGCAGTCTTCAGGCAAGGTCGCAACGTTCGGCAGCATCCAAGCCCCCACGGAATCCTCCGGATAGCTGAGCAGGATGCTGCAGGCGATTCGCTTCTTTTCCGGCAGGCTCTTTTTCAGACGCTTGCTCATCTCCGGAGGCGAGTATCGGAGAATCGCAGCCACGAGCGAGGTATCCATGCGCGACAGAAAACCCGCTGTCGTTTCCTCGCTGAGCAAAGGACACAGGCGAGCCGTGTACTGAGGCAACATCCGGGCGAGCAACAAAGCCGAATGGGAATGCGGAATCTCGTCGATGAAAAACGCCACATCCTCCAAAGGCTGCTGCTCCAGCAGTCGAGCCGCAGGGCCCGGCTGCGACTGGACGAACGCCAGGGCCAAGTGGATGCCTTTGCTAGGCACGGTCGGTCTCCTCGTTCTTAGGTCTTTCTGGCGTTCGAACGACTGCTCCTGAGTCGAGATTGCTCACGGTCTCGTGAAAGAGCTTGGCCGGCACGACAGCCCGTCCGTTGCCCGTATCCAGCACGATGGAGGTCTGAGTTATTTCGACCAAAGCGCCTTCCGCCTCGCCGATCCTTAGCTGCTCTCCCAACTTGTAGTGACTTTTCGCATACTGAGCTCCTATCACATTCGCCACCAGGGACCGAGCCCCCAGTCCAAATGCAAGCGCTCCTCCCGCGAGGAACACGCCTGCCGCGACCACCAAAGCGTCGGTGAAAAAGTGCACGTTGATACCGGCCTGCTCGACACCGATCACCGTCATGATCAGCACTACCACGATCTGCCCGATGCGGCCGAGCAGTTCGCTGTGCTCCACTCCAGCCGAGTGGGCGCCCTTCGTGACCAAGGCTCGAGCGGTACCGGCCAGCAGCAAACCCGCGAGCACGATCAGCAGCCCCGTCACCATGCGCGGCAGGTAGGCGACCAGGTTTTCCATCCAAGTGGAAAACAAACCCCAACCTAGCAGGTTCGCAGCAGCGGCAACGAAAAACAGGAATACCACCCATAACAAGACGCGACTGACGATCACGGCATAGGATTGGCGAACGCTGGCCTGCTTGCTGCCATCGACCCGCACGAAACGGTTTAGAATCGAGTCGACTCCCCCAAAGAGCCGCAGCGTAACGATCTGAACCAGCTTAGCCAAAAGCCAACCAATCAGCAGCAAAGCGACCGCGCCTAGGAATTCGGGGGCATTATCGACCGCCTCCCTAGCAAATTGCTCATAGGTCTGGGACAAAGATTCTTTCAGGCTGAATCCACTAGTTTCATCCATTGAGGGAAGCTCCGATTTGGGTTGAGGCACAGTCACGCCGGCAAGACCGAGCGACACCCAACTTAGCTACCCAGCCCTCCGGGTTTTTGCAACTGGTAAGTGGAAAAGCGTAAACGCGGGCCTCGACTCCGGAGCAGAGCGCGACCTAACGAATGCGAGAGCCGAGAAGCGTCGCCCGGCGAAATCCGCTGGTTCGAGTTGCAGCCCAGCCGACTCGCTGGCATGGTGCCTCGTGCGGTTGGCCCGAACCTGAACGTCGCGCGAGCCGACTGACCCCCTTGGCCCTCAACCCGTTTTTATATGAATTCCAACATCTACAACTCTCCCGTATTCGAAATGGCATGCCGTCAGTTCGACCGAGCAGCGGATATCCTAGAAATGGATACACGGCTACGCCAACGCGTAAAAATGCCGAAGCGTTGCCTCGCTGTTTCCTGCCCCATCGAACTCGACAACGGCGAGGTGGTCGTTTACGAAGGCTTTCGCGTGCAGCATCACCTGTCGATGGGACCCACTAAAGGCGGCCTGAGATTCCATCCCAAGGTCGATCTGGGCGAAGTCGCGGCCTTGGCCATGTGGATGAGCTGGAAATGCGCTCTCGCAGGCTTGCCCTACGGCGGAGCAAAAGGCGGAATCGCCGTCGATCCCTTCGCCCTATCGCTAGGCGAGCTGGAACGACTTTCCCGACGCTACATGCAGGAGATGATTCCCTTCGTCGGCCCCAACGTCGATGTCATGGCACCGGACGTGGGCACCACCCCTCAGGTCATGGCCTGGATGATGGATACCTACTCCAGCTACGTCGGCAGCAACGCGTCGGCAGTGGTGACCGGCAAGCCCGTCGGCCTCGGCGGCTCGGAAGGCAGAAAGGAAGCCACCGGATACGGAGTCGCCTATTTCGCAAAGTCCTATCTAGACGATCTCGGAATCGCTCCCGAGGAAGCGACCGCTGTTGTTCAAGGATTCGGAAACGTCGGCTCCGAGGCGGCCAAAGCCCTCAACCGATTCGGGGTGAAGGTCATCGCCATCAGCGACGTGAGCGGAGGATACCACAATCCTCACGGAATCGATATCGGAGACGCCATCAAATACGTATCCAAAAACCGGACACTCGAAGGCTGGAACGGAGGCGACCAAATCCCCAACGACGAACTCCTCGAGATCAAGTGCGACATCCTTGCTCCCTGCGCCCTCGAGCGCGTCATCAACGAAACCAACGCGAGCAAGCTGAACTGCCGCATCATCGCCGAAGGCGCCAACGGCCCCACCACCAACCAGGCCGACGCGATCCTGGCCGAGAATCCCGATGTCCTGATCGTGCCGGACATCCTCTGCAACAGCGGCGGCGTGATTGTTTCCTACTTCGAGTGGGTCCAAGACCTGCAAAGCACCTTCTGGACGCGAAAGGAAGTGCTCAACCGACTCTGCAAACTGCTCGACCGCTCGAAAGCGGAGCTCGAAGCCCAGCGCAGCAAGCTCGGCTGCTCCCGACGCGAAGCCGCCCTCTCGCTCGGAATCCATCGAGTCGCCGAAGCCAAGCGCATCCGAGGCCTATTCCCCTAAGATCGAGCGAAGCTGAAGCCGGGCTGGAGCGAAGAACCAGCCGGCCCAACACCGCCTCCCAAAAACGAGGGAATCGGACCTGCTTGCCCAGCGGATGGCCTGGCCAAAGAGCTTAGCCCTACTCCGTCAAATCCGATCACCCTCAGTCGAAGACCGTTTGTCCAAACCAAAATCACTCAGCCCTTCCGGTTTCTTTTTTCGCCCTATCGCTACCTTCGCGAGAGCGTCCCTCTCATCAATCGCCACGTCCGGAAGCTCCCTGCTCGCGTCCGCCGGGTTCCCCTACCATTTTCTATATGGCACGTCTATCCCGCTCAGCCCCAGGGAGCTGGAGCGCGTCGAAGAGCATCGAAGCGTTTCGAAATCCACCCACTAGGCGAATTGCTCAATCGCGAGATAGCGTAGCGGCTTGCGAGGCTCCATTCGGTCCTTCCACCGCTGGTCCCGCTTCGACTTTCCCCTAATCGGGGGATGGAAGATCCACGAGTGTCCCTATATTCTAGAAAGCTTCGCGGCAGCCGGCGACGCGCTGGGCCTCGATTGAACCACCCCACTTTCAACCGAAAAACTTAGCCCTACCACCCCCCTGAAATGGCCATCGCCAGAAAAACCCTTTTGACCGTCTCCGCAGCGATCGCTTGCTCCTTCAGCCTCTTCGGCCAGGGGAACGAGCTCGACACCCCGGAGATCTTCCAGATCAACCGCGAGGCCCCGCAGGCAAA
>NZ_JARXHY010000021.1 GCF_031127815.1 Pelagicoccus sp. SDUM812003 | reverse complement strand
TTTCACAGATGAAGGGGGGAAGCGGATCGTGATCGAGGTCGTGTCCCGCCAGGACACTCATCGAGTGTCGCATACGCTCGGTACCTATTTTTCGCCGTGAAGGATGAGCAGGCCGCGGGCGTATTTGACGATCTGCTTTTCCGTGGGATCGTCGGCGAGGTTGGACAGCATGTCGGCGATTTTCACGGCGCGAGCCAAGGGGTTTTGCCTGACCCCTTTGAGGTAGTCCTCGTAACTCAATCCGGGCCGTTTGCTGAGCAGCGCGACGGCGTCGAGGACGGGCGCCGGCACGCCAGCCTCCTGCAGGTGGGTGGCTTCCAGTTCGGTGTCCTCGATGACGTCGTGCAGCCAGGCCACCGCCTTTTCTTCCGGGGTCTCCACGCGCGAGGCCACCGCTTCCGGGTGAACGATGTAGGGGCGCTCTCCATCGCGGCGAAACTGCCCAGCGTGGGCGTCGCGGGCGATGCGCTCGGCGAGCGCTGTAAGGTCGGCCGAGGAGTTGTGGACGCTCATCTTGGAGCGCGGTCTAGTGGCTGCAGCCGCAGGATCCGCCGCAGCAGCCGTGTTGCGGCGCGGGTGCCGGGGCGCTGCCGCTCACGGAAAAACCGTAGCCGCCGCTGATGACGCGCTTGACCGGTTTGCCGTTTTCCGGATGGGCGGTCAGGGCGTCGTCCTTCATGCTTTGCTGGATTTCGAAACGCTCCGGCTTTTCGTCCGGAGTTTGCGGGATGGTTTCGTAAACGTAGGTCGCCATGGAGCTGAATGTTGAATGATGAAGGCTGAGTTGTGAAGACTTCTTATCTATCGGCGAGTAGGCGGATGGGTGTAGCGTTTGCGGCCGCCAAGACGACAGCCGCTAACCGTTTGCCTAGCTACGCGAGCACGAGGGCGGCGTAGTTCTTTTTGCCGCGACGCAGCAGGATGTATTTGTCGTAGTGCACGTCCGTCGCCGACAGCCGGTAGCCCATGTCCTGCACGCGCTGGTTGTTGACGTAGGCTCCGCCTTCCTTGACCGCTTTTTTGGCCTCGCCGCGGGAGTTGGTGAGGCCGGTGTCGACGATGGCGTCGAGCAGCAGGTAGCCGTCTTCCGAGCGCAGCTTGTCCTGGGCGAGGGAAGCGTTGGGGATTTCGCCGGCCACGTTCTTGAGGGCGTTTTCGGTGATGCCGTCGAGTCCGCCGCCGAAGAGGATCTTGGACGCGGTGATGGCATCTTCGGTGGCTTGCTCGCCGTGGATGAGATTGGTCATTTCGCGGGCGAGGGCGTGATGGGCTTCGCGGGCGCCTGGATTGGCGGCGTGCTTTTCCTCCAGCTCCTTGATCTGCTCCTCGGTGAGGAAGGTGAAGAACTTGAGGAAGCGGATCACGTCGCGATCGTCCACGTTGACGAAGTACTGGTAGAAGCGGTAGACGCTGGTCTTTTCCGGGTCGAGGTAGATGGCTCCCTTCTCCGACTTGCCGAACTTGGAGCCGTCGGAGTTGGTGATGAGGGGAAGGGTGAGGCCGTAGACGGTGTTGCCCGCCTTCTTGCGGGTGAGTTCGGTACCGACCGTGATGTTGCCCCATTGGTCCGAACCGCCGATCTGCAGCTCGCAGTTTTCCGCTTGGTTGAGGTGGAAGAAATCGTAGCCCTGCAGCAGCATGTAGGAGAACTCGGTGAAGCTGATGCCGGACTTCTCGTCGCCCATGCGAGCCTTCACCGACTCCTTGGAGACCATGGAGTTGACCGTGATGTGCTTTCCGACATCGCGCAGGAAGTCGAGAAAGCTGATGGGACCCACCCAGGAAGCGTTGTCGACCAGAGTGGCCGGGTTGGGCAGGTCTTTGGAAAAGTCCAGCAGGCGGGCCAGCTGGACCTTCACCTTAGCGATGTTGTGGTCGAGCACCTCCTTGGTCAGGAGCTGGCGTTCGGATTTCTTGCCTGAAGGGTCGCCGATGGAACCGGTGGCGCCGCCCGCGAGGGCGATGGGCCGGTGGCCGCACAGCTGAAAGCGTCGCAGGGCCAGCAGCGGCACTAGGTTGCCGAGGTGAAGGCTGTCGGCCGTGGGATCGAAGCCGCTATAGAGAGTGATGGGTCCGTTCTCGAGACGCTTGGCCAGTTCGTCCATGGCCGTGCAGTCGTTGATCAGTCCTCTCCATGTGAGCTCTTCGAGAATATTCATAAGGCGAAGGGTTTTGGCGGGAAAGGCGAGGCGTGTCCATTTAGAAGTTTTGCGGAGGCGGATTGGGGAGCAAGGTCGGGGCATCGATAGGTTTTTCGGCCTGCCTGTTCGCAGGCCGTGAAATGCGGCGAACTAGGGGAGCTTTTGCTTATAATGGGCGCGGCAGAGCCGAATTTGGCTGCGTTTTGTGCCCGGCTTCGCCGCTTCCCGGCGTAGCAACGGCATGCCCATACCCTGTCGCGTCGCTACGATGAGGGCCCAGCCGATGAGTCGCCGCGCCAGGCTGTTCGTGGACGGAGCGACTCTACAGGCAACCCATGTAGTGTTTCATGGCTGCGGAAGACAGCTGAAAGTCCTTTGAGATGGCTTGGGGAAAGGTCTCGTAGTCGCTGAAGCGGTTAGCTCTGAGGGCTTTGAGGGAGCGTTCGTAGAGCTGGGCGGACCGTTGCCAGCCAAGCGATGCCACGGCCCCTTTCAATCCGTGCACCACCGGGATGAGGGCTTCCACGTCCTTTTGGGCGCAGGCTTGCTCTATCTCTCGAAGCTGATTTTCGAAGTCGCGAGCGAGCGACTGGTAGCACTCGGTGAGCACAGCGATCGCGGAATCGCGATCCATCTCGAAGCAGATTTCGTCGATGTGAGATTGGTCCAAGAGCTCGGGTTCGGTGGTCGATTCGACCTCGATCATGGAATCAGACGCGTGTTGAGAGGGCGTTTGCTGGGTCGGGGAAGCGCTTGCGTCGTGGGAGGCGAGAGCTGGCTCGGTCTCGGATTCGGGCTCGCTACCGTCCGCGCTTTGGAAGTGCGTTTCCAAGCACCGTTTGATCTTCGAGCGATCGATCGGCTTGGTCATGAATCCGTCCATGCCGGCGGTCAGGCATTGCTCGCGGGTGCACTCCTGAGTGTTGGCGGTGAGGGCCACGATTTTGGGCAAGCCGTGGGAGGGAGGATGATCGCGAAGCTCCTTGAAGGCGTCCAAGCCGTTGATGTCGGGCATCAGGAGGTCGAGCAGCACGAGGTCGTATTGATTTTGGCATACCTTTTGTATGAACTCTCTGCCCCCGTTGGCGGTATCCGCGGCGAAGCCGAGGTGCTTCAGGGTCATGGTGGCGACTTTCAAGTTGAGCGAGATGTCGTCCACCACTAGGATGCGCAGGGAGTCAGCTGGCAGGAGGGCGGCTTTGTGGGCGCTGGCCTCGTTTCGAGCCGCGGGAGAATCGACGGGATTGGGGGCTTGCTCGGGCTCCTGTTTCGGGATCTGGCCGATCAGGCGCATGGCTTCGGAGAAGGGCAGCGGAAGCTCGCGTTCGTTTACCCAGTAGATGGGCAGCGAGCTGGATTGGAGTTCGGCGAACGTATCGGCGTCGAGCTGGTCGGGATCGATGAAGGCGAGGTCGATGCCCCCGTTTTTGAGGGTTTGCAGGATGTGTTCGCTGTCGACGCTCTCCAAGTTGAAGGAGCACACCTTGGCAGCGATGCAGAGGTGCTGGGCGAGGGAGGACTCCTGCAGCGTGGTGCAGATCAGATGGTTCATCAGCTCCCGGCTGCGGAACTGGGCGAAAACCGACGGCGCGTCCTTGACGGGAAGGGAGTCGATGGCGAAGGAGAACTCGCTTCCCAGATCCGGAATGCTCTTGACCTGGATCGAGCTTTGCATGCTGGCCGCGAGGTGCCGGCAGATGGCAAGCCCCACTCCCGCGCCTTGGAATCCGTTGCTCGAGTCTCCATTGACTCGGTAGAAGGGATCGAAGATGAGATCGAGATCGTCGCTGCTGATTCCCATGCCTGAGTCGATCACCGAAAAACGGATACGCGCCCGCCCGCTTTCGAGAATCTGGTGGTCGAGCTTGAGCTTGGCGTATCCCTTGGAGGTGAACTTCAGGGAATTGGAGAGCAGGTGTATCAGGATCTTCTTTACGCGCACCGGATCGCAGGCGATGGTGGCGGGAAGCTCTGGGGATAGGTCGTAGCGCAGCTCGAGGCCTTTGGCTTGAGCGGCTTCGGCGCTTTGCTCCAGCACCTCTTCCACCAGGCGGAGAATGTCGACGTCTTCGATGAACGGTTCGTCGGTCTCGCTGTAGCATTGGGTGAGCTCGAAAAGGTCCTCGTTGAGCTTGAGCAGCTGCTCCCCGCTGGAGTTGATGTCCGAGAGCCAGGCTTTGGCGGTGGGATCGGAGGACTCTTCCTTGAGCACCGAGCTCAGTCCGATGATGGCGTTGAGCGGAGTGCGGAACTCGTGGCTCATGGTATTGAGAAAGGCGTCCTTGGCGTCTTCCGCGGCTCTGACTTTGGCGTAGGCGGCGCGCAGCTCCTGGTCCTTCCGGCGCTGCACGGTGATGTCCTCCTTCACCGCCACGTAGTTCGCGATTTGCCCGGATTCGTTCAAAATGGGGGCGATGGTGGCCTGCTCCCAGTAGAGCTCGCCGGATTTTTTCCGATTGTTGAATTGCCCGGTCCAGACCTTCCCTTCGGTGATGGTGCGCCAGAGCTTCTTGTAGAAGGACTTGCTGTGCGTGCCGGCTCCGAGGATGCTAGGGGTCCGACCGATGGCTTCGCAGGCGGAGTAGCCGGTTCGTTGCTCGAAGGCGCGGTTGACGTATTCGATGACGCCATCCTGGTTGGTGATGACGATGGAAACGGGCGACTGTTCCACCGCTTGCTCCAGCAGGTGAAGCCGATGCTGCATCTCGCCGATGTTGCGACGCGATGGGCTGGCTCCCGGCTTGGATGCGGGATTTCGTTTGAAGAGACCGGTCAGTTTCTTGAAGGCGTTCGGCATAGGTGGACCTCGGGTTGGCAAGGTCAGTTGAAAGAGGTGAAGCCGGAAGCGTTGGAGATCTGGGCGAAGGTCTGATCGTGAAGGGCTCGCTCGGTCTGCATGGTGTAGCGCTCGCGATGCTCGTTCAAACTGGCCTGCACTTCCTGCGGCAATTCGCGTTTCCCTACGAGCTTCAGGCTGATGGCGTTGATCTCCCGGAGCGTTTCTCGGATCGGGGTGAATTCCGTTTGCAGGCGTTGGGGGAAGCTCAGTCGCTGGGGCAAATCCTGGATAGTGGACGCGTTTCGATTCGAGGCGTCGAGCAAGGCTCGCGTTTCGGAGATGGTCCCGCTGATGTGATGCTGAAGCCGGGCGTCGATATCCTGTGAGGACTCGAAGAGCTCCTGACGGTCCTTGTTGAGTACTTCGACGTGGGCCACGGAGGACTCCCGGGTGGAGCGGAGCTGCTCCAGAGCGTTCTCCAGAGCGGAGGAGAGCTTTTTGCTGGTTCTTTGATTGGCCTCGGAGACGACGCTGGTCTCCTGGGCCAGTCGTTCCAGGGCTCCGCCTTCCTCCAGTCGGCTGGCGGCGACCTGCGCGTTGAGGGCGATCAGCCTGATGTCCTGCTGACGGGAGCTGATCTCGCGGTTGTAGACTTGCACCACCTTGACGATGCGTTGGTCGATTTGGGCCAGCTGCTGGTGCACGCGACCGGAGAATTCGGTGATGCGGGAGAGCTCCTCGATCTGCTGGCCGAAGGCGAATGCGATGGAGCTGGTGCCGAATTGATGAAACAGGGTGTCCTGCAGGGCGCCGAGGCGCTGGGCGACCGCGTCGGATTTCGCTTGAGCGTCGGCGATGCTGGAAAAGGCTTGCTCACCGGTTTCGGCGAGCAGGTCCACCGCGTAGTCGAGCTGCCTGCCTTGAACGCTGGAATGGGCGAAGAGCTCGCTCAGGCGCTGCTTGCGCGGCTTGCCTTTGCAAGCGGGGCTGGCGATGCGCTCGATCTCGTTCAAGGCGTTGGCGATGTGCTCGAGCTTTTGTCGCACGATGTCCTGATTTTGCAGACAGATGATAATGGGCGAGATCGCGAGCTCGATTTCCTCGAGCGTATTCTTGATGTCACTACAGTCCGCGACGCAGGGGGTCAGGATGGTTTCGATGCGGTGGATTTCTTCGCGGATCGATTCGAGCTGGCGTTCCACCGTGTTTTCGCTGCCGTTGAACTCGGCGTCCCAGGCTCGGCGAATGTCGTCCATCTCCTTGAGCACGGCTTGCAGTTCGGAAAATCCGGAATCCAGGGTCTTGGCGATGGATTCGTCGATGCGGTGGAAGTCGCTGACCACGGTGCGGAAGACGGCCTGGGCCTCTTCGTCGCATCGGGCGGATTCGATGGCGAAGCCGGTAGCCAGGGAGCGGAAGATCACCTGATTATGGTCGAACTCGCTCTTGATCGTTTCGCATTCGCTGACCAGCGAATCGATCAGTTCGAACTGGTTGCTGAGAGCGAATTCCACGCCGCTGCTGGAGTGCACCAGCTCGATGGCCCGCTTGCCGATCTCGAAGGCGCTGCGGAAGGCGTTTTCCTCGGAGCAGCCGTCCAGCGACTCTCCGAGCTTCTGCGTTTGCCCGATGGTGTTCTGGATGCAGGTCTGAATGGAGGACACGCTTTCCGCGAGGATTACGAACTCCTTGTCGGTGACCTGGCCAAACTGATAGAGCTGGTCCGAGTAGCGGGACGCCTGCTGGGAGAGCTCGACCAGCTTTGAGGGTAGCCCTCGAGCGAAACCGATGGATTTGAAAACGTTTTTCACCTAGAGAGTCGGAGTGGGTGTGGGGAGATCAATTCGCCTAGTTGTTGCCGATCGCTAGCATGATGGCTTCTTTCAGCGCCGCGGGGCGCACGGGTTTTGAGATCACGCTCTGGACGGGAAGGGTGGAGAGCTGGTTGGAGCCGAAGCGTTCAGATTCCGAAGTGATGACGATGACAGGCGGCTTGCGGCGCGATCCTTGTCCGAGTGTTTCGATGACGCTGCGGCCGTCTTTGTTCGGCATATAGAGGTCGAGCAAGACCAGGTCGATGTCGGTCGAGGAAAGGATCTTCGAAGCCGCGTCGCCGTCAGCCGCTTCGATGGCGACGTACCCCATGTGGCGAATCAGGTTGCTGTGGTAGATGCGAACGCTTGCGAAGTCGTCAACGACGAGAACTTTTTTCATAGGGAGCTACAGTCTGGCAGATGAGTTGTCTCGCTGTCCCATGAGGGGAAAACGCGTTAGAATCTGGGACCGTGGCAACGGATGAAAACAAGGGGTGCCCAAGGGTTCGCGGGCAACTCGTACGGACGCGGATCGACGCATGCGTTTCCGCCTTGGCGGCTGGAGGCGCGTCTGCGAGACGATCGTGGTGGGTGGCGGTCATGGTGCGAGTGGGGGGCGACCAGAGATTGCGGACGGGCGTTGCTTTCGGGTGACTCCGTTCAGGTGATTCCCTAGTCGTAAGGTGGTCTGTACTGCGTCTTTTCGGCGGTGGGGAGGCGAGGTTGAGAGCGGTCGAATCCATTTACCTTAAATTACAAAGACTACCTAGAACATGCGGCTGGCGCCGGCCGCGCCGAGACGGGCTCGTCAGGCAGCCGAAGCAAGGGTGGAAGCGACCTGGTGGCCCCGCGCTCGGAGAATCCCTCAGAGCCGATTTTGTGGATACCTTCGGGTGTAGTGTATTCTTCGATACGGGCTGAGGAAAACGCCCCGGACGTCGGTCGTCTCGCAGCTGACCTGAAGAATGGGATGTGTCGGCGGTCAGCTGCGGATGGTCGCTCCGTCTTGCCACGTGGCTCCGATCAAGGTGGCTCGCGGAAAGTCGGGAATGCCTTGCTCGTTGTTGTTGATCTGGCTGATCACCATTTCCACCGCGGCCTCGCCGGCCACGTCGTTGTGCTGATTCATGCCGGCCATGTCTGGATGGGAAGGGCGGCGTTCCAGCTGCGCGAAGGCGATGTCCTCCGGGATCTTGAATCCCATCTCGACCAGCCAGGTGTGGATGGAATTGTAGAGGGTAAGCACCGCGTCGGGCTTGTTTTTGTCCATCCACGCCTTGAAGAGGCTCGGGTCCTTCTTGGCCTTCTTGTACTCGAGGAAAGGATCGATACGGTTCTTTTTGGCCAGCAGCTTTTGACCGACCATGAAACCTGCGGAGAAACGGCCTTGCACGAGGTCGTCGATCGACTGGTCGACGATGAGGGCAGGGCGCTTGTAGCCGCGAGAGACCACCCGCTCCACCGCCCTCAAGGCGAGATGGTGGTGGTCCACGCAGGCGTAGGACAGGGCGGGCTGCCGCGTGCGCACTCCGGTCACAACGGTAGGGATGGCGTCCCAAACAGGTATATAGGACTTCGGCAGCTGGTTTTGCCCCATCAGTCCCACCACCACGATTCCGCGAATGTTGCGCGCGTCCAGAATCTGCAGAACCCGCTTGGCCGAGAACTCCGGATCGTGCAGCCAAAAGCGATCGAAGGAATAGCCCAGCTGAAAGGCGCGTCGCTCGCAGCCGCGCACGTAGGCCGGAATGGTGGGGTGATGGTCGAGAGCGTTGCGGTTCTCGTTGGCGTTGATCAAAGCCAGCTTGGCTTGAAACTTTGGAGTCTGGCTGGAGCGCAGCTCCGCCATCAGACGCGACACCACGGGATTGGTCTGATAGCCCATCTCCTCGGCCTTCTGCCGGATCTTCTCGCGAGTGGCGTAGGGGATTTCGGGGCGGTTTCTCAGCGCGAGCGAAACTGCGTTCTTGGAATAGCCCAAGGCGTCCGCTATGTCCTGCATGGTGACTCTTCGTTTCACGAAGGCCGATAAAGACAGTTTAGATTTTACTGTCAAGGAGAGGTGATCTTTTGCCTCGGTCCGAACTCGGCTACACAGATTTCATAACCCTAGACTCCCCCCGCTTATGGCATACACTATTGGAATTGACTACGGTTCGAATTCCGTTCGCAGCATCGTAGTTCGCTGCAGTGACGGCACAGAGATCGCGACCTCCGTGTTTAACTATCCGTCTGGCGAGCTTGGCATCTTGCTCGACTCGGATGACCACCACCTGGCCCGCCAGCACCCTGGCGACTACGTGGCGGGTTTGGAGACCAGCGTGCGTGACGCTCTGGCGGACGCGGCCAAAAACGACGAGTCGTTTTCGTCGGAAAAGGTGATCGGGCTGGGAGTCGATACGACGGGTTCGAGTCCTATCCCTGTGGACTCCAACAACATCGCCTTGGCGACGCAGGATGCTTGGAAGGGCAATCTCGCCGCGGAGTGCTGGCTTTGGAAGGACCATACCAGCGTCAAGGAGGCGCAGAAGATCACCGAGCTCGGCCGCGAGCATCGTCCTCAGTTTCTCGCCAAATGCGGCAACACCTATTCCTCCGAGTGGTTCTGGGCCAAGATCTGGCACTGCCTTAACATCGCTCCCGAGGTGTTCGAAGCGGCCTACAGCTGGGTGGAGCTCTGCGATTGGGTCCCCTCGCTGCTGGCGGGCGTGAAGGATCCCAAGGCGGTCAAGCGCGGCATTTGCGCCGCCGGTCACAAGGCCTTGTACTCGGACGATTGGAACGGTCTTCCGGACAAGGAGTTCCTCTCCATGCTGAACCCGAAGCTCGCGGATCTAAGGGATCGACTTTACGAAAAAGCGTACGACGCCAGCGAGAAGGCGGGCGACCTTTGCGAAGAATGGGCCACTCGTCTCGGTTTGCCGGCCGGCATCCCCATCGCCATCGGCGAGTTCGACGTTCACTACGGAGCCATCGGCGCCGGCGTGGAGGAAGGCGTTCTGGTTAAGGTGCTCGGCACTTCCACTTGCGACTGCGCAGTGGTCTCGGGCGAGAAGGACGTAGCGGACATTCCCGGCATCTGCGGCATCGTTCCCGGGGCGATTCTCCCAGGCTTCTACGGCATCGAAGCGGGGCAGTCCGCGGTGGGCGACATTTTCGCGTGGTTCGTGAATCGCGTGCTCGGCGACGACAGCAAGCATGGCGAGTTGACGAAAAAGGCCGACGAGCTCGCCCCGGGCGAGAGCGGATTGCTGGCCCTGGATTGGAACAACGGAAACCGCACCATCCTGGTCGATCCGCTGCTTTCTGGCCTGTTGCTTGGTCAGACCTTGCACACCACGCAATCTGAGATCTATCGCGCTCTCATCGAGGCGACCGCCTTCGGCGCTCGTATGATTCTCGAGCGTATCGAAGAATACGGCGTGCCGGTGAGCAAGGTGGTTTGCGCCGGCGGCATCGCGGAAAAGAATCCTATGCTGATGCAGATCTACGCCGACATCACTGGCCGCGACATGCTGATCTCCCGCAGCTCCCAGACCTGCGCTCTCGGCTCGGCCATTTCAGCTGCGGTCCAAGCGGGCAGCGCTGCGGGTGGATACGACGATTTCAAGACCGCCCAGGAGAAGATGTCCGGGCTCAAGGATGTCTGCTTCAAGCCGGAACCGAAGAGCCAAGCCGTCTACGAGAAGCTTTTTGCGTTGTATAAGAAACTTCATGACGCCTTCGGCGGCGTGTCCACCGAATCGTTGGCGCCAGTGATGAAGGAGCTTCTCGAAATCAAGGAAGCTGCTCGTTCCAAGAAAGCTTAGTCGAAACACCAGATTTGTAACCCCATTTTGAATACTAAAATGATAGATCTCTCGAATAAAGAACTTTGGTTTGTGACTGGGTCTCAGCACCTTTATGGTGAGGAAACCCTAAAACAGGTAGCATCGAACTCGCAGGAAATCGCGGGGGCGC
Organism: Pelagicoccus sp. SDUM812003; assembly: GCF_031127815.1. Classification (NCBI taxonomy): domain Bacteria; kingdom Pseudomonadati; phylum Verrucomicrobiota; class Opitutia; order Puniceicoccales; family Pelagicoccaceae; genus Pelagicoccus; species Pelagicoccus sp. SDUM812003. Next base: position 65,051 of record NZ_JARXHY010000021.1, on the reverse strand, counting down.
TCAACAACGCTTCCGCGATTCCTGTGAGTGTCGTTTTTAAGACGGTAGGTGAAACCTCCGAAACCATTCGCGACATTTGCCAGGAGGCGAACAACGCCAAGGAGTGTATCGGTCTGGTGATCTGGTGCCACACCTTCTCGCCCGCCAAGATGTGGATCGGCGGCTTGAAGGCCCTCAAGAAGCCGTTCGTGCACCTGCACACGCAGTTCAACCGCGACCTGCCATGGAGCGAAATCGACATGGACTATATGAACTTGCACCAGTCCGCCCACGGCGACCGCGAGTTCGGCTTCATCTGCGCCCGCATGCGCATCGACCGCAAGGTTGTCGTCGGCCATTGGCAGGACCCCGAAGTGCAGCAGCAGATCGGAAACTGGTCCCGCGCCGCCGCCGCTCACGCTTCCATGCAAGGCGCCCGCATTTGCCGCATCGGCGACAACATGCGTGAAGTTTCCGTCACCGAAGGTGATAAGGTCGCGGCGGAGCAAGTGCTTGGGTATTCCGTAAACGGATACGGAGTGGGCGACGTGGTCGCCTACGTGGACGCGGTCAGCGATGCCGAAGTCGACGCTCTCTGCGCCACCTACGAATCTGAATACGACGTCGCTCCCGAATTGCTCGAAGGCGGCGCCAAGCGCGAGTCTCTTCGCGACGGAGCCCGCATCGAGCTCGGTCTGCGCAAGTTCCTCGAAGAACGCAACGCAGTCGGCTTCACCACCACTTTCGAAGACCTGCACGGTCTCAAGCAACTGCCAGGCTTGGCAGTGCAACGCCTCATGATGGACGGCTACGGCTTCGGCGCCGAAGGCGACTGGAAGTCCGCGGCGTTGCTCCGTACCATGAAAGTCATGGAGCAAGGGCTCGAAGGCGGCACTTCCTTCATGGAAGACTACACCTACCATCTCGACCCGGCCGGCACGAAGGTGCTCGGTTCGCACATGCTGGAGATCTGTCCGTCCATCGCTCAGGGCAAGCCCAAGCTGGAGTGCCACCCGCTCGGAATCGGCGGCAAGGAGGATCCGGTTCGTCTCGTTTTCAACGTAGGCGAAGGGTCCGCGGTCAACGCAACGATCATCGACCTTGGCGATCGTTTCCGTTTCGTGGTGAACGAAGTCGATGTGGTCGCTCCCGACGCGGACCTGCCCAAGCTGCCAGTGGCTCGCGCCGTGTGGCAGCCCAAGCCGGATTTCAAGACCTCCGCAGCATGCTGGATCCAGGCCGGCGGCTCCCATCACCCGATCTTCAGCAAGGCCCTGCCGACCGAGTGCTTGGTGGACTACGCGACCATCGCTGGCATCGAGCTGGTTTTGATCGATGAGAAGAGCACCGTCGCTCAGGTGAAAAACGAACTTCGTTTCAACGACGTCGCTTACAAGAAGTAGGACCATGAGCAAGTACCAAGACTTGAAGGAGGCGTGCTGCGAGGCCAACAAGCAGCTTCCTAAGCTCGGTATCGTCGACATCACCTTCGGGAACGTTTCCGTGGTGGATCGTTCTCTCGGTGTGATGGCGATCAAGCCGAGCGGCGTGGACTACGACGATCTGACGCCCGACTGCATGGTGGTCATCGACTACGAGGCCAAGCCCGATGCAAACCACGAGCTGGACCTGGAGAAGGCTAAGATCGAAGGCGACCTGCGTCCGTCCTCGGATACGCCCACTCACATGCGTTTGTATCAGGCCTTTGGTGACATCGGTTCCGTGGTGCATACCCACTCGCGAAACGCCACCGCCTTCGCTCAAGCAGGCATGGCGATCCCTTGCATGGGAACCACGCATGCCGACTACTTCTACGGCGAGGTGCCAGTGTCACGCGTCATGACTCCCGAGGAAATCTCCCGCCACTACGAGTGGGAGACGGGCAACGTCATAGTGGAACGCTTCAAGGACCTCGACCCGAATCAGGTCAACGCCATCCTCTTCAACGGCCACGCTCCCTTCATTTGGGGCAAGAATGCCAAGAAGGCGGTGGAAATCGCTTTCGCTCTGGAGGTGATCGCCGAGATGACGATGAAGTCGCTGATGCTGCGCCCGAACGCGCTGCATCTGACCCAAGCTCAGCTCGACAAGCACTACCTGCGCAAGCACGGCGCCGGCGCCTACTACGGCCAGAAGTAGGGCGCAGGCCGTTCATTTGTCTATTCGGTTGCGAAAGGCGGTCCCTCGCGGAGACCGCCTTTTTTCACGCCCCGACGCGCAACTCTTTTTTGCAACGTTACAAAAAAGAGTTGCCCACCTGTCGCCTGAGATCCGTGGCTGGAGGAAGGACGGAGTTGGCGAAAGGGCGAAGAAGCGAAAGGGCGGATGAGAGGGCGAGTCGAGCTCTGGGTGAGCCCTTTGGGAAAAAGAAAAGGCGGGTCGCCTACCCCTAAGCGACCCGCCACTCGTTTTCTTAGTTACCCCAAATGTCCTCGCTAAGCGTGGACAAATGAAGAAAAGCAGCGCACGCGCCAACTTCGTGCAGACGGTTTTGAAATTTCGAAATTTCGTACTGTTGAACGATTTTGCTGAGCGGGCGCTAGGGGGATATTCGGGGCCTCTCCCTGAGTAGGAATCCTATGGCGCTTAAAAATGCGACGGGCCCTGCTTCGATTTGATCTCGATTCCGACTGGGGTCAAACGTTCGCGTCTGCGCGTCCGCAGGCGGGATGCGAGCGGCTCTGGTCGGTGACCTGGAAGCCCGACGGCCGCCGGTGGCTGAATCGTTGTTTCACGCTGATGGCGGCGGCGCTGGGAGCAAGGGGTTAGCATCGGGAAGGCGGGCGCTGTCGACCTTAGATAATGACCTGTAGTGGACTAAAAGGAGTCTAGCCCTTTTCTTGGCGCGGATTTGGCTGGTGGGGCCTCTGTGCTAAGATTCAAAACCCTTCAGACGGCGGCCTTCCTGCTAGGCCTGTTGCCATTAACATCACAGCAGACGGTCGGTGCTCCGGATATCGAGCAAGCCCGAAATCTGGTATCGGAATGGGTCGAAGTCGAAAAACTGATCTCCGAGGAGGCTTCCAGTTGGGAGGCCGAGAAGGAGATCGTGGCCGACATGATCGCTCTTCTGAAACAGGAGAGGGAATCTCTGCAGGAGCGTATCGAACTTGCCAAGACAGCGTCATCCGAAGCGGACAAGAAGCGAGCCGGACTGGTGGAGGAACGCGAGGAGTACATCGCCGCCATGGATTTTCTCGGCGAGAGGATTGGCGCGGTAGAGGAGAGGATCATCGCGTTGCACGCGAAATTTCCACCGCCTTTGCAGGAAGAGGTGAGCGTATCCTTCAATCGAATACCCAAATCAGGAGAGAAGTCGCGACTCTCAGTATCGCAGCGCTTGCAGACCATCGTAGTCGTGTTGAGTCAAGCCGACAAGTTCAACGGTGGCGTTCAACTCATTTCAAAAATCCAGGAGCTGGAGAGCGGACCGGCTGAAGTGGATATCCTCTATTTCGGTCTCGGAGGAGCTTTCTTTCAGGATAAGACGGGAAGGTATGCAGGAGTTGGATACCCTTCTTCGGACGGCTGGGAGTGGAAGGAAACTCCGGACGCTGCGGAGCAGATCGTGGATCTGTTCGCGGTCTATCAAGGCACCAAGCAGGCGGAGTTCGTTCGTTTGCCTGTAACTATCAAATAGCGAGATCCTCTCATGAAGTCCCTGATTCCATCAATCGTCCTTTTCGGACTTGCCGTCTCCCCGTGCGCCTTGGCGCAGAATTCCTTGGATAGCGCCGTCGGGTCGGTCGAGAAATCCATCGAAACCTCGCTAAGCGAACTTTCGGAGCTGCGCTCGACCATCTCGTCGGAAAAGGCGCCGCTTGCCAAGGAGCTCAACAGTCTGAACGCCGAGGTGAGCGAGCTGCGCAAGGAGTTCGAAAAGGAGTCGCGAGCCAGCGATGCAAAGAGCTTGGACCTCAATTCTCTCGAGGTGAACGTGAAGCAGCGTCAGGACGAGGTGGACTACGTGGTCAGTCTGATGACCGAATACATCACCAACATCGAGTCGCGGGCCGATTCCAGTGAGTTGGATGAATACCAGCCGACCATCGACGCTACGCTGCTGGCGGTTGACGACCCGGAGTTGGAGCGATTGATGGTGATCGAAGCTCAGCTCGAAGCGATCCAGATGGGAATCGAACGGGTTGATTCGGTGATTGGGGGCAAGGTCTTCGAGGGAGCGGCGGTCACGGAGAGCGGCGAGCTCGAGCAGGGATCGTTCGTACTGTTCGGCCCTGTGGCATATTTCGCTTCGAACTCCGGAGCCAGCGGTCTCTCCATGGCTGGCAAATCAGGCCAGCCAGCCATCATTCCCATCGAAGGGGCCAACGGGAGCATCAGCGAAGTCGCCTCCAGCAAGTCGGGAGCGCTGCCGCTCGATCCGACTTTGGGCAAGGCGATCGCCATCGCTTCCACCGAAGAGACTTTGACCGAGCATATTCTAAAGGGAGGCGTATGGGTTTTTCCGATACTGGGCTTCGCTCTGGTTTCTCTTCTGGTTTCGGTTTTCAAGCTCTTCGAACTCTCGTCGGTCAAGGGGCTGCCGGACGGTGTCATCGCCAAAGTGGTCAAGTTGCTGCGCAAGGGCGAGGTGGAATCCGCTCGGCATGAAGCGAACAGTCTTTCTGGTCCAAGCGGAGAGCTGGTGAAAGTCGGTGTAGCGAACGCCTCCGAGCCTAAGGAGCTTTTGGAGGAAATCCTTTTGGAGAAGATGGTGGCCACTCAGCCGAAGATCGAGCGCCTGCTATCCGTCATCGCCGTCACCGCCGCCACCGCTCCTTTGCTGGGTCTGCTCGGTACGGTGACCGGCATGATCAATACCTTCAAGCTGATCACCATCTTTGGAACCGGAGACGCCAAGTCGCTCTCCGGCGGTATTTCCGAGGCGCTGATCACCACGGAATTCGGTCTGGTGGTAGCGATACCGTCCTTGATTTTCCATGCCTACCTGGCTCGGCGCGCCAAATCGATCATGGCCGCCATGGAGCGTTCCGCCATGTCGTTCGTAAACGGAGTCAAGGCCACAAGCGATTAAGCGAATCCAAGAAACCACTACGCATGTTGCAGGAGCTGACAGAGGAAGTTGTACGCATATGGGTCGCCGGTGGATCCTTGATGATCCCTTTGGCCATTCTCGGCCTCGTGATCTACTTCGCTCTGTTTGAAATCATCGTGTATTTCGGATTCAACGACTACTACAACAGCAACTCCGACCAGTGGATGCATTGGATCGACCGGCCTCAGGAGGCGAAAGGGCCGCTCGGTGACATCATACAATATGCCCAGCACAAGGTGGGGAGCATGGACGATATCCGAGATCGCATGGCGGAGATTCGAAACGCCCATCTTTCGCGTATCAATGGTCGCATACGCTTCGCCTCGATCCTCGTGGGCACCGCTCCGCTGACCGGACTGCTTGGCACGGTCACTGGCATGTTGAGCACTTTCGCCGGGCTTTCCACGAGCACCGCGGGTAACACGGTGGATTTGGTGGCGGGTGGAATATCCGAAGCCCTGATCACTACTCAGACCGGGCTCGTGTTGGCGATTCCTGGATACATCATGTTAAACGTCGTCAAGCGCCGCCGCGATCAGCTGGATTCCTTTTGCACCCAGGTGGAGATCTTCACCCTCAAGCGCTTCGAAAAAGGAAACCTGAAACCCGCCGCCTAGTATATGAGCATCAAACGAAGATTTTCCGACGTCCAGGAGGGCACCGACGAGATCAACATCTCGCCCTTGATCGACATGGTATTCATTCTTCTAATCTTCTTCATCGTGACCACGGTGTTCGTGGAGGAGACGGGAGTGGAGGTGAACAAGCCCCAGGCGTCATCCGCCCAGGACTTGGAGAAGAACAGCATTCTGATCGCGATCACAGCCAACGGGAAGGTGGTCTATGGCGGAAGGGAAATAGGCCCGACCGGAGTTCGATCCACCGTGAAGCGTCTCTCTCAGAAGGAGAAAATGCCGGTGATCATCCAAGCGGACAAAACCGTCACCACTGAGCTGCTCATTCGCGTTATCGACGAAGCGAAGCTGGCAGGCGCTCAGTCGGTCAATGTCTCAACGGATACCTAAGGAATGGCGGACGCATCGCAAAACGCTTCGAAGTTCGAAAATGGATACAAGCCGACGCGCTTCAACGTGGCCATCTTTCGAGCCGTCATCTACGCCGGCCTGAGCTTGTTCGCCATCTACACCTTGCTTCCGCTGACCCAATTCATCAGTGGAAAGAAGAAGGATGTCATCGAGTTTCGCGAGTTCGACATCGCCCAACCACCACCTCCTGCGCCGCCGGACCTGGAGGAGCCGCCCGAGCCGGAACCTCAGGAAACGCCACCTCCTGAGCTGCGGGAGCCGCCTCCACCCCTAGACCTCGCTCAGCTTGAGATGGCTCTGAACCCCGGCATTGGCGACGCCCAAGCGGCCGGGCTTGGTTTTGGCGGGTTGGAAGCCCAGCCCGACGCCTTGGCCGATTTGGAGCTGTTTGACGTCAAGGATCTTGACGAGCGGCCCAAGCCTGTCCGCCAGGTGGCCATGGTGGCGCCCATCGAATTTCGCAAGGAGCGCCGCTCAGGCACGCTTCGCATCGAGATCATGATCGATGAGTCCGGTCGAACCAAAGTTCTGAAAATTCTGGAAACGCCGGGCGAAAGCGCCAACGCGCCTGCGATTGAAGCCCTTGAACAGTGGGTTTGGACGCCGCCGAAAAAGAACGGCGAGCCTGTCAAAGCCCGCTACATCATTCCCTTCGGATGGAGATTCTAGTCCGAGAAACCTTTTGCCTATGAAACGCCGATACCGATTCCTTGCTGCTAGCCTTGGCGCAGCCGTTTTCCTCGCTTCTCAATTGAGCGCCGCTTCCGATGGCGTGTATCCACTCACCGAGAACACATGGAGCAACCCTGATTTTCAGAAACGTTTCATCGGAAGCTACGGCTTCGACATGGAGATCAACCCGAAGATCACTTCGGACGAATCGGAACTGCTCAAGTCGGTCGCGGAATACATGAATTCGAATCCATCGCAAGCGATCCAGATGCTAGAAGCGGGCATGACGGAGGAGTCGTCCGCCGCTCTAGACTACACCATTGGCAGCCTCTATTTGCAGGAGGGTGAGACGGACAAGGCGATCGCGAAGTATGAGGACTCGATCCGCAAGTTTCCCAATTTCTTTCGAGCTTATCAGAATATCGGATACGCTCTCGTCCAGGAAGGGAAGTTCGCGCGAGCCAAGCCGATGTTGATCGAGGCGATCGAGATCGGCGGTGGAAATGGTACGCTGTATGGTTTGCTTGGATACTGTTTCCTGAATCTCGGAGAGAGCTCCCTGAGCCTAGACGCCTACCGTCAAGCCTTGCTGTTTCAGCCCGACAGCAACGATTGGATGCTTGGCAAGCTGAATTCCCTGCTCGACATGAACATGAACGACGAGGCGATAGGGATGCTGTCCGACCTCATCGAACGCGATCCCTCCAAAGCGAACTTCTGGATGATGCAGGCCAACGCCTACATGGGCGAGCGCGAGTTTCAAAAGGCCTTGGCCAATCTCGAACTAGTGGCCCGCATGGGCGAAGCGTCGCCGGACAGTCTTGCTCTTTTGGGGGACATCATGCTCAACGAAGGACTTGTGGATCTGGCGGTCGAGCGGTATGGAAGCGCGGCGCGAATGGGCACGCTGCCGGTCGCCAAGCTGCTCAAAGCTGCCGAAGGACTCGCTCAACGCGGATCGATCGATCAATCGCTGCAGCTCGCTAGTCAGATCGAGTCCGACTACGCCGGCAAGCTTTCGCCGCAGGAAGAGCTGTCGCTTTTGAACCTGAAAGCCAGCGGAGCAATCGCCAAGGGCGAGATGGAGGCTGCGGCCACCATTCTCGAGTCGATTGTATCCAAGGATCCACTAAACGGCAGGGCGCTCGTCCTGCTTGGCGACTACTACAAGAGCCAGGACGACACGGAAAACGCTATGATCCAGTACGAGCGAGCGGCTAAGGTGAAGGGATACGAAAGCAAGGGCTTGATCTCGCTAGCCCGCTTGCAGGTCTCGCTCAAGCAGTACCGTGAGGCGATCGCTAACCTGCGTCGGGCAAATGCCATAGAGCCGCGCGACTATTTGGACGATTACATCGATCGCTTGGAAACCGCTCTACGCTCGATCTAGGGCTCGCTTCAGCTTGCTTCGCTCCTTTTCATAGAGACCTATGGCAGAGCATACCCTCGATCGATCGACCACCTTTAATCGTTGGAGTCGAGACTATGCGACCCGGTTGCGTATCGAATCCGGCGATACCGTGTGGGTCGAGATGAACGATGCGAGCGACGCTCAGGTTCATCCAGAGATGGACGCGGAGGGCTATAAGGCGATCGACCGTAGTCTGATCCACGCTCTGACCGGACCGATCGAAGTCGCGCATGCCCAGCCGGGCGATCAGCTAAAGATCGAGATTCTCGAATACAAGCATGAGGGCTGGGCTTGGACCAGCATCGTGCCCGGACTAGGGTTGCTCGATGAGGACTTCGAGGACTACTTTCTGCACATCTGGCGACTCGATGAAGCGCAGACGACTTCCATGCCTGGGCTGACCTTGGACTTGAATCCCTTTTGCGGCATCATTGGCGTGCAGCGAGAGGAGATGGGAGAGTTTGCTACCCGTCCGCCGGGAGTCTTCGGTGGAAACATGGATGTGAAGCACCTCGTCGCTGGCTCCACGCTGCACCTGCCGGTATTGGTAGAAGGGGCAGGGCTTTGCGCCGGAGATTGCCACGCTGCTCAAGGGGATGGCGAGGTTTGTATCAACGGGATGGAGGCGCCGATGAGCGTGCGTCTGAAAGTCACCTTGATCAAGGACGCACCCTTGTCCGCTCCTTACTTGCTGACGCCGGGCGAGCTGGTTTCCCCTCGATACCGAGCGAAGCCGTTTCACGCGTTTATCGAGTCCGATGAGAACCCGCGAGAAGCCTGCAAGCGCGTGGTGAGACGAGCGATCGACTACTTGGTGAAGAGGGTCGGGCTTAGCCGGGAGCAAGCCTACGTGACGTGCTCCGTCGTTCTGGATCTGAAGGTCAGTCAACTGGTGAACGTGCCGACCACCACCATCACGGGCTATCTTCCGGAAGCGATTTTCGACTAGCCTGAGGTTGATCTGCTTTCGCGAGGGGTAACCGCGAGGCTGGCGCTGCTGACGGCGTCTGTGACCACCCTCTTTCCTATTATTCCTCCACCCGTTCTCGCAAGGCTTCAAGCACGCGAAGAGGGAGGTCTGATCGTTCGTCCTTGTACATGATCTGAATGCCTTGCGATTCGCCGTCTTTGAGATGTATCGGGATGGTTAATACAGGGCAGCGCGCGAAGCTGCCTGGAGCGGTGATCCTGAGCAGCTCGTTGCGAAACGCGTCCGTGTGCTCCGAGGCTTTGATCGCGGGGCTTTGCGTGGCCGGCATGGCTACGAAGTCGTAGGACTGAAAGGCGGACTCGAAGAAGGCTGCAAGCTTGGCTTCGGATTTCTTTGCCGCGTCTACGTCTGCAGGGGACCAATGTCGTCCGCGATCGATGCGCTGCCACACCACCGGGTCGTATTCCGCTCGGTGCTCGTCCAGCCAAGCTTGATGCACGCTGTAGGCCTCCTGGCTTTGCAGCACGCTGTAGTGCCGCGCGACCGATCTGGTGGCGTCGCTGAACTCCTTGGTCGCCGCCGGGTCGAGGTTTCCGTTCACCATCTCCATCGCCTCCATGAATTTGGCTCGAAATTCGTCGGAAAGCCCGTCGACGTAGGAAAGCAGGCTGACGCCCTTCAGAGGTCGCTTGCGCCTGGTTTTCGGGCAGATGAGGGCTAGGATGCTCAACTCCATATCTTCGGAGGTGGCGGTGAACCAGCCAGGCGTGTCGAAACTGGGGGCGAGGGGCACGCAGCCGTCGGTGGACCAGCGGTTGGGCGAGGTACGCAAGCCGTAGATGCCGCACCAGGCGGCAGGCACGCGGATGGAGCCTCCGGTGTCGGTGCCGGTAGCGATTGGGGCGATGCCCTTGGCCACCGCCCAAGCGGAGCCGCTGCTGGATCCGCCGCTCACCCTGTCGGGGAAGCTTGGATGCGGACAGTCGCCGAAATGAAGGTTCTCTCCGGAGAGGCCGTAGGCGAACTCGTTGAGGTGGGTCTTGCCAGCGAAGACGGCTCCTTGCTGGCGCAGGGATGCGGAAAGGGCGGACTCGGTTCTGGTCGTGGGGCGGACTCGGGACAGGAAGGCGGAGGACGCGGTGGTGGGAACGCCAGGAAAATCGAAAAGATCTTTCAGGAGAAACGGGACGCCGAGCAGGGGCGCCGCCTTCGGGCTGTTTTCCGCTGCGGCGGTGAAGGCGTCGCTGAGGCTGAGCAGATCCGGCACACTGGCGAAAACGCGGCGCCGCGTCTTGGAGGGTATGGTCTCCAGCTTGCCTATGAAAGCTTGGGCGGCCCGGTCCGGATCGGCGGCGGATAGCGCTTTCCAGTCTGAGATCGAAATGGGAAGAGGTGACATAGTTGCAATGGGAGCAGATTCGCGGCGGATTTTAGAGAGGGCCGGATTCAGGTAAATGCGAATGTGAGCCGCCGTATCGACGCTCAGGGTTTTGGGGCCCTCAGATCGGCCGCGCGGAAGATCGACGCCTCGGTGATCTCGTCGGGGCGTCCGCCTCTCTTTCGGTTGAGCAAATTTCCGTCCGAGTCGAAGTAGCGCACCTCCATGCGGCGGTCCTTGAGCGGACCCTTGAAGTCGAGCGTCATGAAGTTTCGCTGCCCCACGCGGTCCACTTTCGGGTCGTCGAAGATGTCGAAGCGAGCGGGGTTGTTTTCGTGTCCTGCCCATGAGCCGGAGGTGAGGGAGGAGGAGGTCAGCTCGTAGAAGACGTAGTCCTCGCCCTTGATGCCGGCCTTGCCCGGCACCCCCGGCCTGCCGCCGCCCTTGTAGACCAGGCGGTTGACCTCGCTGAAATGCACGTCGCCGCTGAGGAAGACGACTCCGTCGATGCCTTCCTCCACGATGCGATCGATGAGGTACTGCCATTCGTCATGGAAATTTCGATACCCGTGAGGATTGCCCGATTCGTTGAGCACCTGGTTGCCTACGCAGATGAGATTGAATCGAGCTGGGTAGCTCTTGCCGTCGTTTTCCATTTGGCTCTGGGCCCACACGAGATGGTTGATCAGCCAGTCGACCTGCTTCTCGCCCAGCATGGCTTTCGGTTTGTTGAAGCGTTCGGGATGCGAGGTGGCGGAGCTGAGGTAGGTGCGGTTGTCCAGCAAGTAGATATTGACGTCGCCCCAGTTGAGAAAGGTGAAGATGCCAGGCGTCTCCGGCAGTCCGGAGCTTGGGTTGGCCCAGAAGAGATCGAAGGTGTCCTTCGCGGCTCCTTTGAGCGTGAAGCTGCGTCCGATGTCGTTCGGTCCGTAGTCATGGTCATCCCAGATGGCGAAGTGGTGGGCGCTGGCCAGCAGCGGCTGAAGCTCGGGAAGCTGCCGGTCGTGGGTCCAGCGACGCTGCATGCCGATCTCGCTCTCGAAATCGTTTTCTCGGTAGTAGATGCAGTCGCCGAGCCACAGCATGAGGTCCGGGTCCTTCTCGAAGATGGATTCGAAGATGTGGTATTCTCCGCCATAGGGGGTACCGCCTTCGCGATCGTAGCCTTTCTCGTTGATGTAGGCGCAGCTGCCCGCCGCTATCCGAAAATCGAATACGCTATGGGCGAGCTCCCCCTCCGGCACGAAGCGCCAGCGCGGCTTCACTTGAAACTCCATGGGCACCGGGCCTTGGAGCTCGTAGCCCTCGCGAAAGGCTGGCGCGTGCGGCTCGCCGTCCACCAGCACCGCGTATTCGTAATGCTCTCCCGGCGCCAGACCCTCAGTGAGCGAGACCTTTGCCACGCAAGCCTGATCTCGCGAGGTCTGATAGAGAGGGCTTCTGAGGACCGTTTGCACCTTGGAGTTCTTTTGCCAATATTCGATTTGCACGGACGCCGGTTCGGAGGTTTGGGTCCAGATAACCACTTCCGTCATGCTGCTGGCGCCGGGCATGGGACCGTTTAGCAGGGTCGCGTCGGCAAATATCAGACGACTTGGCAGCAGGCATGCGGAGATGATGAAGAGATGGAAAAGGCGCATGTTGGGGAGAGTAGGCGGGCAGGTCTCGATGTTAACACAAAAGCGAGCGCTTCTCGAAATCGTTGCGCGTCCCGTCGGTAGCTGCGGCGCAACATTTGCTTTCAGACGCTCATGCCTACCGACGCTCACGCCGCGATCCCGTCCTACGAGAAAGACTTCGCCCAGTTCGATTTCATGGAGCATGGCAGTCTGGATACCTTTGACCACTTGGGAGCGTACCGGGCTCTGGGACCCATCTACACAGTCCATTTTCGTGGCGAACCATGGGTGTGCATCGGAGGGCTGGAGGCGAACGCCATGGCCTGGAGAAACCCGGATCTGTGGGACTACGAGTCCGCTCTGACCCCGTTTCGCGAAATCATGGGCGATCGCCATGTGACCCAGATGGACGGCGTTCCGCACCGCCAGAAGCGCCGTCAGCTCAAACCCGGATTCTCCATGAGCTCCATCGGACGGCTGATTCCCGCCATCGACGCGGTGGTGAAGCGGATGCTGGGCGAGTCAGCGAACAAGGAGGTTTCCTTGCACGATCTTTTTATGCGATCTCTGACCTACGCGAATTCGGAGACCGTGCTTAGGGCTCCGTTGAGCGAGACGGAGGTGCAGACTTTCATCCGTTTCGAGGAGGAGTTCATCGTCGGCACCATCATGGAGAGCTCGGCTCGAAAGGCTTTCTACGAACGAGAGTCGTTCGTGAAGGACAAAGCCTTTGTATTCGGATACTTGGGACAGCTCGTGCAGCGACGGCTAGATGGAGAGCAGGTGGAGGACAACTTTTCAGAAGTGCTGAAACTGACCTTGGAGGATCGGGGAGAGGAGGTCGACCTGCAGGAGCTCGTTTCGGAGGCGTATCTTCTGCTCATGGCGGGTACGGGAAACACCGCCAAATTGCTCAACTGCGGGTTGCAGCGCGTCTGGAAGGACCGGCCGTGGCTCGAGGCCCTTCGGGAGGAAGTGGAGAGTTACCAGCCACTTTCTTTCGCCCGCGGCATGGATGCTTTTCCCAAGCTCAAGGCCACTCTCATGGAGATCGAGCGCATGTTTCCCGCTGCGCCCGTTCTCGCGCGCGTGGTCGCCCAACCCATGGAATTCGAGGGGCGCAAGCTCGAGCCCGGAACCAAGGTGCTGCACATGCAGACCCTGACCCATTTTCTGGAGGAGATCTACGAAGATCCCTACGACTTCAAGCCGCAGCGCTGGCTGGAAAACAACTACCCGAAGAAGGCGCACGGGACCTTCGGAGGCAGCACCCATATATGCTTGGGCATGAACCTTGCCCGCATCCATATGCCTATCGTCTTGGCGAATATGCTGAAGGACTACGCCTTCGAAGCGACCAAGTCGCCGGAGATTCAGGTGAATTTCAACTACGGCGTGCCGCAGGTATCCGATCTTTCAGGACGCTTGGTGTCTATTTCGCGAGGGCAGTGACTTCAGGGAAGCAGAGGGCGCCTTCCGCAGGAACGCGGCTGCGGAGTCTTGGGTAAAGAGTGTGACGTCAGCTCTGGGGCGATTCGGACTGGGGGATCGTGGTTCGGTAGGTCTCCCAGTTTTCCACCAGCTCGCGGATCACGGCGCTGCCCACATCGTAGGCGGCTTCGAGGGAGGGGATGAACGCGGAGTACCCGCCTTTCTTTTCGCCGCTCAGGTTTTCAGCTGCGGTGACGCCTGGAGGCTGCATGGAGAAATTGCTGGCGGTCCGCAAAACCAGGACGCGCTGCAGGTCCACTTTTCCGGCGTTGGCGAGAAAGGAGAGCGACTGCATGGTGCCGGTTTCCTCCATGGCTGAGGTGACGAAGTTTCCTTGGCCTTCGGTCCAGTAGTCGACCCATTCGTTGGCCCAATCGTTCATGAGCTTGCCGTGCCAGAAGGTCATGGCGGCCAGCTGATCGCCTTTCAGCACCGATGGCGGTTTTTGAGCATTCGGGTATCCTTTGTACTTTGCGCGCATCTCCTTCATGGCGTCGGTGTCGGCGATGGGAATGTCTTTGGTGAGCTGATACGCCCATTCGACCAGTTCGGGCTTCAGTCGGTAGCGAACGCCCTCGTCATTCTCAGGAATCGGTCCCCAAGGGTACTCGGCGGAGCGAAGGGGCGTGTATCCAAATTCCCACTCATCGGGCATTTCGCGCGGATCGATCTCATGGGAGAGATCGCCATCGATGAGCCATTCCGCCCAGGCCGCGGAGCCGAGGGACATGTCGTTCGGATCCACGCCTGCGATGCCGGCCACCAGCCAGTAGGCCTCGCTTAGGTCGAAGCGCTCGTCCATGCCCAGGGCCATGATGGAAGCGGCGGAGCGAAATGTGCCGATGCCGGTCACGATGCCGAGCACCCCGCTCTCTCGATTGTATCGAAGATCGCGATACCCGTGAGGAAAGGAGATCCTTTCGGATAGCGGGAAACGCTCCACCCAGTTTTGAAACTCCGCGGGCCGGTCGCCGGTATCGTCTCCGATCTCGAACATGGTCACCACCACCGCTTTCACCTTCTCCTTGGGCGCTTCGGCACGTGGAATGCGGTTTTCGTATTGATCCCAATTGGCGATGAGCTCATGGGCCACGGCGCTGCCGACTTGGTAGGCGGATTCGAGAGCTGGCCGACCATTGTCGGGATAGGGAGCGGTGGCGCTCCAGGTGGCTGGTTTGCCGGGCGGCTGCATGGAGAAGTTGCTTGCGGTACGCAAAACGAGGATACGGTCGTAGTCCACGTAGCCAGCGTCGGAGAGGCTTCGCAAAGCGGTCAGGGTGCCGCTGTCCTCCATATTGGTCATGACGAAGTTCGCTTCGCCGCCTGTGTGGAGTTTCATCCAGTCGTTTGCCCATTGGTTGAGCACCTCGCCGTGGAAGTAGGTGGAAGAGCTGAGGGCGTCGCCCATCATCACGCGAGGAGGCAGCATCGCGTTGGGATAGCCTTCGAACTGGGCTCGGAACTCCTTCATGGCGGGCGTCTCCATCAGCTCCATGTCCTTGGTGAGCGAATACGCCCAATTCACGAGCCCCTCGTTGAGTTTGAAGGCGATATTGTCGACGGTCCAACCGGTGTCGAGCTGGTTGGGCTCGTAGCCGCCGAGAGGGATGAGCCCATAGGGCCAGTCCTCCGGGATTTCGCTGGAGTCGATCTCATAGAGAAGATCGCCGTCGACGACCCACTTCGCCCAAGCGGCGCTGCCGAGAGAGGCGTCGGTGGGGTCGGCCCCGGCAATGCCGGCCACGATCCAGTAGGTATTCGAAAAATCGAAGCGTGGATCCATGCCGAGGGCCGTGATGGTGGTCGCAGCGTGGGTGACGCCTCCTCCGGTGAGGGCTACCATTAGGCCGTCGTCGCTGACCCGCAGGGGCGTTTGTCCCATGGGGAAAGGGTAGATGTTTTCCAGCGGTTCGCGCTCTACCCAGAACTGCAGCTCTCCGGGGCGATCGCCGGTGACCTCGCCCATCTCGAACATTGCCAGCACGCAGACCTTGATCGGCGCAGGGGCAGTTTCCGCGTGAGCGGTGGAAGAGGCGAGCGGACTCGCCATGAGAGCTGCGATAGCGAAGAGACGTCGAGCGAATGGATCAAGCATGGCGAGGCGACAGGCAGGTTTTGCGCCATGGAGTGGCATGGAGGCAGGCTTGCTGCCTGACGCTGGATAAAATCAGTCCATGGTGGCGAGGCGATGGGCGCAGGGAGCCGTTCGCTGCGCTATTTTGAGCAAACGGTTGAAGCTCGGCATCGAAGCTGCTAGGCGGCCCCTCATGCTCGATCGCTGTTTTAAACTGAAAGAAAACGGAGTAACGGTTAAGTCCGAGGCGCTTGCGGGGCTTACCACCTTCGCGGCCATGGCCTACATCCTTGCCGTGAACCCGGCGATTTTGAGCAATGCAGGCATGCCGGTGCCTGCCTTGATCACAGTGACGGCTCTGGCGGCGGCGATTGGCTGCTTCCTCATGGCGGCTCTCACCAACTTTCCCATCGCCCAGGCGCCCGGCATGGGAACCAACAGCTACTTCGCGTTCGTCATCTGCATCGGGGCGGGCTTGAGCTGGCAGACCGCTCTCTCTTTGACCTTTTGGAACGGGGTTCTTTTCCTGCTGCTCTCCGTGACCGGTCTTCGGAAACGCCTGGCCGAAGCCCTGCCGAATGGCATCAAGGTCGGCATCCAATGCGGCATCGGTTTCTTCATCGCGTTCCTCGGTCTGAAGAGCGTGGGAATCGTGGTGGGGAACGACGCCACGCTGGTCACCATCGGCGATTTGAAGTCTCCCGTGTCCTTGCTGGTGCTGGGAGGGGTGGCCCTGATGACCTTTCTCACGCTCAAGCGCGTGGCCGGCGCCTTGCTGATCACCATCCTTTCGGTGACGCTCGTGGGGCTGTTTATCACCATAAACGGAGAAGCGATCACGACGGTTCCTGACGGTCTCTTCTCTCTGCCCAGCGGGATCGGGGAAACGTTTTTCAAACTGGATCTGCTGTATCCGCTCACCCACTTCACGGAGATTGCCGACGTGCTGCTAACGCTCTTGATCCTCGATTTGTTCGACAGCATCGGGACTCTGGTAGGGCTCTCGCGCCGGGCGAAACTGGTAAACGCCGACGGCAGCATGCCCAAGATGGGGCGGGCCCTCACCGCTGACTCCATCGCCACCATCACCGGGGCTTTGCTCGGCACATCGACCACCACCTCCTACATCGAGTCCGCGGCGGGCATCGAATCGGGAGGGCGCACTGGGCTCACTTCGGTCACCACCGGGATTTGTTTCCTGATCGCTCTCTTTCTCACGCCGATCATTTTGGTCGTGCCCGCCGCCGCCACCGCGCCTGCTCTGGTCATGGTGGGCATCTTTATGGCGCAGGGCCTGAAGGAACTGAACTTCGACGATCTCGGCGAGGTTGCTCCAGCTTTCATCACCATGCTCATGATCCCGCTGACCTTCAGCATCACCGAAGGCATCGGACTCGGTCTGACGCTTTTCACCGTGATCATGCTGCTCTCCGGTCGAGCCAGGTCGGTGCCCTTGCTCAGCCACATCATCACTCTGGTATTCATCATCTACTACGCTTTCAAATGATTCCGGAAGACCCAGAAAAAGCTTTTTCCAGACGCGACTTTCTCGCTGCCGGCCTGCTAGCGGGCGGCGTTGTGGGACTGGCTGGCCAGGCTGGCCATGCCAAGCCATCGCATCCTGCGGCGGCTATAGAAGGTCGGACCATGCATAGCAGCGCAAGTCTCGCTCCCAAGCCCGCTCGCGCCGCCATGGGCCGTTTGTTCGAGACCGTGAAGGCCGAAGCCTCGCCGGAGGAGATGTACTCCTTTCTCTACGCGCTTCCCAAAGGTGGAGACATTCACCACCACTTCGGCGGCGGGGTGCTCCCGGAAACCTGGTGGGAGGTCGCGACTGACAAAAGTCGAAATGGCGGACAGGAGTTTTACACGAGGTATCGAATAAGCGGATACTTCCAGTCCGAGTCGAATTTTCACCGCGACTCGCGCGACGTGGCGTTCTGGACCACAGTCAGCGAACTCAACTATCAAACGCTCGCTCCAAGCGAAAAGGCGGACTTCAAAGCGTTGTCGGATCTGAGCGAGGAGGAAAAGGGGGAATGGCTCTCATCCGTCGTATTGGATCGAGAACACGAGGGTCGCACGGAATTCTTCGAATACATCTGGCCGCGTATCAGCGACTTGCTCGGCAGCATCGAGGTGATGACCGAGGTGCTGGTGGAAAACATGAAACGCTTCGGCGCGGAGGGGGTGCGCTACCTGGAGATCCAGACGGGGCCGTGGGGCTGGAGCACTGCCTCAGGTCGCGCGTTGACCCCGGACGAAGCCAATCAAGCCATCAAGGATAGGATCGCTCAGCCGGACGCCGTAGCGACCGGGGTGACGGTGCGATTTCAGGGCATCGTTATCCGGTTTCAGGACAACGCGGAGCAGAGGGTGGAGGACTACTACGCGTTCATCGACAAACACCGAGACTTCTGGGTCGGTTTGAACATGGCGGGTCGCGAGGATGACAACCGTGGATACGCGGCTCGTTTCACCGAGGTGTTCGACAAGATGCTGCGGACCTATCCTGCCATTGGAATTTCGATACACGCGGGCGAGGCGGAAAAACGCGATACCCAGATTTTCGATACTCTGCGACTTGGAGCCACCCGCATCGGTCACGGCATCAACCTCTATCGGGACGAGCCGACCATGCAGCTCATGCGCTGCGGCGCGTTTCTCATCGAGATCAACCTCATCAGCAACGAGCTGCTGGGCTACGTGCCGGACTTGGACCAGCATCCCTTTCCCATTTATCTGCGACAGGGGATTCCGGTCTGTCTCAATACCGACGATCGCGGCATGTGGCACTCCAACATGACCGACGAGTATTTCGTAGCGGTCACCCGCTTCAATCTTTCCTGGTCGGAAATGGTTTCGCTCGGCCGCAACAGCCTGTCCTACAGTTTCTTAGCCGACGATGAAAAGGCCCAGCTGCTGGCGGACTACGAAGCGGACCTTGAGCGCTTCGCGGAGAATTGCTTGCAGCGAGGCTGGAAAACGGTGGCGAACGAGGCGAACGCCATTACCTATGACTACGGTACTAAAAACCTCGGCCTCTCGCTTTGATTCCTAGATGCTGAAACGCGTTTCTCAAATCCCGAACTGAGTGTGGCGCTTCCCATGGAAACGCTCGCTCCGGCATCGCTTCACTCCGACTTCATCCAACCGAATTCGATAACCACCAACCCCGTTCGCTATGCTTTCTCCCCTGACACGATTCTCCGTCGCCCCCCTGCACGCCGTCACGCGCTCCCTGGCTGATGTCGCCTCCGGCCGAGCCGCTCCCGACCTCGTCATCAAGGGCGGCCGCGTACTATCCGTATACACTGAGAGGATACGGGAAGAGAAGGAAATCTGGATAAAGGAAGGGCGCATCGCCGCGGTCGCACCCGCTGGCGCATGCCGTTTTTCAGGCGTCAAAACCTACGATGCCGGCGGCGGGATCATCGCCCCAGGACTCGTCGATCCGCACATTCATATCGAGAGCAGCATGATGACCGCTTGCGCCTATGCCGAAGGGGCCTTGCTCAATGGTACCACCACTATCTTTTGCGACAGTCATGAGATCGGAAACGTCAGCGACGTCGCCGGCATCGAGTGGATGCTGGAGGATGCCCGACAGGCGCCGCTCAACATTTTCCTGACCTTGCCTTCTACCATACCTGCGACCAATGCCGCCATGGAAACCTGCGGTGGCGATTTGACGCCGGATAAGGCAGGGCAGCTGTTTGACAAGTGGCCGGAGATCGTGGCTTTAGGAGAAAAGATGGACTTCGTGCCGGTGTGCATGGGGGATCCCCGCTCGCACGGCATCATCGCCGAGGCCCTCAAGCGAGGCAAGCCGGTCTGCGGTCACATCTACGGGCGCGAGTTCGTTTCCGCCTACGCGGCCAGCGGCGTGACCGATACCCATGAGGCCATCGATCGGGACATCGCCGACGATTTTCTGGAGGCCGGCATCTGGGTCTTTTTGCGTGGAGGTCCGCCTACCACGCCGTGGCATAGCCTGCCTGAAGCGATCAAGGCAGTGACGGAGCTCGGCGCGTCGCACAAGCGGGTCTGCGTCTGCACGGACGATCGCGACGCGGACGATCTCTTCGAATTCGGGCTCGATTGGGTGACCCGTCAGGCAATGGTCGCGGGTCTCAGCCCAGCTCAGGCTTGGAGCGCAGGCTCTTTGCATCCCGCCACGCGCTACGCCAAGGATGGGGACTTTGGAGCGCTCGGTCACGGGCGCCGGGCGGACATCGTTTTGTTGAACGACGACTATGAGGTGCAGAACACCTGGTACGGCGGATCGCTGATGGTGGAAGCAGGCAAGGTCACCTCGCTCCTGGATGAACAATTGAGCGATCATCGCTACGTGTATCCAAAACCCGCTTACGAGACGATCAACTACAGCGACGAGCTTTCCTTGTTGCCTGAGGTGCCTGCTGACGCCAGAATGGTGAACCTGATTCGGGCGGAGCTCCCGGGGATCGTGACCTTGCGAAAGTCCGTCGCATTCGATCCCGCGGTCAGCTGGGACACGTTTCTCAGCGACAACGACCTTTGCTACCTCACAGTGGTGGAACGCTACGGGAAGACGGGCGAAATCGGCTACGGATTCTTGCAGAATTTCGGTCTCAAGGGCGGCGCGGTCGGCAGCAGCGTCGGTCACGACGCCCACAACATCGTGATCGCGGGCGCCAACGAGGCGGACATGCAGCTGGTGGCCAAGACCATCAAGGAGCTGCGAGGCGGAGTCGTGGTGGCGAGGGACGGCCAGGTCATCGCGTCAGTGGCTCTCCCCATTGCAGGACTGCTCTCGGACAAGCGGGCCACGGAGGTGGCCGAGGAATCCAGCGAGCTGAAGAAAGTCTGGCGCGAGATGGGCTGTACGCTGCCATACATGGGCTTCAATCTGCTGCCGCTATCGGTCATTCCGGAGATCCGACTGACCGACAAGGGGTTGGTGCTGGTCCCGGAAATGGAGATCGTGCCCCTTTTCGAGCGGTAGGGACGTCAGCCGCCCAAAGTTGAGCCAAATTCAAGTTTCTACGAGGGGAGGGTCTGTTTTCTTTTACAGAAAGCAGGGCGAGGCGGAGCTTTGTATTCAAAAAAGCCCTTCATGGAGATTCGGGCTCGGCACACTTGAGCAAAAATAAAAAAGCGGGGAAAATGCGAACCAATGCACAGGTCTAGCACGGGGTCTGCTAGAGGGACTGAACCTTATCAGTCATGCACGAATCAAATAAACAACAGATACGACGAGCGGCCCGCATGTTGCCCGCGCTTGTTTCCGCAAGCGTGCTCAGCGCAGGCCTTTTTGCCCAAGACGAGGAGCCGGAGGAACTGGACGCCTTCATCTCGGAGGAAGTGCCCATCGAGGAGAACATCCTTCCAACCTCACGACCCTTCAACTCCGTGTACGGCACGGATCGCAGCATTCTGGATACGCCGCGAAACGTCACCATCATCTCGCGAGAGCAATTGGACTCCATCGCGATCAAGGACGTGCGCGACTTTTCCAAGCTCACGTCCAGCTCCTATACTAAGACAAATTTCGGCTCGCCCTCCACGCCCAACCTGCGCGGCCAGGAAGCGGACCTTTTCGTGAACGGCATGCGCCGCGGCGGCTCGGTGAATGGAAACGGACTGCCGGTCAACTTCAACGCGGTCGAATCGGTCAACATCGTGAAGGGACCTGCTGGCGTGGTGTATGGAACGACCAACTACCTGGGCGGCTATGCGGACCTCATCACCAAGAAGCCTTACTTCGACGCGGAGCGAGGCTCCTTCGGCGTGAGCGTCGGTTCCTACGACCAGTACACCTGGAACGTGGACTACAGCAAGCCGGTGAGCGACAAGCTGGCCTATCGCGTATCCTACGAAGGAAAGGAGTGGGACGGCTACTGGGAGCTCTGGAAGCAGAACTCGCAAGCCCTCTACTTCGCCCTGACCTACCGCCCCAACGAGAAGTATACGCTTGAGGCGAACATCGAGTATTTCCAGGCGGACTACACCGAGAACTGGGGCATCAATCGCGTATCTCAGGACCTGGTGGACAATGGCTTGTATTTGCCGAACGCTCAGACCGATCAGGAGTATCTGGACTACATCGCCATGCTGGGCAATGGCGCGGGCTTCTGGGCGGGGACGCCGGGTGTGGACTATGCCAGCCAGTTCGGAGGCGCCGGCTTCGCCACCATCGCTCTGCCCGACCTCGACAACCCCGTGCCGGTGGATCGCACCTGGAAGCTTGCCGCTCCGGGAGACGACTCCTTCGGACGCATGGTAAGTGGCGGTGTCGACCAGACCTTGAAGCTGGAGAATTTCGATCTGGTCAACAAGACCTTCTTCTCCTGGAAGGATCGCCAGACCTTTTCGTCCTATCACTACTCCGAGCTGTTGCGCGACAACATCGCCTTTGAGAACCGCACCGAGATTCGCTTCAACAACGAGTTCGGCGACGAAAGCTCCTTCGATATCAACGCCGGCGTTCGCCTTCGCTACGACGACATCTGGTCGGCGAATCACTTCTACAACGAGCCGGTCAACTTCTGGGATATGACCCGCGATCCGGACACCCGACGCGTGCCCGATCAAGGCTTCCTCGGAAGCGCCGCATGGGTTTTCGACGAAGAGCCTCGCGGTGTGCTCGACCACTGGTACATCGGCATCGACGCCTTTGCCGACGTGCCGTACGTCACCGGCGGCGACGGCAAGAATTTCATCTTCGGTCCGTTCGCCCAGTTCGATCTCAAGCTAAACGACACCTTCAGCGTGCTGGCTGGCTTCACCACCGACTTCGTCGATGCGGAAGAAGTTCACCCGGTGCTCGGAGAATCGGGATCCTTCGATTTCAGCGGCGACGGAACCATCGCCGACGACATGGCGGAGCGCGGCTACCTGCTCGATGAGAGCACGGAGCTGGACAACTACAACCTCAGCTTCATCTACAAGCCTTCGGAAATCTCCACGCTCTACGCCACCTACAACTTCAGCGAGACCTACAGCGTGGATACAGGGGGACGTATTCTGCCGTCCAGCTTTGGCGATACCCAGGAGAGCGACCTGCTCGAATTCGGAACCAAGTTCGTTTTCGCTGATGGCAAGTTCTTCCTGAACGCGGCTCTCGTGGATCGCGAGTTCACCGAGCGAAATATCGACGGATCGGTCGACCAGGTATTCATCGACGCCTACGAAATCGAGTTCAACTATCAGCCGAATCGGAACCTCTTCGCCACCCTTGGATTCAGCTACATGGATGCGGAGCGTACCGCTGGTTTCTTCGCCTCTCCCTACACCATCGACCGAGCGGACGAAACGGGCGGCATCTACATCTCTCCGCTGTTCCTCGCTCCGAGCGAGCTCGTGCCGGCGCCTGGCATCCCGGAGAAGCTGGTCAACAGCTTGATTCGCTACAAATGGGATAACGGATTTGGCATGACGCTCGGCTTCATCGGCTGGGGCGATACCTATTCCGGCTACTCGGATTTCGAGATCGCGGTTCCGGACCTTACCGGCGCCAACGGAGGTGAAGACTACATCCTCACCGCCAATACCGCTGTATTGGGATTCCAATACGAAGCGGACTTGAGCTTCACTTACGAGTACGAAAACTGGGCCTACAAGCTCACCATCTTCAACGTGACGGACGAGGAGAATTGGGATGTAAACAATTCCGGATACGGAAACGGTTCCATCCTTCCCCGTCAGCCAGCTCGCTTCGAGCTCTCGGCTAAGTACTCGTTCTAGCTTTTCGACAGGACATCTAACTCTGAGCTACAGCGGCTGCCCTCTTCGGAAGGCGGCCGCTTTCTTTATGCCCTCACGGCTGAAGACGAGGGGCCGCGCATCGGAAAGCGGGAGTGCCGACTGGCGCCGGGCCGACCGTTGACGACGCATCTGCGCCCATCGAGCGTCTCGGGGGCGCATCTCGAAGCGAGCGCTTAGGCTTCTTCAGCCCACTTGGTGAAACGAGGCGAGAGCAGGCCTGCCAGTATGAGCTGCAGCGGGTGGTAGCACATCAGTGGGAGAATGATCAACCCGATGGAGACCGCCGCCATGCTTCCGCTTTGATTGGCGAAAATGACCGATGCCATCGGGACGCCGGTGGCCAGCGTTTTTTGAGAACCGCAAAAGAAGGCGGCGATTCGCTCGGGGCGGCGGCTCGTGATCAGTTTCGAGCCAAACCACACCACGGACGAAAAGAGGAGCAGAAAGACCAGGGTGACGACGAGAGTGGCGAGCACCGCAGGAGCCCCGATTTGCAGCCAGATCCCGTTTTTCACGCTCTGGCAGAATGCCGCGTACACGATGAATACGATGAAGCCGTTGCTAAGGCGCTTGAAGAGCTTCTTGGAGCGGTTTACCCATTCGCGAACGAATGGACGTAGCAGTTGGCCAACTACGATGGGCAGCAGGACCAGCAGCGAGAGTTTTCCGATGAGCTCGCCAAGCGACCCTCCCTGACTGGGACCCGTCGCAAGGAGGAAGGCGCAGAGCGTAGGGGTGATGAATATGCCCAGGATATTCGAGAGCGTAGTGGAGAAGAGCGCGGTCGATCCGTCCCCGCCGCTGGAGGAAGTCATCACGATGGCTGACGAAATGGTGGTCGGCAGGGCGGCGAGGTAGAGGAAGCCTGGATGTATGTCTGGTATCAGAAACATCCCTACAAGGGGAAGATAGCCCAGCATGAGCAGGGGGGCGA
Organism: Pelagicoccus sp. SDUM812003; assembly: GCF_031127815.1. Classification (NCBI taxonomy): domain Bacteria; kingdom Pseudomonadati; phylum Verrucomicrobiota; class Opitutia; order Puniceicoccales; family Pelagicoccaceae; genus Pelagicoccus; species Pelagicoccus sp. SDUM812003. Next base: position 40,711 of record NZ_JARXHY010000021.1, on the reverse strand, counting down.
TCACGAAGTTCGCGACCTGGCAATAGAAGTGGATCTTGAACTTGGCGGCGCTGGCGGCGATCTGACGGGTAGGTAGCGAAAGGCCCTGCAGAAGGAAGGTCAGGAAAACGGCGATCTTGGTGGTGAGCTCGGCCCGAAGCGGTCCTCCCTTTACGCCGAGGTCCGGTAGGAGAATGGCAACTACAACGGCGCCGACCAGAGCGAGAGTGAAGCTTTGGCTGGCGAGGAGATTCTTGATTCGAACTGGCATGATCGGAGAAGGATGGCATCATTTGCTTTCCAAGGCTTGGGGGCAATGAGCTTTTCGGTTTTGCGAACGAGCCTCCGGCTGGACGAACGCGCCAGGGCGCAGGCGCTGCGGGCTAGTGGTACGCTTTTTTTGACGGCTCCTCCTACGAGGCGGCTCGCAGCTTTCGTGTCGAGGCGAGGGCCAGAGTCATGATCATGGCGGTCAGACCACCAGTCGCCACTTTGGATGAAAAGATGGCCGAGAGAAACTCGGGCAGGCTGGCGACGAAGTCTTCCTGGCTGGGGATGCTGAAGGCGAGCCCGAGGCTGATGGCGAGAATGAGCATGGCGGAGTTGTCCAGGCCCGCTCCTACGATCATGCGAAATCCGGCGGTAGCGATCATGCCGAAGAGCACCAGTGTGACCCCGCCCAGCACGGGACTGGGCATGATGCTGAAAAGGTAGCCGGTTTGAGGAAGCAAGGCGGTCAGTATCAGGATTCCTGAGACGTAGAATCCGACCTTTCGGCTGCCTACCCCCGTGAGCTGGATCACCCCGTTGTTTTGGGAGAAGGTGGCGGTCGGGAAGACGTTTAACAACGATGCGAAGGCGCTGGTGATGGCGTCGGAAAGAATGCCGCCGCGCACCCGCTTCCAGAAGTCGCTGCCATGCGTTTTTAGGCCGGAGAGGCTCGCGGTCGCTGACAGGTCGCCGATCGCCTCGATGGAGGAGACGATGTAGATGATGGCGAAGGGCAAAAGAAGCTCCCATTTGAAATCCAGTCCGAAGGGAAGCGCTTGTGGGAGCACGATCCATTGTTCGCTGTCCGTGGCCGGCCATTGGATGATCCCGAGCGCCGCGCTCAGGGCGTATCCTGCTAGGATGGCGATGATAGGGGCGCTCATGCGCAGCAAGGGTTTGGCCGAGAGTTGGGAAAGCAGCAGGGCCAGGACCACGAGCGAAGCGATAGAGGCGTTGACGCTCCAGCTGATGCCTTCCCCCAGATCGCCCGCGATGTAGTAGCCAGCCACGGGGATAAGGTCTAAGCCGATGATCAGAACCACGATACCGGCAACCAGCGGGGAGATGATCGAGCGAAGCTTTGGCAGGAAGAAGGCGAGGGCGAACTGCACGGGAACCGCTGCGAGGGCCATGCCGCAAGCCAGTGGGACGCCGCCTTCGCTGCCAGCTCGGAGCAGGAGGTCGACGTAGGCGAAACTGGTTCCGTTTACCGAAAGCAATCCCGAGCCTATCATGCCGAAGCGCTTGGCTTGCAGAAAGGTGCCGACTCCCGAAGCGAAAAGGGCCATGCTGATCATGTAGCGCTGGTCGGCGTCGCTCACGTCCACGACCGAGCAGAAGATGAGCACTGGCGTGATGCAGCCCACGAACATGGCGATGACCTGCTGGAATCCTGCGAGCAGGGCTTTAGGGGCTGGCATCGTGGAATCGTGCGGGTAGAGCAGGGAGCTTTGCCCTGCCACGGCCGGTTTCGAGGAAGAAGCTTCAGGGGGCGGCGTTTCGACTAGCATCGCGATTCCGTGAGCACAAACCCTACCAGATTCGCCCGATGGATACGGAAGAATCAGGCCGGGGATCGGAGCGTGTTGACAGGTCGAGAAGCGTATGTGGATCGGCGCTCGAAAGCTCTCCGGGCGCTTAACCTGCTCAAGGGCGACTTTGTATGAGTCGCGAAAGCAAATACCTCGTCCTGTTTGGCTTTTACGTCGGCTTCTGGGGGATGCTCCAGAGTCTGACGGTGAAGCTGGTCCCCTTGGATCTTGCCTGGATGGGGCTGGGAACTTTGGCCTTTAGCTATGGTTCGTTCGTGCACGCTCTCACCTTTCCCTGCACCGATGCGGTCGCGGAGATCTGGGGAGCCAAGCGGGCTCGTTCCATGGTCTACATGGGGGTGGTCGTCTACCTCTTTTGCACGCTGATGCTTTTCATAGGCGTGCAGCTGCCACCCGCCGAAGGCTGGGAAAACAACGAGGCGTATCGAGTCCTGTTCCAGGGAGCCCCTCGTATCGTAGCCGGGTCCCTAGTGGCCACGATGGTAGCCCAGCTTTGGGATATCTATGTATTCGAATGGGTGAAACGAAAAACAGGCCAGCGATACCTCTGGCTGCGAAACAACGCGTCGACCTTCGGTTCCCAGCTTTTGGATACATCGATTTTCTACGTCATCGCGTTCTACGGCGTGATTCCCAACGAGGTGTTGCCGAAGGTGATTCTCGGATCCTATCTGCTCAAGATGCTTGTCGCCATCGTGGATACGCCGATGGTCTACCTGATCGTGCGCTGGATCACTGGGTCCTGGACAGCCAAAGGCGATGTGGAAAGCGTGTGCTAGCTGCGATCGCCTACTCAATGGTGCCAGAAATCGGCGTGCAGCGAGAGCAGTTCGTCTTCGATCTCGGGAAACGGTCCGTGGATTTTGATGCGTTTTTGTCCCGAGCGTAAAACGTTTCGGCAGGTGAGGCTCAGCGTGGGGTTTCGATCGTCGGAACCGGTGACCTCTAGCAACCGTTTTTCGGATACGCCATAGACGAGCTGTCCGATGTTCGCCCAGTACAGCGTGCCCGAGCACATGGCGCAGGGTTCGAAGCTGCTGACCAAAGTGCAGTTCCAGAGGTAGTCGCTGGGGAAAAGGCTGGACGCGTAGCGAGAAAGCTCGGTTTCAGCGTGGCGCACGGTGTCGACGTTTCCCTGGGTGAGCAGGATCTCCTCGTCGTCCGGAGCGACCAGCACTGCGCCGAATGGGTGGTTTCCGTTGGCGACGGCGATAGCTGCGACTTCGTTGCAGGCTCGCAGGTGGGATAGCATTTGCTTTCGAGTCATGAATCAGTTGGTCGCGGCGATCTTGGCGTTGATGTGTTCCTCTGCGGTGATTGCGGCGTAGCGAGAGGGGTTGTCCTCGCTAATGCAGGACGGTAGTGGGTCTATAACTACGTCCGGATCAGGATCGCTGAAAAAGGCGATCGATAGTCGGCCGCTCTTCGCGGCGGAGGGGCGGACTTGAACGCGGTGGGCAGTCGAGCGGTAGACGTCGTTGGTCCATCGCGCGAGCAGGTCGCCGGTATTGATGACGATCGTTCCCGGCAGGGGAGGCGCTGGCAGCCACTCTCCGGTTTGGCTCATGACCTCCAGTCCGCCTGTGTTGTCTTGATAGAGCAGGGTGAGCGTTCCGTAGTCCGTGTGGGCTCCAGCTCCGAGCTGGCCCTCTTCGTGGGTTTCGCTCGGAGGGTAGTGGAGCAGACGCAAGGTTTGGGTGCGTCCGCTGTGCTTGTCGGTGAAGAAATCCTCCGGTAGATCGAGCGCCATGGCGAAGGCGCTCATGAGTCGTTCCGCGAGGCGACGGCAATCATGGTAGAAATCAGCCGTAACCTGACGGAACAGCAGGCTTGGCCACAGGTCGGCGTGTCTCACAATGCTGGATACATCCCTCATTGTGAAGGACTCCTTTTGATCTTTCGGCTTGCTCGGATCGAGCCCCTCCTTGCCGATGGCATGGTAGCCAAAGTTGAGGCGCTGATCGAAAAGGTAGCGTTCCTTGAGATCCTGGTTCGCGCTGAAGAATCGATGCGCGGTGTCGCGCAGCGCTTCGAAGGTTTCCGGCGCGATGCCGAAGTTTTTCAAATACATGAAACCGACCTCGCGAGCGCAGCGGTCTACCTCTCTTGCGACCGCTTTTCGACGCTCGATCGAGTCGCCGAGCATTCCGCTGAAGTCTACGATGGGGATGGCATTTTCCATTTTTCTAGGGAAGAGGACTTTCAGCACGATCTGTACCAGCGCCTTCGGCCGGGCAGGGCGACTAGTTAAAGGCTATGAAGGTACCTGCGGGCGGGGCCACCGCTTTCCCATCGCGAAGCAGGCAGCGACCGCGTTGCCAGGTTTCGCTTATCCTGTACCGAGTTTTCAGGCCGCAGTAGGCGCTATGGCGATGGCGATAGAGCAGACTATCTGCATCGATGCTCAGAGGGGAAGGGAGCTCTTCCACCAGGACGAAGTCGGCGTCGTAGCCGATTTTAAGAGCGCCTTTATTAGGTAGGCTGATCAGGGCGCTGGGCTGGGCGCAGGTTAGGCTAATCAACTTCGCGAATCGCGCCTCGTCTTGGCGCCCGAAATTCCACAGAAGGGGCAGACCGTGCTGCAATCCGCTGATGCCGCCCCAAGCGTCGTAGAACGGGCTTCCCGTCTTCATGTCGGGCGGGCAGGGCGAGTGGTCGGAGCCGATGGTGTCCAGTTTTCCCTGATCCAGAGCCTGCCATAGTGCGAGGCGAGTCTCCTCCGGTCGAAGCGGAGGGGCGCACTTTGCGTTGGGGCCGATGCGATGGGCGTCTTCGGTGGAAAGCAGCAGATAATGGGGACAGGTTTCGCAGGTGACCTTCACTCCCGCCTGCTTGCCGAGGGCGATGCGATCGAGCACCGCTGGCGAGCTGACGTGCACGATGTGGATCGGACAGCCCGTTTCCTGGGAGAGCTCCATGGCGATTTCCACTGCTTTGATCTCCGCCTCTACCGGACGCGAGTACTCCCAGTCGAAGGCGCTGATGCGCGTTCGTCCTGCAAAGTCCACTGTATCCAAAACCTGGGGATCCTCCGCGTGGATGGCGAGGAGCTTGCCCGTGTGAGCGATCTCCTTCATGCCCGCTTTCAAGGTGGCGTAGTCGCTGTTCTGAAAATCATCGGTTCCGCTGGGCGACATGAATGCCTTGAAGCCCGCCACGCCCGCCTTGGCCAGTGGCGCGATTTGATTGACGTTTCCTGGCACTAGCCCACCCCAGAGGCCGAAGTCGATCATGGACTTCGACGCGATCGCGGAGAGCTTGGTCGCGAGATCCTGCGTGGATACGGTGGACGGGATGCTATTGAGCGGCATCTCCACTACGAAGGTGGCCCCTCCGGCAGCTGCTGCTAGTGCCCCGGTGGCGAAGCCTTCCCAATGGGTTCGACCAGGCTCGTTGAAATGAACATGCAGGTCGACTGCTCCAGGAAGACAGCGCTTGCCCTCGGCGTCCACGACCAGACGAGCCCGTTCGCGATCGAAGGAAACGATCTTTCCTGCATCGACGCTCAAGCTCGAGGTCCTCCAGGAGCCGTCGATGTATGTCGTAACGTTATGAATACAGAGGTCGATCATGATCGGCTTGATTGCGTCACGGGCTTTTGCTCCATGCTGCTCGCGGCTTTTTTCGATGGGAAGTTTTGATCGATTTCGCGAATGACATCCACCCATGCATCGAGGGCGGAACGGATGTCGCTAGGGTCGGTGTATTCATCCGGGTGGTGACTCAACCCGTCGCGGCAGCGTACGAACATCATGCCTGCTCGGCAGGTTTGAGCGATCTTCAGCGTATCGTGTCCCGCTCCGCTGGTGAAGCTGGTCAGTCGTTTCTGGTGTCGACTGATGCACTTGCTGATAGCCTTCTGCACGTCGCGATCGCATTCGATGGACTCGGTCCGCTGCATGACATCGATCTCCATCTCGATGGAGCGATTTCTGGCGATGCGGCGAAGATCGCTTTCAAGCTTTTCGAACAAGGCGTTGAGTCCGGCAGTGACGGGATGCCGGAGATCGATGGTGAAATCGACTTCTCCTGAAATGGCGTTGATCGCGTTGGGCTGATTGTTTAGGTAGCCGACCGTGGCCCGAGCGTTTGGGTTTTGGGCGAAAAGGGTTTCGACAGCGAGGATCATTTCCGAGGCCGCCACCAAAGCGTCTTTTCGCATCGGGAAAGGAGTGGTGCCTGCGTGGCCTGACTTTCCTGTCAGCGAAATTTTGATACGCATCTGGGCGGCGATCCCGTCGACGACTCCCAGCGGCAAGTCGAGGGACTCGAGAATCGGACCTTGCTCGATATGCGTCTCCAGAAATATGTCGTCTTCCTGGATTAGGGCGGGTGGTCGATTGATGGAGCTCGTATCAAACCCGCGGGCCTCCAAAGCTGCGCCCATGGTGATACCGTCTCGATCCTTGCGGTGGAGCATGCCAAGATCGAATGCGCCGCATAAGTAGCTGCTGCCTAGGAAGGTCGAGCTGAATCGGATCCCTTCCTCGTCGCAGAAGCCGAGCACGTTGATGAAATGGCGAGGCTGATAGCCTTCCTGTTGAAGCAATTCCACCGCAGCGATGCTCAGCAACAGACCCAGCGTGCCATCGTATTTCCCGGCGTTGATCACGGTGTCGTAGTGGGATCCGATGTGTAGGGAGGGAGACTGGGCGTTTTCGGAGGGCCAGGAGCCGACCACGTTCTGCATGCCATCCACCTGTGTGATCAAGCCGGCCGAATTCATCCAAGACTGAATGAGTCGGGAGGCTGTATCCATCTCTCGTGACAGGAATATGCGTGTCAAGCAATGGTCCGACGAGCTGATTGTGCCGAGTATCTCAATACGCTCGAGCAATTTTTGAAAGACGACGTCTCTGGGATCGGGTCTCATGGGTTAGCTTCCCCGGTAGGTTGAATAGCTCCAAGGAGTCATGAGCAATGGCACATGGTAGCGTTCACCCGCCTGCAAATTGACTTCGATGGAAATGACGTCGAGGAACGGAGTCGAAGGAAGAGGGACTTTGGAGTCGGCGTAGTAGTGGTCGATTTTGAAACTCAAGCGGTATCGACCGGTGGTCAGAGCCCCGTCTGCGAGCAAGGGCCCGTCGGTGCGACCGTCGGCGTTGGTCTGTCCCTCGCTCATTTCCTCCCATTGATTCTCTGCGGAGAGTCGCGAGAGTTTCCAATAGACGCCTTGGGCCGGTCTTCCGTGGTAGTTGTCGAGGACGTGTGTGCTCAGTTTTCCGCTCATGATTGTAGGGGTTCGGTGGTTACAAGTTTGCTCAGGCGGTGCCAGCCGATTCGGGCCACTTGAGCAAGGCAGGCGATGCGCTCGGAATCGATCGAAGCTTCCAGGCGAGCGCCCAGTATCGGCAGCGTTTCGCTAGCGTTGTGCTCGCTCACGCAAAGGATAAACGGGTGTGCAAAGCGTTCGCGGTAGGCTTCGAGCTTGAATCGCAGCTCCTTAAGCTGGGCCGCCGGGAGCTCCGCGAACCCAGCTCGGGTTTGCTCGCCGCGCGAAAATTCGGTCAGTGAAGCGACCTGCTCTATCTTGGCCGCTAGGTCCGGGTGGGCTCGCAAAAGGGAAAGCTGCTCCGCTTGGGTGGCTCCGTAGATGATGCTTTCCAGCGTGGCTTGCATGGCTTTCAGGCTAGCGAAGGGCCGCCGGCCGCAGGATTCCTCCACCACCCAGGGGGAGTATTCGTAGAGTTCGCCTAAGCGAAAGAGGTACTCCGGGCCTGGCAGGGCGTTGAGTTCAGCGAGTGAGATCCGGCTCATTTGGAGGAACGAAGGTTGAAGAGAACGATGCCGAGAAAAACCAAAACCACCCCTGCTCCTCGCTGGAGCGTGATGGCTTCGTCGAGGATGAGGGCAGAAGAGATCACTGCGATCGGAAGCTCTGTGGAAGCAAGCACGCCGGAAAGGCTGGAGCCCGCCAGCGGGATGCCTTTCATCATCGCAATGATCGGTATGGCCTGTCCCACGAATCCCAATACAAGCGCTAGAGCGACGAAGGAGATGGGCTCGCTGCTGATTTCTCCGCGAGTGATGGGCAGGCTCGAAAGCACCAGCAGGCTGCCGAGCACGTTCGCCAGCGATAGGAAGAGCGAGCGGAAGGTGGCGGAGGAATGCTGGCTGATGCGAGGGGTGATGAGAAAGATCGTCGCGTAGCAGACCGAAGCGGCGAATCCTGCTAGCAAGGCTCCTTTTGACTCGAGTCCTTGGAAAACGGATAGGGCGTCGGTGGCGATAGCGGCTCCAAGTAGCAGAATGATGACCGATGCCAACTGGCTCCATCGAAACGCGTGGCGCGAGCTCAGAATCGAGAACAGGTAGATTTGTGGCAGGTAGAGAAAGAGCAGCGTAGCTCCGATCGCTACTGGACCCAGGCTAAACGATAGAAACAGAAAGCTGCCGACGCCGAGAGAGGTAACGCCGGCTAAAGCGAGCCAGGCCCATTCCTTAGCCGATTGAGGAAGCTGGACCGACTTTGAACGACGTAACAGAAAAGCGAATACGACGCTCGCGACGATGCCCTCGGAGAGAAACACCTCCATGAAGGACGCGCCCATGGCGTAGGCGAACTTTATCAGAACGCCATGAAAGCCCCAGCAGACGCCCGCAAGGAGGACCAAGGCAGCTCCTCGTGATTTCGGATTCGCTAGGGCCTGATTCACGTTTCCTCAGGCCCCTCCTCGAAGACCTGGTCCTCCGCCCGCCAGGGCGGCGAGCAAGTCACGATCATCACCAACGGCCGATCGCTTGGATTTGCGATGCGATGCCATTGTCCAACCTTGATGGCGACGGATTGTCCGCTGTGCAGCGCTTTTGATTCTCCGTCCAAAAACATCACTCCCGATCCCGAGACGACCTGATAGACCTCCTCGCTTTCCCGATGGTAGTGCTTCTTGATGGTCACTCCCGGAGGAATGGTGATTTCCGCAATGCTTAAGTTTGCCAGGCCTGATACGCGAGGCGACATGAATTCCTTCGCGACCGCGAGATCGGGAGCGATGGATTCCGGGCAGTTCCTTATGGTTACGATGTTCACGTGGCTTCGCTAGGCTGAGGCTCTGACGCGCAGGGCTCGTTGTTGGTGATCGCTCTGAATCCGGGCCAGATCGATGTCGAGAAACTCCCCATTGGATATGCGTAGTTGTCCAGCCACGACAAGTTCGCTGACTTGGCGAGCGTGGCAGATGAGCAAGGCGTCGACGGGGTTTTCTGCGGCGTTTGAATACAGATCCTCTGTGGGGAAAAGCGCCACGTCTCCACAGTATCCTTTTTGGATACGACCGATATCGTATCGCCCCATCACTTCGGCGGCTCTCCATGTGCCTAGATCGATAGCGTCGAGCGGGCTCATCGCCTCGGCTCCGTAGCGCACGCGGGCGAGGTACAGGGCTTGACGCAGCTCGGCGAGCATATGTCCCGAATCGTTCGAAGCGCTGCCGTCGACGCCCACCCCGACCTTGATGCCGAGCTGGATCAGTTCCGGCACGCGACAGATCCCGGAGCCTAGGCGCATGTTGGCGTTTGGGCAATGGGCCACGCCGATGCCGCATTCGGCGAGCAGGGCGAGCTCGCGATCGTCGAAGTGAATGCCATGAGCGAGCCAGGCCCGATCGTAGTCCCAACCGCAATCCAGCAAGTAGTCCAGCGGGCGGCGGCCGAATTTTTCCAGGGAAAACGAATTCTCCTCGATCGTTTCGCCGCAGTGGGTGTGCAGCCCGGTCTGGTATTTCCGTGCGAGAAAGGCGCTGTCGCGAAGCAGTCCTTGCGAGCAGGAAGTGGCGGCGCAAGGAGCCACGATGATTTGTCGCCAGCTGCCGCGCGAAGCGTCGTGGTAGGTCTTTATCAGCGACTCCGTCTCGCTCAGAATGGTCTCTCCATCCTGTAGAGCCCATTCGGAGATCAGCTCGGAATGCAGGTCCATGGATCCGCGGCTGGCGTGGAAACGGACACCCATGGTTTCGGCGGCCCGGAATTGGGCGGGGATCATGTCTTTCGCTCCTGCGGGGAAAACGTAGTGATGGTCGGCGATAGTTGACGCTCCGCTAAGCATGAGCTCCGCGATTCCCAACAAGCTGCAGGCGTGGAGATCGTCTTCCCTGAACCCCTTCCACAGCTTGTTCATATGAGACAGCCAAGGAAGCAGCGGGAGGTTGTTGCCCGGCGTGTAGGCCCGAGCCATGTTCTGATAGAGATGATGGTGGGTGTTTATGAAACCGGGTGTGGCGATCTTTCCTTTCCCAGAGAGTGTAGCGGAAATATTGATACTCGGCTGCTCGCGTCCGGAGCCGACCTCGGTGATCACACCGTTTTCGATGACAAGCCAGGCGTCGGTCAGAACGTCTTGCGATTCGTTGGCCGTGACGAGGTAGTCGATGTTTTCTATGAGCAGTGAGCCGTGCTGAAGCATGAGGTGATCGGAAGTGTGTGAGGGAGGGTGGATGCGCTCACTTCGTTTCGGAAGCGGGAGAAACCTCTATATCGGCGGGGGCTGATTCGGAGGCGGCGTAGACTTCGAGAGCGGCCAGAGCGGCGTCCTGCTCGGGTACCTGGTATCCGTGAAGGCGCAAACAGGACGACAGAGCGTTGAGGGTGCGAAGAACGGCATCCTTGCGAGCGTTGTATCCCATGGCGCCGATACGCCAGATCTTGCCGTGAAGCGGCCCAAACGAGGTGCCGATCTCCACTCCGAAGTGGTGCAGCATGTCGCGACGCACCGCCTCGCCATCGACGGCGTCCGGTATGTAGACTCCGGTGACATTTGACATCTTTTGGCTCTGGTTTCCGAACAGCTTGAGGCCGAGGGCTTGCAATCCGCTGGTCATGGCCTCGCTGGCTAGCCAGTGCCGAGCGATGCCGGCCTCGAGTCCCTCCTCGAGGATGCAGCGAGCGCATTCTCGAGCTCCGTAGAGCATGCTGGTCGCTTCCGTATGGTGATTGAGTCGCTGAGGGCTCCAGTACGCCATGACCATTGCCAGGTCCAGGTAGTTGCTCTGAATGCGCGAACGAGGTCCCGGCGAGTAGCCTGCGGGTTCGATCCCTTTTTCCACATGCCAGCGGGACTTGATCAGGTCGGCCGCTCGATTCGAGATGGTGATTGGCCCGGAACCGGAAGGTCCGCCGAGGCATTTCTGTAGTCCTGCGGTGCATACATCGATCTTCCATTCGCCGATGAGCAGCTCGTTCCCGGCGATGGAAGCGGTGGCGTCGACGTAGCTGATGACGCCGCGTTCGTGGCAGAGCTTGCCGATCTCAGCCAACGGCTGGTTCATGGTGGTTGATGTGTCGCCCTGGCAGATGGCGAGCAGCTTCGGGCGATGCTGGTCCAGGGCGGCTTCGATTTCCTCGGGAGCGAAGACCTCGCCCCATTTCTGAGAAAGGGTGACCACCTCCGCTCCGCAGCGGGAAGCGATTTCCGCCAGAAGGTGCCCGAAGCGACCGAATACAGGCACCAGAACTTTGTCTCCGGGTTCGATGAGGGAGACCAGAGCGCTCTCGATCGCCGCCCGACTGGTTCCGTCGATGACGAAGGTCCAGCAGTAGTCGGATCGAAAGATCTCCCGGTAGAGGGCCATGAGCTCGTTCATGTAGGAGGTCATAGCCGGATCGTACTGACCTAGCAGGTCGGCCGACATGGCTCGTTGCACGCGCGGGTCCGCATTCACAGGGCCGGGGCCCATCATGAGACGTGGAGGTGGATTGATTTGCTTGAGAAGCGGGTGTGTTTGCATTCGGGGTTTGGACTAGAGTTCCTTCAAGTAGGCGACCAGCTGCTCGACTTGAGTTGGGCTTAGTACGTTTTCGTAGACCGGCATGGCAGGGGCGTACCCTTTTGAGACTCTTGTCGGGGCTCGCAGGATGGACTCCTTCAGGTAGGCCTCGTCCGCCACCGCTTCGCTGCCATCGGCCAGCTGGCGCAGGCTGCCGTAAATCCCTTCAAGGCTCGGAGCGATGCTTGTATTGGCTCCCTGGTGACAAGCGTTGCAACCCGTCTGGGTGAAAACGGTCTCGCCTTTGATGGCCAGTTCGCTGCGTTCGGGCTCGTTTCCAGTCGGCAAGGAGATGGCGGCGGCGATGATGGATGCACTGCCTGCAAAGGTGGCTCCCGCCACCGCCAGCCATGGTTTGAAGGTGTTGCGAATGTTCATCATGTACTTGATGACGATCAAGCCGAGCACGATGACGCTAAGAACCAGCACCCGCCGCTCTCCGCCGTAGAGCGATGGATAGTGGCCGCTGAGCATGAGGAAGATGACGGGGAAGGTGATGTAGTGGTTCGACAACGACCGGAACTTCGCCGCTTTGCCGACGTTTAGGTTGTGCTCCTTGCCCTCTCTCAGGGCCTTCATGAAACGGCGCTGGTTGGGGATGATGTGGAAGAACACGTTGGCCGTCATGAACGAGCCCAAGGTCATGCCGACTTGGAGGAAGACCGTTCTCCCGTTGAAAACGGAGTCGAGCCCCCACGCGTACAGCACCACCAGACTGATCCAGACCACGGCTCCGGTTTTCAGGTAGTTCTTCAGCGGGCTGCGCCAGTAGAGATCGTAGAGCAGCCAACCGCCGAAGATACCCGCCAGGCTGATGGTGATGGCTCCGGCGCTGGAGAGGTCGGTTTTCGCCGGGTCAATCATCAAGGTATCCGCTCGAGTGAAAAAGTAGGTCACCAAAAGAAAGAATCCAGAGAGCCAGGTCGTGTAGCTTTGCCAGTAGAACCAGTGGAGCGGGGAGGGGATCGAATCCGGTTTCAGGATACGTTTTTGCAGATGGAAAACGCCACCGCCGTGCAGCATGTCCATGTAGCCGATCAGGTCCTTGTCCTCCTTCTTTTGCAGTAGATTGATCTCCATCCAAGTGAAGAGCAGGGAATTGCCGATCCACATGATCGCCGCCACGATGTGCACGTAGCGGAGCGTGATGTTGAAGAAGTCGATAAGTTCTGGACTCATGAAATGGAGGAGGGATTCGAGTTTCGCATCAGAGAGGAGAGGCCGTTCGGGTAGAGCTTGAGCAGCGTTTGCTCCGGGGTCATGGGAGCGCGGGTTTCCGTTTCTTCGAGAGGAGCGAACGCTTCGATGGCTCGGCGAATGGCGAAGTAGGCGGCGATGCCGTACATGAAGGGAGGTTCGCCCACCGCCTTGCTGCCGAGGGGACCGCCTGGATTGTCCGCGTTTTCCAGAAACGTGACTTGTATGTCGTCGGGCAAGGCATCCCCATCCGGGCATTTGTAGGTGGAGAGGGCGTTGGAAAGCAGCTTGCCTTCGTCTGAAAACACCAGCTCCTCCAGCGTCAACCATCCGATGCCTTGAGCCAGTCCGCCTTCGACCTGACCCAGGTCGACCGATGGGATGATGCCGCGGCCCAGGTCGTGCACCAGCTTGGCGGAATCGATCGTATACGTGCCGCGGATACAGTCGACGGTAGCTTCGACGAGACAGGTCCCGTAGGTGTAGTAGTGAAACGGCTTGCCCCAGCCAGCGATGGGATCGAAGGAGATGTTAGGCGGCGTGTAGAATCCGTGCGCCATGAGCTGGACTCGGGAAAAGTAGGTTTTGAGAACCAGCTGTTCCCAGGTGAGTTCCGTTTCCTGCCCATCGACGCGCACGCGTTCGGCGACGATGCTGATTTGCCCAGCCTCGCAGGAAAGCTCCTTTGCCGCGACCGCTTTCATGCCAGTCAGGATCTCCTCGCAGGCCATGATGGTCGCGTTTCCATTGAGGTCGCTAGTGGCGCTCGCGGCGCTGGGGGAGATGTTGGCGATACGTGAGGTGTTTGTACTGTTGCAGCGAATACGCTTGTGGTTCACGCCGAAGACGCGTGAGCAAATGGCGATCATGTTGGAGCTGACGCCTTGCCCCATCTCGATCCCCCCGGTGGTGACGTTTATGGTTCCGTCGGTATAGACGTGAACAAGGCTGCTGCCTTGGTTGAGGAATGTCTTGGTGAAGCTGATACCGAAACAGACCGGCATCAGGGCGAAGCCTTTTTTCGAGAGCGGGTTGCTTTGATTGTAGGTTTGAATCCTCTCGCGAATCGAGGCGAGATCGAAGGTTTCTTTGGCCTCGTCCCAAGCGCGTTTCAGTCGATCGTCCTCCAGCGTTTGTCCGTAGTGAAAGACGTAGCCCTCGCGGGCGAGGTTTCTTTCTTGTATCCAGTCTGGGGGTACGCCAAGGCCAGCGGCCGCCTTTTCGATCGCGACTTCCAGCGGAAACATGCCCTGAGGTCCGCCGAAGCCTCGAAAGGCGGTGTTGGAAGGGAGGTTGGTGCGGCACGGCACGGCGCGGATGCGAATGTTCGGGATGCTGTAGGCGTTGCTGGAGTGCATGCATGTCCGCTCCAGAACTGGATTGGAAAGGTCCATGAAGGCGCCGGAGTTCTGGTAGTGGCTCACTTCATACGCCAGGATGCGTCCTTCGGGATCGAGGCCGATCTTGTAGTCTTGCTTGTAGGGATGGCGCTTGCCGGTCATGCGCATGTCGTCCGGACGGCTGAGAACGATCTGCACCGGCTTTTTGAGGGCGTAGGCTGCCAAGGAGGCCATGACCGCCCAGTGCGTGGCCTGGTCCTCTTTGCCTCCGAAGCCTCCCCCGAGGCGTTTTACGTCAACCTCGACCTTGTTCATGGGAAGGCCCAGCACTGATGCGATGGTTTTCTGGGTGGCGCTGGGGCTTTGCGTCGATGCGAACACCTTGAGCTGCCCGTCCTCCAAGGGGATGGCCCGACTGCGATTGGTTTCCAGATAGAGATGCTCCTGGCCTGCGAGGTCGATCCGACCCTCGAAGACATGGGCGCAGCGGTCCCAGATCTCGTCCACGTTTCCTTTGTTGAAGGTCCGTAGCTCCTGGTGGATCTCCCCATTCTCGAAGGCCTGGCGAGGGCAGGTGATGGCTGGAAGCGCGTCGATGTCCGCCTTGCAGCGAGTCACGCCTTTGCGAGCCGCTTCGTGGCTGGTCGCCACGACCAAGGCGATAGGCTGTCCTTGGAACAGCACTTTCTTGTCCGCGAATAGCGGCTCGTCCTGCGCCACTGGCCCGAAGTAGGGCTCTCCGGGAATGTCTGAGAATGTGAATACAGATACCACTCCATCGGTTTTCAGAGCTCCCGAAACGTCGATGGAGACGAGGTTTCCATGGGCTTCGGGGGATCCGAAGACGGCCGCATGCAGCATGCCAGCGGGCGGAGCGACGTCGTCGACGTATTCGGATTTGCCGGTGACGTGGAGTTCGCTATCGCAGTGCCGCATGGATACGATCGGAGTTTAAGGTTTCCGGGAAGAGGCGCGTGAGATTGGCCAGGAGAAGCTGGCGAGCGAGCAAACGCTTGTAATCCCCAGATCCGCGCACGTCGGAAATCGGGTCGAACTCGCTTTGAGCGAGCTCCAGGGCTTGCAGGACCACAGGCAGCTCCAGTCTTTTCCCACGGAGGAACTTGCTGGTCTTTGCGAGATAGAGCGGGATCGGGGCGACGCCGCCCAATGCCAGGTGGACGTCTCGGATCTCGTTGCTCACGACCTTGATCTTGATAGCGGCATTCACTGTCGCTATGTCGAGTACCCGCCGTTTGGATACCTTTTCCCAATGGACTTTCGTGTCGGGATCCGGTTTCGGAAAGCTGATGTGGCTGACGATCTCTTCGGCTCGTTTGGCCAGTTTCTTGTATCCGAGGTAGAAGCGGTTCAAGGGGACGGCGCGCTGACCATCCGGACCTTGCAGGATGAGCTCCGCCTCCAAGGCCAGCAGTAGGCAGGTGAGGTCCGCGATGGGCGACGCGTTGCAGATGTTTCCCGCTAGGGTGGCTCGTGTGCGGATGGGCCAGCTGGCGATTTGGTCGTTGTAGGAAAGGATCTCCGGAATGGCTTCCTGCACGAGCGGGTGGCGGGCGAAGGCTTCGAAGCTCATGCGAGCGTCCAGCCGCAGCGCGCCATCGAAGAACTGGGGCTCGAGAGGGGGCTTGCGATTGAGCAGTTGCACCGGCTTTTCCGGGAGGGTTTCGCCCTGCTGCACGTACAGGTCCGTGCCTCCGGCGACGAAGGGTGGAGAGAAGGAAGGGCTCGAAGGCGAATCGTTTTTTATCGACTTGAGCTTCGTCGCTACGGTTCGGAAGGAGTCGGGCAGGGCGTTCGCCTGGCAGAGGGCTTCGATGCGGGGCTTGCCAGCGAGCATGGGAGATAGGGTCCGAATGGCGTCCGCTCCGGCTTGCTTGATGGATCTGTATCCAGTGCACCGGCACAGGTTTCCGGAGATAGCCCGCTCGCAACCCTTTGCGTCGAGAGGCAGGCCTGGGTCCATCAAGCCAGCTGTCATGGCTACGATGAATCCAGGTGTGCAGTATCCGCACTGAGTCCCCCCGCAATCCACCATCGCTGCTTGCACGGGCGAGAGCTGGCTCATGTTGAGCCCCTCGATGCTCACCAGGTGCTTGCCGTGCAGCTCTCCCATGGGAAGCAGGCAGGAGGTCATGGGCTGGTAGTTGACGTCTTCTCCTTCGAGCGTACCCACGATTGCGGTACAAGCTCCGCAATCCCCCTCCTTGCAGCCCTCTTTGGAGCCGGTGAGTTGGCGATGCTTGCGAAGAAAGTCGAGAGCTACGAGACCCGGTGGGAGATCAGCTGTCACGAGTTCGTCGTTAAGTAACAGCGTAATCTGCGAAGTGTTGCTCATGAGTTCGGGAAGTGTGTTGATTGAGTAGAATCTGGGCGGAGACGCTCACTGCGATCTCCTCGGGCGTGTCGCTGCCGATGGGAAGTCCGACCGGCGCCTGGAGACGCTTGATGCTCGCCTCTGGGATGCCGTTCCGTCGGAGCTCGGCGAAGATGCGGGCCAGTTTTGGCGGGCTGCCCATCAGGCCGAGGAAGCTCGGTCGTTCCGGCATCACCGCTAGCAGTGCTCTGAGATCGGATGGGTAGGAGTGGGTCATGACGACGGAGGGCGTGTCTCGCCAGTCGTCAAACTTGGATACGAAGGCGTGAGGCGTGTCGCCGAGCGAAACGGCTTCGTCTTTCAGCTCGGGTGAAAGGGGCAGGTCCTTTCGCTCGTCGAACAAGCGGGTGGCGAAGCCGAGTCGAAGCATTTGGCGGGCTAGGGCTTGTCCGCAGTGGCCCGCTCCGAATATGGCGATGCGTCGATCGGGGAGCAGGCTGAGCTGCAGGGTCCAGCTTCCCGCTTCCTGCTGGAATAGAAAAGCGAAGCGGGGCTGGCGGGTTCGGGTCCGCAAGGCGAGTCCGCGGGCATTGAGCTCGATGACGCCTTCCTGTCTGGCGTCCATGCGCTGCACGATTTCCGCGACGGTGGCGAGGTCGCGATCGGGGGTGAGGGTCGCCAGCGCGTTGGTTTGGCGGCCTCCGCAGATCAGGCCGGAGGGGTGGTCCGAGAGGGCGGAGTGTTCGAGATGCTGCAAGCGTGGGGACCAGGCTTGGAGCCGCAGGGCTTTGACCGCGCTCTCGAGCAGTCGCTTTTCCATGATGCCGCCCCCGATGGTACCGACTTGGCTGCCATCTTCTCTCACCAGAAGGCGGGCTTTGGGGGTGCCGGGAGAGCCGTTTTGGGCTTGCGCCACGAAAGCCAAGAATACCCGCCGACCGGCTCGCAGCTCTTCGCGAGCGTTTCTCCAGAGGTCTTGCATCAGGCGATTCCTCTTTTGCTTTGGCTGAGCAGGAGCTGGGGGCGGGAAAAGACCTGCTTCCCCTCCAGCACGGTGGTTTCCACCAGCTCGTCGCGCTGGGAGCGAGCGGAGGCTTGGGCGATGAGGACCGGGAGAAGGGTTTCCGCCGAGCTCAGGCGGGCCGCAGTATCCGGAAGCGGGCAGTGGATGCAGTCGAAGGACTTTCCAGGGGCGAAATTGCCTTTGCTTTCGGCCACCTGCAGGATTTCGGCCCCGGCCAGCGTCGAGCGGTAGAGAGCTTTGGCGTAGGTGGCCCCGTCCCTTCCCGCTTCTCGATTCTGGCTGACGAAGGAGTCGATCACGTCGAACATGGACAGGTAGGGCCCTCCGCCAATGTCGGAAGCCAGTCCCCAGCGAATCCCCGCGCTTTCCACTTGCTCAAAATTGAACAAGCCGGAACCCAGTCCGCGTACCTCGGTGGGAGCGTTGGAGGTCGGGCAGGACGCGATCGCGGTATCGCTCTGGGCGAGCAGCTCCAGCTCGTCCTCCGAGAGATGAATGGCGTGGCCCATGACCGTTTTGGGGCCGAGCATGTCGCAGCGTTGATAGATTTCGGTGTAGCTCCCCACGTCCTGAAAGCCTTCGAACTCCTCGTAAATGCCCAGCACCCAATCGATTTCAGCCAGGGTCTCGTCGAGATGGGTTTGTTGGAAAAGATCGTTTTCGCGGGCGATGCCAGCTCCTGCCTTCATCACCTCGGGATGGGTGGTGGGAGCGAAGCGAGGGGTGACGCAGTAGCGGGAGCCGTAGGAAGCCGCCCCGCGTTTCGCGGCTTCGATTGCCTCTTGCTTGGACTGTCGCAGCAGGGCTGGGCAGTTCATGGTCATGAGCACGCCGCCGATGTGAAAGCCCGCAGGCGCGTGGCGCATGGCGGCATCGAGGGCTTCGTCGTGGATGGAGCTGTAGCATAGACCGCCCACGGTGCCGAGCGAGTGGATGCGCCGCCAGAAGGCCTTCGCTTTGATTTCAGCGTAGTCCGCGTCGGCGAAGCGCGCCTCTTCGGGAAAGGTGTAGCGCTCCAGCCATTCCAGCAGCGAGACCTTGGGAGCATCGCGCACGTCGTCTTGGACCCAATGGAAATGCAAGTCGTAAAACGGCGGCAGGATCAGCCCCGGATTGCAGGGGATCCGGTCCAGGTCCCAACCGTAGCGCTCGGCCAGCGAGGTGGCGTCGCCGAAGTCCACGATGCGGCAGCCGTCCTCTCGGCGTTCCCCGATCAGCAGGGCGTCGCGCAGGTATTGGCACTGCGTGTCGGTTTGCGGATTCAGGAATCGTCCCCGCAGGACTTGGAAGGAATCGTCGTTGTAGAAGACCAGCATAGGTTAGGCGTAGCGAGTCGCCCTGAGGCCTTTAGCGGATTAAGCGCCAACTTTCACGAATCTTCGTTTTTGCGAGGGTCAAAAGGGCGAACGTGGACGGTTCTGGCAAACGAGCTGCTAAGGGGCGGGCAATGAAATCGTTTCTCTCCGCTGTCGCCCTGCTGTGCCTGGTTTTTCCGAGCCAAGCCCGTTCCGAAAACCCGCTCTACCTGATTCTCGGCGCGGTGCCGCAAGAGACGAAACCGATCGTGGCGGCCCTCAAGGATCCGGTGGAGGGCGAATGTAGTGGCTTGGCGTATACGAGAGGGCGGCTAGGGGAAAACGAAGTCGTGGTGTCGCTGACTGGCGTGGGCAAGAGCTATACCGCGATGGTGACAGCCGTTTTTCTCAAGGAATTCGAACCGGATGCTGCGTTCATGACAGGTACGGCGGCCCGCATCGACGCCGGACTGCGTACCGGGGATGTCATCCTGCCCGCTCGCGTCTTTCTGCATGACTACGGTAGCCTCGGCGACGACGGCATCACCATGGCCGGACTGCAGCCGCCTTCCGTGCCGAACCGCGCACCCTTGCTGGCCAACGATTTCTCCATCCCCGCCGTGATGCACCGAAAGGCTATGTCCTTGATATCCGAATACGAGCCGCATTCCGTGACGGTCGATGGCGAAACCTATCCGGTGTCCATTCGAAGCGGGGTGGTGACCTCTGGCGACTTTTTTGGGGTGAACGCTCGACGTATCAGCGAACTCAGGACGCTCGACGTGGATCTGATGGAGATGGAGTCCGCTACCTTCGCCCTGGTCTGCGGGCATTTCGGCGTGCCGTTTCTGGTGGTGCGCTCCGGAAGCAACCAAGCTCAGCCTACGCCGAGCGACGACTATTTGACCTACGGCCCGTTCGCCGCCGAAAGCGCCGCCAAGGCCACGATCTATTTGGTTTCCAACTGGAAATAAGCGAGTCCGCGGGCGGGAGTTGGTCTGATCCCTGCTTTTGTGGCCTCTGTGAAAGTGATATCGAAAGGAGATTGGGACGGCTTTTTCGGCTTGGGGCTGAACAACTTTATCAATCTCCTGCTGATCATCAGTCTGAGCCAGAGCGTGCTTGGATTCAGCGCCGAGTTCATCGCCACCCGCGTGCTTCCCGGCATGGCGATCGGGCTGCTTTTCGGCAATCTCTTTTACGCCTGGCAGGCTCGTAGGCTGGCGGAGCGCACGGGGCGGGACGATGTCTGCGCCTTGCCGTACGGGATCAATCTGCTGCCGATCTTCTTCTTCACTTTCTACGTGATGCTGCCGGCTCAGCAGATGGCGTTGGCGGATGGAGCGAGCCAGGAGGAAGCGAACCGCATCGCATGGATCGCGGGCGTGCTGGCCTGCGTGGGTTCTGGATTGGTGGAAGTGGTCGGCTCCTATCTCGTGCATCACCTGCGAAAGGTCGCCTCGCGGGCCGCGATGCTCTCCGCCCTCGCGGCAGTTGGCATTTTCTTCATCGCCGCGGACTACGCGTTCCGAGCGTACGCGTTTCCCTTGGTCGGCTTGCCTACGCTGTTCCTCACCCTCTATTTCTACTACGGATCGGTCAGGATTCGCTGGAACATACCCGGCGGGCTGATCGTGCTTTTGGCTGGTGTATCCATCGCTTGGGGAAGCCATTGGCTAGGTTTACGCAGTCCAGTCGGCGGACTTGGAGAAACGAATCTGTCGCTTGGCATGTATTGGCCGTTTCCCTACGGATTCGAGGCGTTTGCGGAGATCGGCTACATGCTGTCCTTCGCGGCAGTCATTTTGCCGATGGGGCTGATCAATGTGATCGGTTCCATGCAGGCGCTGGAATCGGCAGTGGCGTCGGGGGACGATTTCCCGGCAAAGCCTTCGCTCTTGATCAACGGCTGGGGTTCGGTGCTGGCCGGCGTTCTGGGATCTCCGTATCCAACAACTCTATACATCGGGCACCCTGGCTGGAAGGCGATCGGGGCGCGTTCTGGTTATTCGCTGATCAATGGGGTGGCGATGTCGCTCCTCTGCCTCACCGGGGCCATCGGGCTGCTTTCCGAACTGATCCCCATCGAGGCCGGCATGGCGATTCTGATCTGGATCGGCTTCACCATCAGCACGCAGGCCTTCTCATCGGTGCCGAAAGCCCACATCCCTGCGGTGGTCGCGGGTTTGCTGCCCGGCATCGGAGCCTTTGCGGCCTTGATCGCCAAGCGAGTGCTCGGGGCGGTGGGCTACGGATCGTCCGATCAGCCTTATAGCGAGGGCTTGCTAGCCGATATGGCGGCGGGAAACTTCTACGCGGAGGGCGTTTTCGCGCTGGAGCAGGGTTGGCTGTACGCCTCCATCGTCTTCGCTTCGGTGATGGTCGCCATCGTGGAAAAGCGGCCTCTGGTCGCGATGGGCTGGCTGGCCGCCTCGGCGGGTCTTTCCTTGACTGGCGTGATGCATCGGTTCGAGGTCATCGAGACCGATGTCACTGCGGGCATTGGACCTGCATGGACAATCGCGCTAGGCTACCTTCTCGCAGTGATCGTCTTCGCCGTTTTCCGCTACGTTTTCGTGGCGCAAGAACAAGCGGCGAAAGCTCCGGTCGAATGCAAGCCGAGCCGCGAGAAACCGCAGACTTTACCTCTCAAACATGCCATTCGTCAGATTATCCGGAAAGATATCAGGAACTAAAGATCCAAGCCGCGAGGCTCGGGCCCGCATCCTCTACCTGCTCTTCGCCAACGGCTGGGACATCTACAACTCCAATGGGGACCAGCAGATCACGCTCTCCAACATCGAGCGAAAGATCGTGGAGTCCGACGCCTTCGTCTTCATGCCGGGGGCTTCGCTGGAGGACTTGTTCAAGGCGGTATCGATCTTCGTAGGCTACCAGACGCTGGACGTGCACCTGTTTGGCAAAGCCACGGTCATCCTCAATTCCGACCGCTCGTGGGACAGCTTGTTCGAGCTCCTGGACAGCCTGCGCGAGCTCGGCACCATCCGGCAGAACTATCGCAAGTTTCTCTTGCAGGTCAACCATCCGCAGGACGTGCTGGACTCGCTGGAACGCGTGGACAAGGAAGGACTGCCGGACGTCGGGCGGGAGAAGATCATGAAATGCCATGCGGAGTCCTTCGAAAAGGATTATCAAGGCCAGATCACCCGCAAGGTGTGCGTGTTTTGCTCGGCCAGCATCGAGGACGTTTCGTATTTGGCGGAAGGATACGAACTAGGGAAGATGTTGGCGGAGCGAGGCATCGGCTGCGTTTCCGGAGCGGGCACGACGGGCGTGATGGGCGCGGTGGTGCGCGGCTCGGTGGAAGCGGGAGGATGGACCGGAGGTTCCAACGTGCCGCACATCATCGAGCTGGAAGGCTTGCCCGAGGGCATGACTAGCTTCTGGCTGCGCCCGGACATCTACACTCGCATGGAGGCTATGATCCAGAATTCGGATGCGTTCGTTATTTTTCCTGGCGGGGCGGGCACGGTGCAGGAGATGCTGGCGCTGCTGATCTTCAAGCAACTCGGGAGTCCGCTCATGAAGGGCAAGCCGGTCGTCATCTACAACAAGCAGCTGCCGGGAGGTGTCGGCTTTTGGGATCACCTGGTCAGAATGCTCGATCCGTGGAAGGAGACCGGATACTACAGCGTCGCCAATAGCTTGGAGGAAGTGCTGAAACTGTCTTCGGACTAGGCCGGGTTTTGAGAGAATCCGCCGAGCGTCTCCGATTCGATCGGGATAGGCTAGGGTGGGCTGGCCCTAAAATCGAGGTGTTCTCCTCTGTCAAGTACCTAGACCGGAGGACGATGCTTTGAGCAGCGCAATCGCTCAGTCGATAGAGGATGTAGACCGCGTGTCTACCATGGAGGGAGAGGGGCTCTCTCTATCGTCGACGCTGCATGCGCGAACCAAGAAATCGAATGAAACTAACGTACACAGCTAAAACGGTCGCCAGCATGTCGACCCTCCTCTTGCTCTGCATTTGCACCGGGATCATCGGAGTCCTCGCGAGCAATGCGATTCTCAGGGAGCTCAACGTGTTCTACAGCAAAGTCCTGCCTGCCACCGACACGCTCCTGCAGTTGGACCGAGACATGCAGCAGGCCTTGGTCGCGGAGCGCACGCTGATCAATTCCACCGATAAGGCTCCCTTGGAAGCAGCCATCCGGGAAAACATCGGGCAGGTGGAGCAGCGGTGGCAAGGGTTCAAGGATACCGTCGTTCACTTCGACGACCAATCGATTCTAGCTACCTCCGAGCAGTTCGAGAGCGATTTCGAAATCTGGAAACGCAGCGCCCTCGCCATTCTCAAGGGCCTGAAATCGGAGGACACGATCGTTTGGGAGCAGGCGGCCACCCGTTCGCTGGGATCCGGAGCGGAGCTCTTCGAGAAGGCCCGCAAGAGCATAGACCAGCTCACCGAGGGCATGGAGCGAATGGCCAGCGATTTGAAGGCTTCCTCCGATCAGGTTGCGGCGCGTTCCAAATGGCTGATCATCGCGGTGACCGTTCTTTCTCTCGCCGTGGGCGTCTTCATCGTCTGGGCGTTCGGCGTTCGAGTGAGCAGGAAACTGCTGACCATCGTCGGCGAGCTTTCCAACAACGCGGACCGCACCAGCTCAGCGGCTCACGAAATCAGCACCAGCAGTCAGCGGGTCGCCGAAGGCGCTTCCGAACAGGCTGCGTCGCTGCAGGAAACCAACGCGGCTCTCGAAGAAACCTCTTCCATGATCACCAAGAACGCCGAAGCGGCCGGCAAGGCTCGCGATGCAGCCACCTTAGTCGATCGTTCCGCGAAGGAAGGGTTCTCGGAAATGAAAACCATGGTCAAAGCCATGGAGCAAATCCAGCAGTCGAGCGACAACATCGCCGACACCCTGAAAACCATCGACGAGATCGCTTTCCAAACCAATATTCTCGCTTTGAACGCGGCGGTCGAAGCGGCTCGTGCTGGCGAGGCGGGAGCCGGATTCGCTGTAGTGGCCGACGAAGTACGAGCCCTGGCGCAGCGCTGCGCCGTCGCGGCCCGAGAAACCAGCGAGCGTATCGACGAATCGCTTACAAGAAGCGCCAAAGGCATGGAAACCAGCCGTCGCGTCTCCGGCAAGCTGGACGAGATCCTAGGACGCTCCAGCGAAATGGATCAGCTGATGAGCAGCATCGCCCACAGCTCGAGCGAACAGTCGAATAGCGTTTCCAAGTTGCACAGCTCCATGGAGCAGATGGAGGTCGTCACCCAAGGCAACGCCGCCTCCGCCGAAGAAACGGCCAGCTCCGCCAACGAGCTCAGCAGCCAGGCGGAAAACCTTTATTCGGTGGTCGAGGAGCTCAACCAGCTCCTGAACATCTCCGAAGATGGCAGCCTCAATCGCCGGACAAGCCGAGGGCCGACCAGGGGCGGGACACGCAGCTCAAATCGCTTCGCAGCCCCATCCTCTCCGACCAGGTCCGGCGATCGCCGCTTGGCGACCAGCCATGCCGATCAAGGCGAGTTCTGGAACTAGATTTTAAAACGAAAGTCGGACGCCAGCCAATGAAAGGCTGGCGTTTCGGTTGCGTGGCAGCGAGACGCTCAGTAGCGAATCGAGTCCCAGGCCACCTTGAGGGCGAGCTCGAAAGTATCCTTGTTCAGCTCGAGCTTGCCCCTGTTGATCTGGGCGAGCACTCCGTTGAGGCAGCCTTCGATCGCAGCTCTCAGCAGGGCGGGGTCCCCCGGGCGAAGGTGCCTGCCTTGCTGGCCTTTCTGGTAGAAGCGCTCGCTGCCTTCTTGGAATTCCGCCAATCGCGCCCGATTTCGCTCGTCGAGGTGCATCGATAGATCGCGCACGAAGAGCAGATCATGCCGATGCGGGCGATAGATCGCGTAAGCGAACCAACGGCGAACCACCTCGATGAAGCTTATGTTGGTGCCGATATCCTCCATCCCGATCTCGCTGAAGTAGCTGCGGAACTCGAGCTGCAGGATTCGGTAGAGTTCGTTCAGAAGACCGCTTTTGCATTCAAACTGTCGATACAGGGTATTTGGCGATGTCTCGGATTTCGATACGATCATGTCGACCGGCGTGGCATCGAAGCCGATGGTCGCGAACAGCTCCAATGCCGCCTCTAAAATGCGTTTTCGAGTATCGCCCTCCCTTGCCAGAAAACAAATCGGCTCCTGCAAACCAAGCTCGCGAAAGGTCCGGGCGTTTCGTTCGAAGGTGACGGTGTCGACTAAGGGGTCCGAGAGTGCCATCGAGTGAAGCTTCGACGGTGCGCGGAATCTGTCAATATAGTAACGAACGTTACTCGATGTGTCGCCTGTAACCTTTGCGTAACCGGCATGTAGTGAAACGTAACGCTAGAACGCCTAAATTTCCTAGTCAGGACGATAACGAACGTTATTCATTGGCCGTAGTTTAACTCAACTGCTCACCTATGAATTCTCTTACCAGAACTCTTCTCGTTCCGTTTTCGTTGGGGCTTGGAATAACCAGCGCAGCGATGTCGCAACAATCTGAATACGATGAAAACGTCGTGACGCTTGACGCGGTCACGGTATCCGCGTCCCCGATCTTTCACAGCCAGCAGGAATCGGTGGATCTGCAGCGTCGCGCCAAGACGGTGCTGAACGTGATCGCCTCCGACGCGATCGGCAATTTTCCGGACCAGAATGCGGCGGCCGCCCTCGCGCGTTTGCCGGCGGTAGCGGTTCAGCGCGACCAGGGGCAGGCTCGTTTCATTCAGGTGCGCGGAGCGCCTGCCCGCTGGACCTCGGTTGCTTTCGATGGCGTGAACGTGATCGGAGCGGAGGAGCGCATCTTCCGGTTCGATTCCGTTCCTTCCGCTATCATCGACAAGCTAGAGGTCCACAAGACGATGACTCCGGACATGCCTGCGGAGTCGATTTCTGGGCGTGTGAACATCGCTACCAGTTCCGCGATCGGCCTATTGGATCCGCAACTGTCGTCGGAGGTTGGATACGGGAATCTCGAGTTAGGCGACGGCCTGCAGCGACGGGCTTCGGTCAAATACATTCAGGGCGGCGAGAAATGGGGCGTATCGGTATCCGCGACGCACTTCCGAATGGATCAGACCACCGATAATCGCGAATTTGAGTGGGCGGATGGCGCTCCGACCAGCATCGATTTTCGCAGCTACAAGATCACCCGTCAGAACAACGCAGGTAGCTTGAAGCTCGAGTACGCGCCGAGCGAGGACTCGCTGTTCTATCTTTCCACGGTGTATTCGGAATTTTCGGACGACGAGCAACGCAACCAATACGTGCTCACGCTTGAGGATGCGATTGGAGGCGCTGCCGGCGCGGATACCGGAAACCT
This sequence comes from Pelagicoccus sp. SDUM812003, assembly GCF_031127815.1. Lineage (NCBI taxonomy): Bacteria > Pseudomonadati > Verrucomicrobiota > Opitutia > Puniceicoccales > Pelagicoccaceae > Pelagicoccus > Pelagicoccus sp. SDUM812003. The sequence goes on along the minus strand of NZ_JARXHY010000021.1, from coordinate 14,632 downwards.
GATCGGCGTACCCATGCGAGGTATGCTGGAATACGGCCAGTACCGCAATTCGACCTGGACCAATACGGCGGGCTTCCAGCACGCGATAGGGGATTGGGACCTGCAGTGGAAAGCCAACTTCACCGAAACCGATTCATCCACTTATTTGCCCATTCTGATGCAGATTCAGACCGATCCTTCGCTCTTTCCCAGTCTGAGCTACACCGGTTTAGCTTCTGGCACGCCGATCATCGATCTCTATGCGACCGACTTTCGGCCGAGCGAGGGGATCGTTGGTTTCGGCGCCCCGCAGAGACAGCTGAATCAGGCAGGTTTCGGCATGGACCTTTTGCTCCCGATCGATTCAGGCACCTTTTCCGACGCTTACACGATATCGGTCGATGCCGAGCGAGCGTTCGCAGCGGGTGAGAGCGACGTCACGCTCAAGCTGGGTCTGCAGATGGACGATCGGCAGGCGGACGGAAACACCTTTACGGTGGCCAACACGGTGCCGCTATCGCCCTACATGGCAGCCATCGGCGGCGATTGGGATTCGGGGCGGTTCGTCACCAACGACGCTTGGGTATCCGATTTCGATCTCGGATTTACGACCCACTACGTCGACAACATCGGCTTGCGCGAAGAAATCGACTCAGCTTTGGAAACGCTTTCCGCGGCAGGCCTCTACGATCCCAGCAGCGGCGTTTCGCCGGACAGCGTGTTCGAAATCCAGGAGGAAATCAAATCCACCTACGCCATGGCGACGATTGAGTCGGGCAAGCACCAGCTCGTCACAGGATTGCGTATCGAACAAGTGGATATAACGAGCTCGGGGAATCTAGTGGCGGGCGATGCCATCGTTCCCCAGGAGATCGGAAACGATTACACCGACTTGTTTCCAAGCGTCCACTACAACTACGATTTGAACAACGATACGAAGCTGCGCCTCGCTGCCGTTTCCGGCATCGGCCGACCTGATTTCGGAGAGCTGCGCTACAGCGCCAGCATCAGCGACACCGATGAATCGGTGATAGGCGGAAACCCGTTGCTCGACCCGGAGCGCGCATATGGAGTGGATGCGTCGATCGAGTGGTACTTCTCGAAGTCGTCGCTGCTCTCGGCCGGTTTTTTCCATCGCGAAGTCGAGGACGTGATTTTCGATTTCACCACCGTAGTGGGGGACGGTCGCTACGATTCGGGGGGCATTGATCGCTCGGACTACCAATACACGACCACGCTCAATGGTGGCGACGGTTCGCTCTCCGGACTGGAGTTCAACTTGCTGCACCGTCCGCTCGGTCTGCCAGATGCGCTCGATGGACTGGGCATGCAAGTGAACCTCGCTTTGCTCGATGGCTCCTTCGACACGCCGGCCGGGCGCGAGGCCGCGTTCCCAGGGACATCGGACGCGGTGATCAACTCATCGCTCTTCTACGAAAACCACGGTTTTTCGCTCCGCCTCAGCTACCAATGGCGCGATGACTGGCTCGACGACGTGGGTTTCGGCGATGCTGACGACATCTATTGGAAGGCCACCGAGCGCGTCGACTTCTCGGCCCGCTACCAGGTCAACGATGTCTACTCAATCTACTTCGATGCCAACAACTTGACGGACGAGCGCGGGATTCGGTACCAGGCGACCGTCGCCCAACCAGTGGAAGTGGAAGGCTTCGGACCTCGTTACATGCTCGGACTACGGGCCAAATTCTAACTCGATCGGAGGAACCGAAAATGGAAAAATGGATACACAAGGCAGCGTTTGTCGCTGCCGCCGCAATGACGATGACGCTCAGCCTGGACGCGTCGGAAGAAAAGCGTTTCCCTGGCATGGAAGGAGCGATCAACTTCCGTGATCTAGGTGGCTACGAAACCAAAGACGGCAGGACGATAAAGTGGGGTAAGATCTATCGCTCGAACGCCCTGGACAAGTTGACGGATGACGATTTGAAGCTCTTCCAGGAGCTGGGGATCGATACGGTCTGCGACTTGCGCGAAGCGCGCGAGCTGCAGGAGTCGCCTGATCGCCTGCCTGAAGATGCGGATGTGGAGTATCTGCATCTCGATATCCAAGCTGCCATGGCGGAGGCGACCGGCCGCAAGCTGGACGCGGAAGCGCTGATGAAGCTGAAGGACAAGTCGCCGGCGGAACTGGAGGTCATCGGCGACCAGTTTATGGAGCAAGGCTACGCGGGCTTCGTTCTTTTTGGAGCGCCATTGTATTCAAGAATATTCGACGAGCTTCTCGAAGACGACAAGAACGCCCTCGTCTTTCACTGTCAGGCAGGAAAGGACCGCGCTGGAGTCGGCTCCGCTCTGGTCTTGCTGGCTCTCGGCGTGGACGAGGAGACGGTCATACAGGACTACATGATCTCAGGAAAGGTGTGGTCGATGCCGGACGAGATGATCGAGCAGTACGCCGACAAGTACGGCATCGCTCCCGAAGTAATGAAGCAGTTTATGGGCACCAAGGAGAAGTGGCTGCGGTCGGCCTTCGCGGCGATTAAGGCGAAGTATGGCTCCTTCGAGGCCTATTTCGAAGAAGGACTTGGCCTGGGCGGAGAAAACCTAGCGAAACTCCGCTCGTACTATCTAGAGTAGGCTTTCTTCATACCTGTTTCTTCATTGCCGCTGTTCGAAGGAGCAGCGGCTTTTTTTCGTTTTTATAAGAACCACAACGGCCCGGCTTTGTTATTCGGAGCGATGCCGGATGCGTGTATTATGATTATCCCTACGTAAGGACGCCCAGTTGTTCGAGCAATTGGAGAATGAACGTTCCTTCCTGAGCGTTGTTCTCTCCCGTGTGGATGCGTGCTCTGCCATGACGGTGGGCGGTTCTTACACGAAATTTCCCCCTTTTGGGGGGTGGATGGAATGAGGATGATGGGCTATACTATTAGTTAATCCTCGATCCCCTGACTCATCACCCCGCATACCCCTGAGAGGACGTCTGTGCTTTGCCGTACCCTATTGTGCCAGAATTCGCGATTCGCTCATCGACGGTCGTCTCGCGCCCCCTGTTTTGTCGGGGCTTCGCATCGCTTTGGCAGAGGAATCCGACGAACCCTCATGCATTGGATTCTGCGGTTGAGATGCGCTCTTTCCTTCACCCCAAAAATACAAACTAACGCAAACCCAATGACTATGAAAACTGATCAAAGGAGCCCTAGGGCTCTTGCCAAGGCGGAACTGCTTGCCTTGGCCGGACTTGCGGCGTGGTTCTCGCCAATCGCGCTTGCCCAGGTGTCCGACACCGAAGATGGAGAGGAGGTTTTCGAGCTTTCTCCCTTCGAAGTGAGTTCTGACGAGAACCAAGGCTACCGTGCGACCTCTTCGCTCGCGGGCTCTCGTCTCAAGACCCAGTTGAAGGACGTGGCGTCGGCTATCTCGGTCGTGACCGAGGAGTTCCTGGACGACACGGCATCGACCGATCTTAAGGACATATTGGTTTACACCACCAATTCCGAAGTGGCGGGTATCGGCGGCAACTACTACGGCACGAATGCTGACGATGGCGGCTATCGCAACGAGATGCTCGTCAACCCACAGCGAGGCACCCGCCTGCGTGGCCTCAATCAGGCGGACATCACGCGCAACTACTTCACCTCGAACATCCCCACCAATTCCTACAACACTTCTCGGGTGGATATTCAGCGTGGCTCCAACTCGATCCTGTTCGGACTGGGAAGTCCGGCGGGCATCATCAATGGAGCCTTGAAGGACCCGTACATGAACGACTCGGGGGGAGCATTCGAGATCGGTTTCGACAGCTACGGCTCGCACCGCGAGGTGATCGATGTCAGCACGCCCATCATCGACGATGTGCTGGCGGTCCGTTTCATCGCGATGAACGACGAGTCAGAATACCGTCAGAAGCATACCTTCAGCGACGATCGACGCTACTACGGCGCTCTCCGCTGGCAGCCCAAGATGGGAGACGGCGTCTTCATGCAGTTCGACGTGAGAGCGGAGTACGGCGAGATCGATTCCAACCGTCCGGTGGCGACCACGGCTGCTGACTTCGCTTCCAATTGGTGGAGAGCTGAGCAGCTGTACACGCATACTCCGATCGGTTCCAATGGCGTTCCGCAAGAGCCAACGGGCGACCCCGAGAATCCGTATACTCGCCGTGACGATATCGCCACCTTTTTCACCGGCGCTCCAGCGGGGTCCTGGTGGAATGGCTGGCCCGCTACGATCTATCAGGACCCGAACTCCGGGGTCGTGGGCAACGGCCAGCTGGACGCCTACCGCCAACGCGACGGCAGCCCCTGGGGTGGCCTCAGCGGTCTCGCAGCTCGAAACTGGTCCAACGACAAGGATCAGGTTTCCTACTACGCGAACAATCCGGTGATCGCTCCGCTCATCAGCCAGTATCAAAGCGAGACCGGTCAGTCCTTCGAAGGCTTTGGCTCGCTTTGGCCGACTCAGAACCTCCTGTCAGGACCTCTGGCCATGATCGACCAGACCATTCAAGGCCCTAACAAGAGCGAGTACAACGACTTCGAATCCTTGGAGCTGGCGTTCTCTCAGACCTTCCTCAACGGGGATCTGGGTTTCAATGTTGGATACTACGATGAGACCTACGAGCATGGGCGTACCAATTTTATTGATACGAACTCCGTCTCCATCGACGTGAACGCCAACCTGCGCGCGGGTTACAACAATCCGGACGCGGGGCGTCCGTTCGTTCTCGGGGGCAATAGCGGAAACGACTCCAGGGATACCGTGGATTCCTTCCGTACCACCGCCTTCTACCGGTTCCGTCCAGGCGAGGCCTTCAGCAACGACTTCCTAGGTAAGCTCTTCGGCGAGCAGACGTTCACCGCTGTCTACACCGACGAGAAGAAGACCAACTTCGGGGCCAACTTCAATCCGTTCGTCTGGGATGCCGAGACGTTTAACCAACGCTACAACAACAGCTTGACCTACGGAGGCACCTGGGGGATCCACTATATCGGAGAGAACTTGAGCAACTACGCGAGCATGGATGCGATTCCGGCTTCGGCAGTGCCAGGACTCAATGCCGTGCATACGCCGGGTTCCAGCAACCACGTGCTGACTTTCGACTATTCCGACAGTCGCGAATGGGTGACCGGAACATCGCAGATTCTCAGTTACACTGACGACAAGACGCCTCTCTACAACGGCGCCTGGCAGGGCTACGACACCACCGAGTCGCTCGCCTTCGTATGGCAAGGCCGTCTGCTCAACGACGCCATCATCCCTCTCTTCGGTTGGCGTGAAGACGAGTACGAGCGCTGGGACAAGGAAGGCCCCCCGCGCGATGCCACCTACAACTACGTTTTGCCCTTCGATCCTGAATGGACCTACGAGGGTAGAGAACCCATCTACGCCAAGGCCTCGCGCGAAAGCTGGGGCGTGGTGGTGCATGTCAATCAGCTGCTTGACCTGTTCGGCAGCGATTTGCCCGGCGGCACGGAGCTGAGCGTTTTCTACAACGACTCCAGCAGCTTCCGTCCGGCTGACGTGGGCATCGACAACTATGGCAACGATCTAGCGTCTCCCTCGGGCACCACAGAGGACTATGGCTTCCGTTTGGCCCTCTTCGATAACAAGCTCGAGCTTCGCACCACTTGGTACGAGACCACTCAGCAGAACACCACGCTGAGCGATCCGGGTATGATCGGTTGGTCCGCCGGAGGCATTATTCGCCACGTCGACGGTCTCGCCATGGAGATTTGGGGGGCGAATTCTGGCGATCGCTACCAGCAGCCCGTTCCCGAGTGGCTGGTCAACAAGTGGTTCTTCGGAGAAGGCAGCTATGACACGGCCGTGATGAATCAACCGATTCCCGCTGATTGGGAGAGCCAGCTTTCGACATTGGTCAACCAGCCGCTTCGCATCCGCCAATCCGCGGTAGAAGGCTCGCCGAACTACGTCGCTCAGGGCGACATCAATCCTGACTCAGGCTTGCCGTATCTGGGCCCACCGCTTACGGCCGAGGAAAAGGAGTACCGCCGAGCCTGGTTCGAAGCCCGCACCGATGCCGAGTGGTTCCGTCCGCTCGATCAGGAGTGGGTCGACTTCAAGAACTTCCGCTGGATCGGCGAAGACTACTACCTCTGGGAGTCAGCCGCCCCGGGTGGTCAGAAGCTGACCAACGATCTGGTATCGAAGGGGGTCGAATTCGAAATCACCGCCAACCCGACCGATCGCTGGCGCATGAGCTTCAACGCTTCGAAGAACGAGGCGACTCGCACCAACATCCTGCCGGACTGGCCGGAGTTCATCGAAGCCATGGCCCCGATTTGGTTCGACGGTTTCAACAACACCCAAGAGGAGGTCGACGAGCTGAACTACTGGACCATCGACGGCTACGCTGACGTTCGGCACTGGTACGGCGAAGAAGGCTATTCCAGCTACGGAGAGACGACCGGAGGCCGCATGATGAACGCTGTCTACGCTCCCTACCACAACTTCAAGGCGGGTGAAGGACAGGGCGTGAACGAGCTGCGCAAATGGCGCTTCAACTTCATCACCAACTACCAGTTCGCCGATGACGGCCCCTTCAAGGGCTTCAACGTGGGTGGAGCGGTCCGTTGGCAGGATAAGTCCGCGGTCGGCTACTATCCCAAATACAACGAAGAAGCCGGCATTTGGGTGACGGACGTGGAACGCCCGATCTACGGTCCGTCGGAGGAGAACTTCGACATGTGGATCGGCTACCAACGGCCGATCAACGACAAGATCGAGTACCGCGTGCAGCTCAATGCCAGAAACCTCTTCGCGGATGACGACATGATCCCGATTCTAGCGAATCCGGATGGATCGATCGCCCAAGTGCGTATCCCTGCTGAAACTACATGGACTCTTTCGAATACCTTTAGTTTCTAAGGAGGAAATCTAGTTAGGTTAAAATTCAAAGGGGTCCCTTCGCTTGAAGGGGCCTCTTTTCGCTTCGCGATCCTCCTTTTGCGATCCTTGCGGAGCTGGTCGCGCCAACTTCCTCGTTGGAAGGATTACTCGTCGAGATGCACGATGCCGTGCCGGATGGCCTCGATGGCGGCCTCGGTCCGGTCGCGTACCTTTAGCTTTTGAAACAAGGTTTTCAGGTGCGACTTCACGGTTTCTTCGGAGATGGAAAGACTGGCCGCGATCTCCTTGTTGCTGCGACCCTTGGTGAGCGCTTCGAGCACGTCCCGCTCCCGCTCGGTGAGCTGTTCTCGATGCGAGCGTTCCGCCAACCGCTTCGCCACTGACTTGGGCAGCGACGCTTCGCCTTCGTTCACGCGTTTCACCGTTTCGGCGATGTCCTCGATCGGCATGTCCTTGAGCAGGTAGGACGCCGCCCCGGACTGCAGGGCTCGGTGAATGTCTTCGTCCCAATCGTAGGTGGAGAGCACGATGATCTTTGCGGAGGGGTCGCATTTTCGTATGGCCAGGATGGCCTCCGCTCCGCCCATGCCCGGCATGCGCAGGTCCATCAGGGTGACGTCGGGCTTCGTGTCCTTGTAGACTTCTAGCGCCTCTTCGCCATCGGAGGCTTCGGCGATCACTTCCATGCCAGCTTGGCTGTTGATCAGAGCGATCAAGCCCATCCGCATGGATGGATGATCGTCTGCGATGAGCACGCGAATGGGGGCTTTGGCTTCTCCGTTTGTCATGATGAGCGTTCTGTGGTGTTAGTCGTTCGCCTCGACCCAGATGCGGGTCCCTTTCCCGATGGCGCTTCGAAATTCGATGTTGCCGCCGATCAGTTCGATGCGCTCTCGCATGCCGACGAGTCCGAAGCTTCGGTTTTCATCGCGGGAGACTGCGTCCGGATCGAATCCGTTGCCATCGTCTGAGACCTCCAGTTCGACGCGTCGCTTGTGGTAGGTGATGGTGACGTCGATACGGTGGGGATTGGCGTGCTTGCAGGCGTTGGTGACCGCCTCTTGTCCGATTCGAAGCAGGTTGTTTTCGACTATCGGCGGCAGACGCCTGCGTTGACCTTCGACCTGCGCGGAAGCCACGATCTCGGTGCCATCGGTCAGCTGTTTCACGATTCGTTTCAGGGCTTCGCCCAAATCGTGTTTCTCGAGTACCTGCGAGCGCATGTTCCAAATCGAATCACGAGCGTCGGTGAGGGCGTTTCGGGCCAGCATGTGGGCCGTTTTCACGTGCTTCAGCGTCCCATCGCTCAAGTTGCTGGCATCGGTCCGGACCAGCTCCAGCTGCACGGATATGGCTCCGATGCTTTGAGCCAGTGTGTCGTGAATCTCGCGGGCCACCCGATTTCGTTCGTTGAGAATGGCGGAGAACTCGGACTCAGCCATGCTTCGCTGCTGTTTCTGCTCGTGGATGCGTCGTCGTGACAAAAGCACTACGATAGCGATCGTGATCACCGCGAGCGTCAGCACCAACGCGAGGGCGTAGGAGATGCGTTTCGAGGTCCACCAAGGCGCCGGCACGATCACCGCGAGGTCCCCGGGAGACCTCAGAAGGATATGAAGGGACTGGGGCGTCCAGCGACCGTTTCTGGGGATGGTGTCTTCTACGCCCACCGAGGCGATGCCTGATACGGAAACGGTGCTGCCCGCTTCCCAGTTGGGAAGGTCGGTGGTCTCGGATCCGGTCGGGAGCGAGGCGCTGATTGTGGTGCCTAGGCCTTGTAGCGTCAGCTCTACGCTCTCTGGATAGCGCTGGACCTCCACCAGCCGGGCCTCCACCAGCACGAGGTTGGAGTCGTGCTGCGTGATCATCTCGATATCGTCAAGCCGCACCGGATCTGGACTGGATTGCGAGTCGCTCCTGCGGAACACGGCGTCCTGAAGGACCGGACTGTAGGTGCCCATTTCCGGAAAGCCGAGGGCGTCGACGATGTCTCCTGGCACGAGATGGTCCGCTTGCGTGGTGTGGATTTGCAGGCTGTGGGTTTCGTCGCGTATCCAAAGGGCTTGCCCGGGGCGATGGTGGGTGACGACCCCGCGCACGTGCACGCGGTGCCCGGGGTGTCCGCCTGTCGGGTCGAAGGTGATTAGGCTGGATACGGGGCGGGGCGGGCCGCTGAAATCCGTGGTTAGCGGCGGTTGGATGATTTCCGGCACGATTCCGTTTGTGGAGTGGAGGATTGGGCGAACGGCCTGCCGGTTGTCGTTCTGCAAGTAGAAATTGATGCCTCGCAGTCGGATCTTGGCGTCGAGGTATTTTTTGGGGTCCAAGACTTCCTGCAGCTCGACAGCGACCTCGGAATGGCCGTCGGCCAGTTTCAACAAGGTATAGTCGTGCGGTTCCGTGACCAAGGATGGGTCGGCCGCTGCATAGGGGTCCTCTGGGACGGTGTCCGGCAAGTGCTCGATGCTTCGAACGATTCCAGTGACTTCCACCCAAGCGGCGTCCAGCTGACCGGTATGCAGCTCGGCGATCGTGGCGGGGCGAGGCTCTGGCATATCCGTGTAGCCAATACGCCGCACCGAGTGGGCGACGCCGCAGGGAGCGTAGTCTCCCGCGAGCGTGACTCCCTCAACTTCGACTAGGTCTTTGGGTTGAAAATCGATGACGAAGTCTGCTTCGGTGAAGAGAAAGATGCCATCGGTCTCATCGATCATGGCGAATGAACTGAGCTCCCTCGTCATGAAGCAGCCGCGGAGTCGAATGGGTATTCCCTGGTCAGCCTCTTCGGGGGTGAGGGCTCGCACCTCAGCCGCTGTGGTGAGAACGCGGCGCGACTCGGCTTCTTTGGCTGGAGCTTGCGCAGGCGCCGTCAGCGCCAGCAGTCCGAGAAGGATGGCGAAGAGGCCGCTTGCAGGCAAGACGAGGGGGCGGTTGGGGGAGTTCGAGCGCACAGTTCTGTAAATAGAATCGCCGAAATGCCGAGCCCTCGGCAAGCTGAATTGCCTTCGGAAAGTCAGGTATTGCTTTGGGAAAACGGCGCTTTCCCCTAATCGAGTGAAGAAATGAAAGCCCGTTTTTTGATAGGATGATTGTCGGCGAATCGTATCAGCGAATGGCCACCACACCTGAACCCCATGAAACAAGATCTAGGCAATCGGGCGACCGAATCGTACGTGGCGCAGGCGCGGGACCGCATCCGTCTCCTCGTAGTTGATGACCACCCCTCCATGCGGATGGGAATCATCGCTCTGGTCGATAGCCAGCCGAACATGGAGGTTATCGCGGAAGCATCGGATGGCGAAGAGGCGATCGAAGTCTACGAAGACGTATCGCCTGATGTGGTTTTGATGGACTTGCGCATGCATGGCATGGGCGGAGTGGAGGCCATCCTCTCGATCTGCCGCAAGGATCCCGCAGCAAAGATCATCGTGCTCTCGACCTATGACTGGGACGAAGAGATTCATCGAGCGATCCAGTCAGGGGCGAAGTCCTACCTGCTCAAGGACATGTCGGTCGAACAAATCGCCGGCACTATCCGGGAGGTGTTCGAGGGAGGGGCGATCCTGCCTCGCCAGGTCGCGGAGCGTTTGGCGCGACGCTCCGAAAGGCAGCCGCTCACAGAACGGGAAAGGGAGGTCCTCGAGTCCCTGATCCGAGGACGAAGCAACAAGGAAATCGCTCGGTCTCTGTGCATTTCAGACGAGACGGTGAAGTCGCACATGAAGACCCTGTATTCGAAGCTCGGCGTGCGGGACCGGACCGAAGCAGCCATAGCAGGGATTCGCCATGGCATCGTGCACCTAGACTGAGCGGACCAGGCGTGGGTCGCCTGCCACCGCTATTGCTGCACGCTTAGGGCGCGATGGGCAGTCGGACCGAAGCGGGCTTGAGGCCTTCGGCGGTGAATTCGACCTCAACCACTCCTGAGTCGGCGGTGGACCTGACGTAAGCCACGAGCTTGCCGTGATTGACGGGTGCGACGTTGTCGAGATGGTTTTCGGAGGCGTCGCGGGAGGCGTTTTCGAGACCCAGCAACTGGCCGGGCCCGGTCACGGTGCAGGTGATTTCATGATCGGATCCGTAGACCAAGCGATTTTGGGCGTCGATGACCGTCACCTCGATCGGGACGACGTCGTATTTGGCGCTCAAGGTCGTTTCCACCGGCTCGGCGCGCAGGGAGCTCGGCTCGCCGTCCGTCCAGATGGTATCGGACGCGATGGGCTTGCCATCTCGGAAGACCGTCACTTCCAGCTCGCCAGCCTCGAAGGGTATTTCCCACTGGATGGTCGCGGTGTCGGGATCGTATTGCTTGCGCTTGCCTATCTTCTTTCCGTTCAAGCGAAGCTGCGCGGCGTCGCCGTTTGTGTAGCAGACCACGGTGACTTGCTGCCCGTTTTCGTAGTCCCACGACTGCGTTCCGTAGACCGTGCGCCAGGCAGGCCTGTCGTCGCGGCTCAAATACGTTCCGAGATAGGCGACGGGTTGGTCCGACCAGAGCGCCTTGCGGAAATAGCCGCGCGGCTTGATGTTGTTGGCCAGATCGACCAACCCTGAGGTGAAGCCGCGTGAGGGCCAAGCTCCCGCTTCGCCGAGGTAGTCGAAGCCCGTCCAGATGAATTGAGCGAAGATGAAGTCGTTTTCGGAAACGGCTTTCCAAGCGTCGAGATCGTGTCGCGTTTCGCTACCGTAGAGGATGCGGTTCGGGTACTTCTTGTGGTCCTGATCGTAGCGTCGCTCCGTGTAGTTGTAGCCAACTACGTCCAAGGCGTCGGGATAGGTCGTTTCGTTGGACATGACCGGTCCTGCGAGGGCTGCGGTGACGGGGCGAGAGGTGTCGAACTTGCGCACGACGTCGGCGAGTCGGTGAGCGATAGCTCCCAGTCGTTCGGCAGGGGGCTGGTCTTTCTGGTAGCCGGAGGTATGCTGCTGGTCGATGCCTTCCTCGTCCAGAACGGGATGGCTATAGGGATCGTTCGGGTAGTCGACCTCGTTGCCGATGCTCCACATGATGACCGAAGGATGGTTGCGGTCGCGTTTGACGACAGCCTCCAGGTCGCGTTCTCCCCACTCGTGAAAGAAGTCGGCCGAGCCTTGGAAGCCGGGTTCGCCTAGATTCCAGCCTTCGATCCATTTCTTCTTCGGGTATTCCCACTCGTCGAAGGCTTCATCCATGACCAAAAATCCCATCTCGTCGCAGAGATCGTACAGGTCGGTGGCTTGAGGATTGTGGCTCATGCGAATGCCGTTCACGCCGATTTCCTTGAGCGTTTCCAGTCGCTCGCGCCAGACGATCTTGGGAACCGCGGCGCCGAGAATGCCTGCGTCGTGATGCAAGCAAACGCCCTTGATCTTCATCCATTCCCCGTTGAGGGCGAAGCCCTGGTCGGGATCGAAGGTGAGTGAACGGAAGCCGACGCGAGTGGAGGTGGAGTCTACGATCTGGTCGCCTTGATAGAGCGTCGTTTCGAGTTCGTAGAGCGTCGGATTCTGGGGGCTCCAGAGTCTAGGCTCCGTCACGGCGAACTGAAGCCGCTTGCTCAACTCGCTCTGGTTTTGCGTCGCGAGCTCCGCCGTCACGCTGTCGACAAGGGCCCCGGACGCGTCTTTCAGCTTGTGCACGAGAGTGAGCGCCGCGCTCTTGGGAGTGTTCGAGTACTGGGCGTCGTGGTTGCGAATCTGGGCGTCTACGAACAAGGTGGCGTCTCCGCTATCGTCGAATTCCGCCCAGTAGTTCACTCCCCAAAGATCGAGGTGTATCGGATTTGCGGTGACGAGCTGAACGGGGCGATAGATGCCGGAGCCGGTGTACCAGCGGGAGTCGGCGGAGAGGCTGTGGTCGACGCGAACCGCCACTTGATTGCCCTCGCCTGCTTCTACATGCTGAGTGATGTCGTACATGAAGGAGACGTATCCATTCGGACGATACCCGACCGATGCTCCATTTACGAAGACTTCGCTTCGATTGTACACGCCTTCGAAGTAGAGGTAGAAACGCTTGCCTTCGCTCTCGGCGGGGATCTCGAGCTCAGTCTTGTACCAGCCTACGCCGCCCGGGAGATAGCCTGTGGCGCTGGCCAGCTCAGGGCTGGCCGGATGCTCCACGCTCCAGTCGTGAGGTACCACCACCTCTCGCCACTCGGCATCTCCGGACCGTAGCTCTCGATTTACCACGCTGACGTCGTCTCCGAGATGAAACTGCCATTCGTGGATCGGTTGCGATTCGCCGAAGCCTTGGGCGAAGCAGGATGCGCAGGACGCTAGTGATAGAAAAGCGGATACGAGTCGTAGGTGAGACATGTTAGCGAGTGGGGTTATAGGGTGCTGGTTGGATAGGGGGGAGCTAGTCGATCGGAGCGATCAGATATGCGTATCGCAGAGCGCTAGGCGCGATCAGGTATTGCTCGTGCGGACGCTGCCCCCAGCTGGTGTCGCCGCCGACGCCCATTTGAGCATGGTCGATGTTGACGCTGACAAGCGGTCGATGCGGGACGTCGGTGCTGTGGCGCTGAGCCTTTTCCATGCCGGGATCCAGATCGGAATCGAAATGATGGCGGGCGTTGAAGCCGATAGCGTCGTCGATGGCTCTGATTTCGATGCCTTTGCCGAGCTCGTCGCGAAGCTGCAGCCAACGCGTATCCGTTCTGTATCCATTTTCTTGGGGGCGAGCGTAGGGATAAGGAAGGTCGGCCACAGTCGAATGGTAGCGCCCGATGAAGGCGGCTGTCTTTCGGTCGGAATAGTTTTCGAAGGGGCCGCGGCCGTACCAGGTCGCTTGGTCGTATTGCTGTTTGATCACGAAGTTGTTGCCGAATCGTGGCAGGTCGGGCAGGTCGGAGGACAAGCCGCTTAGCTGGTTCTCGACGAGGATTGAACCGTCAGCGGAGACCGTGTAGGTGATGTCGAGGTCTCCGTCGACGGATGGCAATCGATAGCGGGCGGATACTTGGATGGCTCCGTTGGGAAGCGTCTTCGTTTTGAGACTCTTCAGCGTTTGCGACTCCGTGGCTTGTTTCCAGGCGCCGTGGGACTTGGGCATGCGGTAGCCGAAGTCGTTGTCGATCGGAGCGCGCCAGAAGTTGGGCCGAAGCGGTTCGAGCAAGAGTGAATCTCCATGGTAGACGAGTTTGGACAACGCCCCGGTCTTCTGGTCGAAACCAACTGCGAAGGCAGGTCCGCGAACCGTGATCGCGCTTTCGTCTTCCTGCAACTCGAGGGCCTTGGAGCCCGAAAGAGCTTTGTTTGCGAATGAGTAGGACGAGAGAGCGAACTGTTCTCGCGCCAGTTCGACGCCGCGGAGCAGCAGCGGTTTTTCCGTGCGAAGCTTGGCGCTGAGGTTCAGCATATATTCGCCGCTGTCGGAGGGAAGACTTGGCGTATCCAACTTTACGCGACGGGATTCGCCGGGAGCGATGTCGAGCTGCGAAAGGGTGCCGGAGGCGATCGCTTCGCCGTTTTCTAAAAGGTCCCAGGAGATGACAAAGTCGGCGAGCGAAGTGAAGTCGTATCCATTCGCGATCTCGATGCTGTTGTCCGAGGGCTGGTAGTCTCGGAACTTGATGAACTGGTAGACTTTTTTGACTTCGTAGAGCGAGGGGTGGGCGGTGCGGTCGGCATTGATGAGGCCGTTGAGGCAGAAGTTCGCGTCATGGTGGAGGTGGCCGCTACCGAGGTCGCCGCCGTAGGCCCAGTAGGGTTCGCCGTCTTCGGTGTAGGCCCGAATGCCTTGGTCGACCCAGTCCCAGATGAAGCCGCCTTGCATGATGTCGTAGGACTCGATGACGTCCCAGTAGTCCTGCAGGTTGCCCACGCTGTTGCC
>NZ_JARXHY010000020.1 GCF_031127815.1 Pelagicoccus sp. SDUM812003 | reverse complement strand
TGGACGTAGAAGAAGAGGCCACCGTCGCCAACGATCCTTCCGATTCCAATCAACTCTTCGTCCAACTTCAGGCAAACCGTGTGCAAAGCGTTCTTGAGAGATTCAAGAGTGGCTGATGAATCAGGAATGCCCCAGCCAACCTCTTCGCGAAGATCGTTGTATTCGAGAAGGGTAGGAATGCTGTATTCAAGCGTTGGGTTCATCTTTTACTGCAGAACGTGAAAGCCATACGCGGAGGTCAGCGCGGAGCGCTGGCCGGAGTTGTATGGGCTGACTGGTTCGAATTCATTTTTGAAATTTGAAATGGAATCTGACGATGTATGGTGCCGTGTATCCTGTGATGTCTGAACTGTGAAAGACGAACTGCTTTGCGGCTTTGACACTAGCTTTCTGAAGGGATTTGTGAGCATCAGTTTCCAAGATAAAGACCTCTGAAACCGCTCCATTCTCATCAACAACCAACCCCATCAGAACTCGTCCCTCTCGCTTGTTCGAAACTTTGGGAAAAGCCTTTTTTATAGGCATGAACTCTTCGTTCATCTCCCGAATCGTATATTCGATACCGTTGTGAAGGTAAGTTTCTAGCTCATCTGCTCTGGACAATGCACCGAAAGCAAAAATGGCTAGAAGAAGTTGTGTGATCCTTTTCATACTTTTCGAACAGTATTAATATAGAGGTCTTGAAGGACGGGTATTGCGTGGGGGTGTCGTATAACGCGTATTTTTTTGTTTTGATTGGGGTATGGATCTGGGGTTGCAGATTAGGTAGATGCTGCATCTTACGGTGCTGTTTGCAAGGGTGTTGTTGCGTATCTTTTGCGTTGTTGAGTGTTTCTACAACTGCGAGTGTTTCGGGGCGTTTCTAGATCGCATGTCTCTTATAATGCGTGGGTTAAGCGTCGGGCGTTGCTTGGGGATATGTGGTTTCCTGGAGTTTTGAGGTGTCGGAATAGAGAAGGCGCTTAAGCAGACTTCTAAGAGGCATAGTTTGCACTTCCCGGGACGTTGCTTCGGACGCGCGGGACGTTGTTTTGCGTCAATGCCGCTTTCGTTTTTTGAGGGCTGGTTTTTTGCTCTGGTTGTTTTCGAGCAGGTTTCTTTCTACGGAATCTGTTCCGGCTATCGAATTGTCGGGAAGAAAGGCTCTCTGACGTGGGAGTTCGGGGCTTAAGGCAAGACAGACTGCTCCGCTTGGTATGCCGGAACGATTTCGTATCGCGTGCGTTCCAGGCCGCTTGGCTGTGGCACGGCGTCTTGGGACCCAGATGCCGCTCCCATCATGAACCGTTCCAATTGGACGCTTTTCGGTTAGCCGTTCTCGGTAGTGGAATAGGTTTCGCGGTGCTGAGATGTGGCCGATACGCGAAGGCAAGGGGCTAAGCTAAACTCGGGATACATGACTTCGCGCTTTTGGGGTACGCGCATCTGTCATGGTTTTTGGTGGTTGTTTGAAAAGTGGCGGAGAGAGATTGGCTCACTTCGCTGGGAGCTTGGTTCTAGCGCTTCGCATCTCAGAGCTCTTCCGAGGGTGTTCCGGCTCGCGTTGCGACTGGTGGCGTCGGCACAGCCTCGGAGCAATTCCCTGTGGCTCGAAGGCACAAAAAAACGTTCCTTATGGAGGAACGCGAATGGGAAAAGTGGCGGAGAGAGAGGGATTCGAACCCTCGGTACGGTGTTACCCGTACGACGATTTAGCAAACCGTTGCTTTAGACCACTCAGCCATCTCTCCGCTGAGGGGGTGTAGAGTGCTTATCTGATTGTTGAGATCAAGCCCTAAAATGCGGTTTTACGGCTTGTTTTTCGGGCTTGTTTTTTTGCGTGCTTTTGGCTTGGCACGCTGCTGCTGCGGATTGGGATTGGCGGAGATGAAGCTCCGCTTTCTTGGTACAGGCACCTCGCAAGGTATTCCATTGATCGGTTGCGATTGCTCGGTCTGTCGCTCGGACAATCCGAAGAATCGAAGATACAGGACGCATGCTCATTTGGAGATGGGTGGCCTCAATATTCAGATCGACGCGGCTCCGGAATTTCGTCTACGGGCGCTGGAGCACAGGATCCCGAAGATCGATGTGGTGCTGCTGACTCACGGGCATGCCGACCATATCCTGGGCTTCGATGACATGCGGCGCTACTGCGATTTGCGGAAGGGGGAGGCGATTCCGGTTTTTACGAACGACGACGGTCTGGAGCGCATGCGTTCTATCTATCCCTACGCGATGAGGGAACGGCCCGCTGTCCGGGGCTATCCGGCGTTTTCGGTTCGTCCGATGCCGGAAACGCTGGAGCTGGAGGGGGGCGTTGGCTTGGTGCGTTCGACTTCGCAGGATCATGGTCCATTCGACACCTTGGGGCTGGTTTTCGAGGAGTTTAAGTCGGGGAGCAAGATCGCCTACTATACGGATTGCGCATCGGTTAGCGAGGAGGCGGAGGAACTTGCTCGTGGAGCGGATCTGGTGGTTTTGGATGGTTTGAGGATGAATGAGCATCCGTCGCACATGTCGATTGACATGGCGGTCGATGCGGCTCGCAGGATTGGGGCGAAGCGCAGTTTTCTGATCCACATGGGACATGATGTGGACCATGACCGGGTGAACGCTTCCTTGCCCGAAGGAGTGGAGCTTTCTTACGACAATCTGGTGGTCGAGGTGTGAGGCTTGCTCGCTAGTGAAGGCGGGGGCAGCAGCGGGCTCTCGGTAGAGGTTTGGGCAAAGAAAAGCCTAGGTGTCGCCTAGGTCTTTTCTGAAAAAAGGGGAATGCTGGATGGATTTATTCCTTTTCCGAAACGTCGAACTCGAATTCGTAGCTTTGTCCGTTGAAAACCACGCTCAGCTGCAGCGGCCGCCCGGCTTCGATGTTGTCCGGATGAAATTTCACGATGCCCTGCAAGGTCTCCCCTGGGTCGATCTGATGGATGCTGATCAGCTGCTTTAGCTCCTCGGACAACTTGAGTTTCGCGCTGCGGCCGGCGGAGGCTTTGTCAGCCATCTGCGAGGAGGAGATTTTCGCCAGGGCGGCGCTGTTGTCCCTCATGGCCGGATCGCTGGTGGTGGCGTCGTTTTGCATGGCCATTTCCGTTTGCCGACCGCTGTTTTCCTGAGCCTTGCGCTGCATGCCCATGTGAACGCGCAGGATGTACTCTTCGGAATCGTAGGCTTCGACCACTTGATCGCCGGAAGTCATCTTCACGCTGCCGGTGGACAGGAGGGCGGATTCGTCGGAGAGGTTTTCCACGGTGATGGAGAAACTGGGAACTTCTTCGATCCGTTTGGAGAAGGTAGGGCTGAGCAATTCCACCGTGACGCGACTGTCCTTTTCGACGGTCAGCGCTTCCGGGTTCTGCGAGCCCATTGTGCCCATCTCGTGGACGGGGGAGATGACAAGCTGGGTGCTGGAGCAGCCGGTCAGGAACGCGGCCACGCCGATGAGGCCGACAGCCAGTTTAGCGATGGTTCGGGGCAGTGGGGTGTTTTTTTGGGTCATAACTTATTAAGCTATGCGCTCCTGCCTGTCGAAACCCGCCATTATTCTCTAGGAATTTCTCGCTATCTTCGTTGGCTGGCAGGTGACGATAAGGAAGGAGTTCCTGGACTGTCGGATTCGTGCGTCATGGCAGGGCGAAGGGAGGCTAGACCCCGCAACCTAGGATACGACTCAATCGGTCTCAGACGAAGGCGTTTCGTGAAAGGAGGGCAGAGAGGGAGGGTCGGTGGGCTAGCTTCTGTATCCAGTTTGTAGATATACTGTCGAAGCCCAGATTGGCGCCACATAGGGCACCAACGATCGCGGCTCGTCCAGCGTTGTCCCCTCCCGCCTTGATGGTCTCCAAGATGGCGTCGCGAAAGTCGTTCTCGTTGCGCAGGAAGGCGTGCAGGGCGGACGGAAAGCTACCCGGCAAAGGGCAGGACTGTCCGAGCTCGGCGGTGGTTTCGAGCACTGAGCGGTCTCGCTTGTCGACGGCGGTTTGGGCGCGTTGCTTGGCCTCCGCTTCGTATGGGTTCGCTGGGTCGAGCTGCTGCAAGCTCAGTTCGACTGCTTCGAGCGGAGGGCGCCCTTGCACGAGATGGTACAGGATCGCGACGAGCGTTTTCGTGTAAGCCCGAGCTCTGGCGTTGTTTTGGCGGATACGGGTAAATTCGTCGGCGGTTTGCAGCGTTTCGGACAGCGAGCTTGAAACGAGCAGCAGCGGGGCGAGAGAGGTGACGCTGGCCATCTGTTCGTCTTGCGAACCCAGCTTGGCAAATGGGATGCGGCTATTCGGATTTTCGGAGGCGAACGCATCGATGTTTCGCAAGGTGTCCTTGGTCGCGTGATCTAGGTATCCACTATAGCTGGACGAGCTGAAGAAGGAGTGGAAGCGTTTGCCGAAATCGTCTGGGTCGAAGCGGAGCTCGCTGTCGAGGAGACTTTCCACGAGGATTTTCGCGGCATCGCCGTAGTGGGTTTGCTCTCCCGGAAATCGTCCGTGGTGGTAGTGGCCTTCGCTGGGCGATTCGAAGCCTTCGATGCTGCCGCCGTGTCGAGCGAGCAGCTCCGTGGTGTCGTAAATCCAGTGCGTACCGAGGGCGGCGGCGTCGCCAACGAATTGTCCGAATACGGCGCCCTTTATTCTTTCGTGTTGCGAGTTGGTCATAGCAAGGACGACGAATCAAGCGACGGATTGACTGACGTATCGGGTCGTTGGCAGGTAGTTGAATCGTAACGATTTTTGGATACGAAAAGCCCTCGCCTATTGGAGACTTGGCGAGGGCTTGGAGAGCGCTGCGCCTTTCGCGGAAAGGCGGCTACGGGATCGCGGCCGCTAACCTAGAGGATGCCCGAACGGTTCGCGCCTGGAATCTACTGGTAGACTTCGCCGCCTGATTCGCGGAACTGCTTGGCTTTTTCCTCCATGCCGGCGGCGAGGGCTTCTTCGGACTCCACGCCGTGTTCGTCGGCGTACTTGCGCACGTCGTCGGTGATTTTCATGGAGCAGAAGTTCGGGCCGCACATGGAGCAGAAGTGGGCCGTCTTGGCGGCGTCCTGCGGGAGGGTCTCGTCATGGTACTTCATGGCGGTTTCCGGATCGAGCGAGAGGGAGAACTGGTCTTCCCAGCGGAACTCGAAGCGGGCCTTGGAGAGAGCGTTGTCGCGGTACTGGGCGGCCGGGTGGCCTTTTGCCAAGTCGGCGGCGTGGGCGGCGATCTTGTAGGTGATGACGCCCTCCTTGACGTCCTGCTTGTTGGGCAGGCCGAGGTGCTCCTTGGGAGTGACGTAGCACAGCATGGCGCAGCCGTACCAGCCGATCATGGCTGCGCCGATGCCGGAGGTGATGTGGTCGTAGCCGGGGGCGACGTCGGTGGTGAGCGGGCCGAGGGTGTAGAAGGGGGCTTCGTGGCACCACTCGAGCTGTTTTTCCATGTTTTCCTGGATCATGTGCATCGGCACGTGACCGGGACCCTCGTTCATGACCTGGCATCCTTTGTCCCAAGCTCGCTTGGTGAGTTCGCCCTGGACCTCGAGTTCGGCAAACTGCGGGTAGTCGTTGGCGTCCGCCACGGAGCCCGGACGCAGGCCGTCGCCGATGGAGAACGAGACGTCGTAGGCGGCGCAGATGTCGCAGATGTCGTCCCAATGGGTGTAGAGGAAATTCTCCTTGTGGTGGCTGAGGCACCACTTGGCCATGATGGATCCGCCGCGAGAGACGATACCTGTCATGCGCTGCGCGGTATGAGGGATGAAGCGCAGCAGCACGCCCGCGTGAATGGTAAAGTAGTCGACGCCCTGCTCGCATTGCTCGATAAGGGTGTCGCGATAGATTTCCCAGGTGAGCTCCTCCGCCTTGCCGTTGACCTTCTCGAGGGCCTGGTAGATGGGCACGGTGCCGATGGGCACGGGGCTGTTGCGCAGGATCCACTCGCGGGTCTGGTGGATGTTTTTTCCGGTGGAAAGATCCATCACGGTGTCGGCTCCCCAGCGGATGGCCCAGCGCATCTTTTCGACTTCCTCCTCGATGGAAGAGGCCACGGCGGAGTTGCCTATGTTGGCATTGATCTTAACCAGGAAATTTCGGCCGATGATCATCGGCTCCAATTCGGTATGGTTGACGTTGGCCGGGATGATGGCCCGACCGCGAGCCACCTCGTCGCGCACGAACTCGGGAGTGATCTCGTCCGGAATGTTGGCGCCCCAAGGGTTGCCCGGGTGCTGCTTGAGCAGGGAGTTGCGCGGGGCGTTGGCGTTCATGCGCAGGCTTTCCTTGGCTCGCTGAAGCTTGGCGTTCTCGCGGATGGCGATAAATTCCATCTCCGGGGTGATGATACCTTGGCGGGCGTAGTGCAGCTGAGTGACCGGAGTTCCTTTGGCGGCGCGCAGCGGTTTGCGAGATGAGGTGTCGAAGCGAATCAGTTTTCCCGATTCCTCGGCTTTGGTGCGGTGCACGTCGGAAAGGTAGCCGTCGTCTGCAGCGGTGAGAGCTCGTCCATCGTACTCTTCGACATCGCCGCGTTCGAGCACCCAATCGCGTCGGGCCTGCGGGAGTCCTTTGGCGACATCGCGGTGGTATTCGGGGTCGCCCCAAGGACCGGAGCAGTCGTAGACGCGGATGGGCTCGTTCGGTTCTGTGGATCCGTCCGGCTTGCGCGTGTCGTTGAGCGTGATTTCGCGCATGGGGACGCGGATGTCGTCGCGGGAGCCGGTCACGTAGACGCGGCGTGAATTAGGGAGCGGCTCGAAGGATGAGGCTGAATTGCTGTCGGACATGATGGAATGGTGAATCGTGAGTGGTGAGTTGCGAAACTCGATACCGATCGTGGGGCCGATTGGAAGGCGCCTTCGTCCGACGCATTCCCTTCGACGGCATGACCCGCATCAGGTTTACAGGAAGCTGAGGGCTTCCTAAGGGTCTATGAGGCGAACGTCCTCACGTCTCGGCCCCGCGCTCGGGACTCCCCTATGCTTTGTGAGAAGGTAAGAGAATAGCATTGCTGGCGATGAGCAATGGTGAAATTGGGAAATGACTAGCGACGGGGGGCGCGGTTCGCAGAAACGTGGCTACGGGACGGCGAGAGGCGAGCTCAGGGTTACTAGGGGAAACGGCGCGGTTCGCAGGAACGCGGGTCGCTGCTCCCGCTATTTGCGGCCTCAGCCTGGGCGCGAAAAAGCCTCGGCACCAATGGGGTGGCCGAGGCTAAGAAGGCGTCTTGGCGCTGGCGCTAGTTGACCGTGATCGGAATGACCACGTCGGAGTAGCCGCCAAGCTCCACGAAGAGGTTTCCGGAGCCTGGATCGCCTCCCTGGACGCGAACGCTGGTGGAGCGTTGGCCGGCGGGGATGACGACCTCCGGCATGATCACGCTGTCTGGGACGTCGGTGGTGACGGTGACGGCGAGGCCGCCAGGAGGGGCTTCGGTGGGAATGGAAAAGGTCAGAAGGGCGCGACCGCCGCTGTTGATGCTGAGGCTGCTCGGGGTGACGTGGATGTTCGAGGCGTCGACGCGCAGGCTGCCAGCGGAGAGCTCGCCGTTGAGGCCGAGCACGGTGACGTTGTAGTTGCGGCCTTCGGGGAGAGAGGGCACGTAAAACGCGATGGAGGTGGAGCTTTCCACCTGGGTGAGGGCAGGCGTGCCACCCACCATGACTTTGTCGTCCATGGTGAAACCGCGGCCGAGGATGGCGACCCGAGTGCCGACTGGAGCGCGGTTGACCTCGAGCTCCACGGAGTAGCGATTTTCGACCTCGAAGGTACGCGGCTCGGTGTAGATTTCCTTAGTCACGGTAGCGGAAGCGGTTTTTCGCTCGTAGCGGACCAGGATGTAGTAGGCTGCCTTGCTGCGTCCGGGAGGCATGCGGTAGTCGAACTCGAAGAGGGAGTCGCTTCCGGGCACAGGAGCCATCGGGTGGGCTCGTCCGTCGATGATGATCTCCGGCTTGACCGATCCCTCCACAACCGCGTTGTTCTTGACGGTCACTTGAGCGGTGACGGCGTAGGCGCGTGATGGGTTGGCCTTCATGCTGGAAGGCGTCAGGTCGGTGAGCTTCACATCGCACCCGGCGAGGAAAAGAGCGGCAGCTGCGACGAGCATCGCGAGCCAGGTTCTTCGATTGGTCTTGGAATTTCGCGTATCCATGGTTTCGGGTTGGTAGAGTGAACGTAAGCTTGTATTGCAATCAAATAACGGACTTGCGGTGAAGCAAATAGTTCACGTAAGCGAGCGGTTTTCAATGTTTTGGAAGGATTTGCATGAGTATTGACGCGAATATGGGCGAGGAAGAGGGCTTCGGGCAGGCGCTCGGAGTGTACCTGCACGTGCCCTTTTGCTCCACCGCCTGCGACTTTTGCGCGTTTTACCAGATACAAAGCGATCGCAAGGGCATTCTCTCCTACATCGAAGGAGTCAGGCGCGAGCTCGAGCTGGTCGATATTGGTAACCGAAGAATTGATACACTGTTCTGGGGGGGTGGCACTCCCGGTCTGCTGCCTGCTGGGGACATGCTGCAAGTGGCTTCGGCGATCACCGGCGCCTATGGGAAGCCACGCAAGGAATGGACGGTGGAAATGGCCCCGTCCTCGGTGAAGCGCGACAAGCTGGAAGCCTTGAAGGAAGCCGGAGTGACCCGAATATCCATGGGTATCCAAAGTTTGAACGAGCGCTTGCTGGAGGCGCTTGGACGCCAGCACTCGGTGAAGCAAATACACAAGGCCTATGAATTGATTCGCGAAATCGGCTTCGAATCGGTGAACGTGGATCTGATATTCGCGATCCCCACGCAGTCCGAAGAGGAGTGGCGTGAGGACGTGCGATCGGCCCTGGCGATGGGTCCGGACCATCTATCGACCTATTGCCTGACCTTCGAGGAGGACACGGCGTTGTTCGTGAAGCTGCAGCAGGGCAAGGTCAGCATCGACCCGGAGCGTGAAGCCCGGTTTTACACAGCGATTTGGGAAGAGGCGAATCGCGCTGGCTTTCAGCAGTATGAAATTTCCAACTACGCAAAACCCGGCCATGCTTGCCACCACAATATGAATACCTGGCGCATGACTGAGTGGATCGGCATCGGCCCCTCCGCCGCGAGTCAGTTCGCCGGCACTCGCCATACCAATGTGCCGGACCTCAAGGCGTGGCTGGACGGTTTGGAAAACGGGAAACGGGGCTTGGTGGAGCGCCAGGCGCTATCGCCTGAGCTCCTTCTCGAAGATGCCTTGATCTTTGGTTTGCGCATGAACGAAGGCGTGGACCTGCGGTCATTGGAGCGGCGCTTCGGCCTCCCGCTGCGCAACCTGCGGATATTCGATCAGCTGGTGGAGGCGGGAAGAGCGGAACGCGATGGAGACCGCTTTCGCTTGAGCCCGGACGGTCGATTGGTCGCCGATGCGGTCGGCGAAGCGTTTTTGGGCTGCTTTTCAAGCTGAGGCGCCCGCGGTCATGGATGCCTTGTCCTTGCAAAGCGAATACGAGCCCTGTCGAACTTCGGAATAGAGACTTGCCGGAGGAGGGCGTCGAAGGTCGCATCGAGACGTCGACTCGAAGGAGCGACACGTCGGGCGAGGTTCGGGTCGTCTCGGAGCAAGCGCGTGGACTGGACCCGCTACGAAGCTCGCCGTTGGCGAAACTCTTCGCTTGCCTCGCGAGGTCGGCCCTTTCGTTATAGAGCCAGCGATGCGGCGGCGAATGTTCAGTCAAAGACCGACAGGGCTCCTTATGGGAGCTTTTCTTTTGCTGTCGCTGCTGGCCGGTTGCCAAACAGGCAGGATCGACCCGGCGGAACTCACGCGGGCCCGCTTCTTTTTGGAGAAGGCGGATGGCGACGCCTACAGCGCCATCGTCACGCTGCCGCTCAGCCAGGTGAAGATCCCGGTGGAAGGCGACGCGATTCTCTCGGAGTTCGACTATTTGGCGATCGACCTGGCGGAGCTCGAGTTAGGAAACTGCCTTTCTTTCACCTTGAAACCCGCTGCCGCCCGGGCGTTTTATCGCATCTCGGTGGCGAATCAGGGCAAGCGTCTGGTTCTGGTAGTCGACGGCCAGCCCATCGGGGCGCGTCGCATCGACGGTCCGGTTTCGGACGGGAGAATCTACATCTTTCTAGAGGTGCCGGACGAGACGCTTGAGGAGCTGGCCGCTGACCTGAAGAAAACGAATGCTGATATCCAAAAGACACTTTCTCGCTAGCGTGCTGGCGGCTTGCCTCGCTGCGCTTTGCGTGGCGCAGGCCGACGAGGCGTTTCGTCTCGGGCCGCACTACTGGCCGACGCCCAACCCTAAGTTCCTGCAAACGGGGAGCATGGAAGGCGTGCTGCAGCCCACCGTATCCGGCGAGTTGAGCTCGGGCCTCTTCGGCTGCGTGCGCAACGACGGGCACCGCTTTCACGAGGGGCTGGATCTGCGGCCGATCGCTCGCGACAAGCGAAACGAGTCCATCGATCCGATCTACGCCTTCGACGATGGCGTGGTGCGCTACGTCAACCGCGTGGCTGGAAACAGCGGCTACGGGCGCTACATGGTCATCGAGCATGCTCAGATCGCGCCAGGGCTGGTGACACTCTACGCCCATTTGCGCAGCGTGCCCGAATCCATCCATGCCGGCGTATCCGTAAAAGGCGGACAGAAGATCGCGGTGATGGGGCGTTCCGCTGGCGGATACAGCATCCCGCGCAGCCGGGCACATCTGCATTTCGAGGTCGGTTTCTGGCTGGGGCCGAACTTTCAGGCGTGGTACGACAAGCAGCCTTTCGGCAGCGAGAACGAGCACGGCGCCTACAACGGCATGAACATCGTCGGGCTCGACGGCTGGGAGCTTTGCGGGGCTTTGCGACGCGGGCAGGCGGAAGATGTCTGGCAGTTCATCATGAGCGAGCAGATCGCGGTGGAAGCCTACGTGCGCGACACCGCCATACCTGATCTCTTGGAGGTCAACCCGCACCTCATGGCGAACGTGCGTCTTCCGGACGATCACGCCGGGTGGCTCATCGAACTGACGTGGTACGGCCTGCCGACGCGCTTTCGAGCCCTCACTTCGCTCGAGATGGAGGGCAAGGACCGCTGGCTGACGGCGCGAGCCCTTCGTCCGGACTTGCTGGAGGGCAAATACTGCATGGATCTTGCCCGCGACGATCTGTTTGGCGGCGCTGGGGCCCGGCTCACCAGTCTGATCAATCGCATGTTCGTGAGGTAGGATGCGGGTCGGTGGCGCTTGGGGCCACAGTCGCTAGGCCCATGCATCGGACCGGAGCGTCGCCGGGGCGTTTCGCGTGGCGCAAAAAAAACGTCGCCTGCATGAGGCGACGTTTTAGGGAAAATAAATTTGCTCAGCGCTTTAGGCTTCCGGTTTGGTCTTGCGGAGACCGCTGACGCGATCGCCATCTTTCCATTGGCCGCGCTTGCGAAGAAGCTCTACACGCTCGAAGCGTTTTAGGACGTTGCGCTTGGCGCCGGTGGCGGCGTTGGACTTGTAGCTTGGATGCTGAGACATGATAAAAAATGGTTCCGGTTTAAGCGAAGCCGCGTAAATTGGCGACATCGCCTGCCCATTTCAAGTACTTTTCTGAAACTTTTTCGGCCTTCAGGCAGACCCACTGCGGAGTGTCGTAGGGGTGGTTTTCCGCGACCAGCTCCTCCAGCGCGTCGAGGCAGCGCCGGGTGGTTTTGAACCAGAGGCGAAACTCCTGATCCGTTTCCACTTGGTCCTTCCACAGGTACACGGAGTTGATCGGACCGTCGATCTGGGCGCAGGCCGCGGCTCCTTTTTCGATGGCCAGACTGGCCAGCTTCTGGGCGATTTCGCGGTCCGGAGCGGTGGTCCAGCAAACGAAGAGGGAGGTGTCTGATTCGGGCATGGCAGGCATTGGGAGCAAGACTTTGCCGAATAATCACTTGACGCAGGTTGGCAGCAAGGTAAAAGGGCGGATTCTTAATTTCACGGAGGTTCGCTTTGAGAGAAGATTATATAAAAGAAGCACGCAAGGTCATCAAGGACCCGAACATTTTGATCAATGTGGTATCACGCCGCGTTCGTCAGCTGCGCCACGGCAACCGCCCATTGGTGGAGTCGCTCGAAAAGTTGAATCCCGAGGATATCGCTCTTCGCGAGATCATCGAGGGCAAGATCAGCTACGAGCTGGCGGAATAGCGCAGAGTCGGTTTCGGGCGCGACGCTCGGACCGGTTTTCGAATGCGACGCGTGGTAGACCTGAGTCCGCCGCGCTTTTTTCGTTTCTAGGATAGAAGAGTCACCGAACGATGGCAGCCAAAAGCAGAAAAGGGTCGAAGTCCGGCAAGCCCCAGGACATCCGCAACGCCAAGGTGCACCGCGACTACCACGTGGAGGACACCTACGAGGCGGGCATCGCGCTGACCGGCACCGAGGTGAAGTCGATCCGAGCGGGCAAGGCCCAGATCTCGGAGGGCTTCTGCCGCTTCCACAAAGGCGAGTTTTTCATCAACGGGCTTCACATCGACGAATACGCCTTCGGGAACATCAACAACCACATCCCTCGCCGCGAGCGCAAGCTGCTACTCAAGAAGTCGGAGTTGCGAAAGATAGAACGCGCCTTGGAGGCCGGCGGCAAGACCGCCATCCCGACTCGGATGTATTTCAAGGAGGCTCTCATCAAGGTGGAGATCGGCATCTGCGTGGGCAAAAAGCTTTTTGACAAACGAGAGGACCTGAAGAAGAAAGCCCAAATGCGTGACATCGACCGGGAGATGAAATCGGTCCGAGCGCGCTAGACTCCCAACAGCACTTTCTTCCTCTTCTCATGTCAGCCCTCTCGCGCGTCATTTGCAAAGTCCCCGGTAGCACCTCGAACTGCGGTTCTGGTTTCGACACTCTAGGGCTGGCCCTTTCTCTCTATAACGAAATCTGCGTGGAGCGGGCGGATGCCGAAGCCGACGAAGCCTTCGGTCCGGACATTTTTCCGCGGAGCGAGATGGCTCAGCGCACGGTGGCGCGGTTTTTCGAAAAGTCGGGCATCGAATCGTTCGCAGTCAGAATTCGGATACGCGGCGACGTGCCGCAAGCTCGCGGGCTCGGCTCCAGCGTCACCGTTCGGGCCGGCATCCTAGCGGGCGTGGCTACGCTGGCTGATTCGGATTGGGACAGGGAAGACTATGTGGAGCTCATCACGGAGCTCGAGGGGCATCCCGACAATGCCAGCGCCTCCATTCTCGGCGGATTCACCGTTTCGCGCTTCGTGACCGATCCTGCGAAGGTGGAATCGGTGGCTCAGTTCGATATCGGAGAGGAGCTGCGTTTCGTGGTGATCGCACCGGAGTTCGAGGTGCTGACCTCCGCCTCCCGCGGCGTGCTGCCCAAGCAGCTCCCTTTCGCCGATGCCATCGCCAGCATCAACAGCGCCGCTTGCGTGGTGGCAGCCTTGTCCTCCGGTCAGTACGAAGCCCTCGAAGGCAGCGTGCACGATCTGGTGCACGAGCCCTATCGTTTGAAAAACATCCCTGGCGCCGCCGACGCGATCCGCTCCGGCATCGAAGCGGGCGCCTATACCGGCTGGCTCAGCGGCAGCGGATCCAGCGTGCTCTGCGCTTGCAGGAAGGGCGCGGTGGATTCGGTCACGGAGGCGATGCAAGGTGTATTCAAAAAGGCGGGACTGAAGAGCGTGGCCTACGACCTGAGCGCCGACAACGCCGGCTTGCAAGTGACCCTGAGCGAGTAAAGCGATGCTGCACGTCGTCCTTTTCGAGCCGGAGATTCCGCAAAACACCGGAAACATCGGCCGCACCTGCGCCATCACCGAGTCGCGGCTGCACCTGATCCATCCGCTCGGATTCACCATCAAGGACAAGCACTTGAAGCGAAGCGGCATGGACTACTGGAAATCGCTCGACGTGCATCACCATGAAAACTGGGACGCGTTTCTGGCCAGCGAGGCGGCGCCCAAGCGCTTGTTTCTCTTCACGACGAAGGGCGCTCGATCGTATTGGGACATCCGATACGAGGATGGCGATGGCCTGATCTTCGGCAAGGAGAGCGCCGGGGTTCCGGATTGGATGCACGAGCAGCTTGGCCCTGAGCAGCGACTGACCATCCCGCAGTACAACGATTCCCTGCGCTCGCTCAACCTCTCCACCAGCGCCGGCATCGCCGTGTATGAGGCCATGCGGCAGATTCGCGGAAACCCATGAAGGAAGCCAGCGCGAGGCTTCTCGTCTTGATGACGTCCCCGCTGGACATGATCGCGCATGCCTTGCGAGCGGTGGAGTCGTTCAAGCGGCGCCTGCCAACGCTCGAGGTGACGTGGGTGGTCAGGCGTTTCTACGAGCCGCTGGTGTCGAACTTTCGGTGCGTGGATCGAACCATCGTCTTCCACCGCAGCGCCGGTCTGGGCAAGGCGTTCTCGCTAGCCCGCGAGCTCAGGCGGGAAAGGTACGACTTCGTATTCGATTTCGAAGGACATGCCCGCACTGGAGCCATGTGCTGGCTCGCTCGCGGCTCCCGCAAGATCGGGCGCAGCGACGCTCGGGAGGGGGCGACGGTCTGCTATGGAGAACTGGTTTCGCCTCCGGCTTGCGGCAGCGAGCACGCGCTCGACTCCATGCTGGAGTTCGGTCGAGTGTTCGGCTTGGACAAGCGCCTGATCGGCGAGCCTCGATTGATCGAGGAGCCCGCATTGTCGTTTTTGCCCAACGCCGAGTCTTCGGGACGCGCGGTGTGCTTGTTTCCGGGACGCTTCAAGCGCGAACGGTCCTGGCCGGGCATGTTCGAGCTCGCCAACCGCCTGGCTGAGCGGGATCCTTCGCTGCAGGTGTTTCTTCTCGGGATGATACCGGAGGCGTCGACGATCGAGCTGGCCGATGGCGTTTTCGATCTGCAAGGGAAGCTGACTTGGGCGGAGATTTGCGCAGCTCTCAAACGCTCTGCCCTGACCGTAGCCAACGACAACGGGCCCGCCCAACTGTCGGATCTCTTCGCGCGGCCGAACCTGACGCTCTACAGCTACGTGCTCCCGGCACGTCGCGGCTCCTATGCCGACGAGCGAACGGAGCGGGAGGCGATCATGGCGCCAGACGGCGACGTGCGCCGAATCGAGCTCCCCGAGGTGTTCGCCCGGGCGGAAAAGCTCTTGCGACTCTGAGCTTTGCTTGACTCTAGGGTGGGGTGAGAGATAACGCGAAGGCTTGCTTTAAGGCGTGGACCCGCCGAAGCCGCAACATGTAGCCCTTTCCTCGAAACATGATCGATCCGAAGCTCCTCAGAGAAAACCCCGACGTCGTCCGCGCCGGCGTAGCCAAAAAGCATTTGCACTGCGATATCGACGCCATTCTCGCCCTGGACGAGAAGCGACGCGACCTCATTTCCCAGGCCGAAACGCTGCGTTCGCTGCAGAAGGCCGCCAACGCGGAGATGGCGAAGCTGCCCAAGGGCAGTCCTGACTTCATCGAGAAGGTAAAGGAAATGAAAGCGGTTTCCGCCGATGTGAAGGCCAAGGACGCTGAGCTCGGCGAAATCGAGGCGCAGTGGGCCGAGATCATGCTCAGCATCCCAAACCTGCCCGATGAAAGCGTGCCTGAGGGACGGGACGAGAGCGAAAACGTCACCGTGCGCGAGTGGGGCGAAATACCCGGCGAGCAAAGCTTCCACACGCCGCACTACGACTTGGAGTGGATAGAGCAGATTCTCGATTTCAAGCGCGGCACCAAGGTGACGGGATCCGGCTTTCCGTTTTATGTGGGAGATGGAGCGCGCCTGGTGCGCAGCCTGATTTCGTTTTTCCTCAACGAAGGGGCCAGCGCTGGCTTTCAGGAGATCGGGGTGCCGTTTTTCGTTAACGCCGACAGCGCTACCGCGACGGGGCAGCTCCCCGACAAGGAAGGCCAAATGTATCAGACGGTTGAGGACGGACTCTACGCCATTCCTACCGCGGAGGTGCCGTTGACCAACTTCTTTCGAGACGAGATAATCGACGAGGCGGACCTGCCGATCTACCGCTGCGGCCACTCGGCTTGCTTCCGTCGCGAGGCGGGCAGCTACGGGAAGGACGTGCGCGGCCTAAATCGCGTTCACCAGTTCGACAAGGTGGAGCTGCTCAAGTGGGTGAAGCCGGAGACGAGCATGGATGAGCTGGAGTCACTTCGCGGATACGCGGAGGGTCTTTTGGAGAAACTCGGGCTGCCGTTTCGCACGCTGCTGATGTGCGGTGGCGACATGGGATTCACCAACGTGAAGCAATACGATCTTGAGGTTTGGGCGGCTGGCCAGAAACGCTGGCTCGAAGTCTCCAGTTGCAGCAATTTCGGGTCCTTCCAGGCTCGTCGGGCCAAGATCCGCTACCGCAACGCGGAAACCGGCAAGCCTGAGATCCTGCACACCTTGAACGGTTCGGGGCTTGCGGTTCCGCGCGTTTTCGTAGCGATCCTGGAAAACGGACTGCAGGAGGATGGGCGTATCCGAATTCCGGATGTGCTGGTGCCCTACATGGGCAAGGAGTTCCTGGAAAAGCGCTAGGCAAGAAGGCGAGGCGATTTGGATTGGTCGAAGATAGCCGAGCGTCTGTCATTGGAGAACGACTACGCTCGCGTTCCAATCGCCGTACGTCGCTGTCTCGAATCCGAATCGCCCCTATTTGTCGCCCTGTCCAGCGGCGCCGATTCCGTCTTCGCCACGCTCTGGACCTTCGCGGCGCTCGCTCGACGCGGCAGGACGAGCGACATGGTAGCGCTGCATTTCAATCACGGATTGCGCGGCGCCGAGTCTGATCGGGACGAGTCGTTCGCCGCAGAGCTGGCGTCAGGACTCGGGATTCGATTCATTTGCGATCGAGCGTCCTGGAGCGACACCGCGCATGCTGTCAGGGAAGCGGATGCTCGAGCGGCGCGGCTGGCGTTTTTTAGACGCGCAGCGAGCGAGCTCGGCCAGGAAAGGGCTTGGGTAGTGACTGGGCATCACAGCGACGATGCTCTCGAAACCATTCTGATGCGGCTTTCGCGCGGGAGCGGCATCCAGGGATTGTGCGCTCCACGTCCCGTTTCCGAGCCCGACGGATGTATCCAGTTTTTGAGACCATTGCTCGATTTCAGCAGAGAGGAGATTCGCGCCGCTTTGCGGAGCGCGGGCGGCGACTGGCGCGAGGACTCGTCGAATGAGGGCGGTAGAAACTATCGTAGTCGTTTGCGGGATACGGTTTTGCCAGCATGGAACAGCGCTTGCGATCGCTCCTCCGTGCTGGCGGGAATCAAGCGGTCTCGGGCCTTGCTGGAGGAGGACTGGCAGGCGCTGGAGACCCTAAGCGACGCCGCCTGGAGCGAAGCCTGGGACGCGGATGCTAAGTCCCTGTCGGTGCAGGCTCTGCTGAGGTTTCCGCAAGGGGTGCGCCGACGGCTGTTGCACCGACTCGTCGCAGCATCGGAGGAAATGGCCGCCGAGTTGCCCGCTCCCATCGCCGATGGAGCACTGCAAGCTATCGAAGCGCGGATCGAGGAATCGTGGAGCGTATCGCCGCGAACTCGGCTATCGGTGACTGGCGAATTCGTCGGCATCTTCGCTGCAGCTGGTAGATCGGCTTCGTCCTGGCAGGGCTTTCGGCTGCCGCACGGCTGTCGGGCCTATCTGCCTGATGGAGCGGCGCTTTCCTCGGAATTGGTGGAAGTGAGTAGGGATTTGTTTTTACGGCTAAAAACTGGAAAAAATAACGACGATCTCGGGGCGACAATCGAATGGACGGCGCAACAAAGCGGCGCCATAGAGGTCAGACGTAGGCTCCCGGGCGATGCATTCAAACCCCACGGAAAATCGTCGCCAAGGAAACTCAAATCGTTATTCATCAAACGTAAGATACCACTGGAGGAGAGGGACCGATTGCCAATTTGCGCGCTGGAGACGGGGGAAATCGTCTGGGCGCCTGGATTGCCGCCTGGCGCGGATCGTGTTGTCACCGCTGAAAGCTGCGTTGCCTTGCGGTTGACTTACGCCCGATGAGACTCAACTTTGAATAGCTTTCTCAAAACTTAATGCCCGAAAATAACAGTCCTAATCGTCGCGGTGCCGGAAAAGGTCCGCCAGAACGCTTTCAGCCTAAGGTCATCCTTATTTGGGTGGCTATCATAGCAGTGATGCTAACCATCTGGTTCCAGTCGAGCAAGACGGGGAACGCGGATCCGATCTCGATGGCCCAGGTCATTTCGTTGACCGAGGAGGGTCGCATCGTTGGCGGCAAAATATCTCCGATGCCTAACGGCGGTTCGGACTGGTACGAAATCGTGGGCACGATGCGTCTCCCGGAGTCGGAGATGTCAAGCGTCGGCCCCGACGGGACGCCCATGAACCCGAATCGGGCCTTCATCGCAAAGGGGCGCCTGTCGGAGTCCAACTACGACATTCTGCAGTCTAGCGGCCTGTTCGCCGAGTCGAGTCCCAACACCTTCCTGCCTCAGCTGCTGGCGGGCATCATTCCGTTCATCCTCGTCATCGGCTTGCTGTACTTCCTCTTCGTCCGTCAATTGCGCATGGCGGGCAAGGGAGCTCTCAATTTCGGCAAGAGCAAAGCGAAGCTGCTCACTCGCGAAAAGGACAAGGTCACTTTCGCCAACGTGGCAGGCTGCGACGAAGCGAAGGAAGAGGTGCGTGAAGTGATCGACTTCCTGAAGGACCCTAAGAAGTTCCAGCGCATGGGCGGCAAGATTCCCAAGGGCATCCTGATGGTCGGCCCGCCCGGTACCGGTAAGACGCTGCTCGCGAAAGCGGTGGCCGGCGAGGCGGACGTGCCGTTTTTCTCCATCAGCGGCTCGGACTTCGTGGAAATGTTCGTGGGCGTAGGAGCCAGCCGAGTGCGCGACATGTTCGAGCAGGGCCGCAAAAACGCCCCTTGCTTGATTTTCGTGGATGAAATCGACGCCGTCGGTCGCCAGCGTGGAGCTGGACTTGGCGGCGGAAACGACGAGCGCGAGCAAACGTTGAACTCTTTGCTGGTCGAGATGGATGGTTTCGACACCACCGAAGGTGTCATCATGATCGCAGCGACCAACCGTCCGGACGTTCTCGACAAGGCTCTGCTCCGTCCTGGCCGCTTCGACCGCCAAGTGGTGGTGGACCTGCCGGACTTGAAGGGCCGCGAGGAAATCCTACAGGTGCATGCCAAGAAGATCCGTCTAAGCGACGAAGTGAATTTATCGGCGATCGCTCGCGTGACCCCGGGGTTTGCAGGCGCCGATCTGGCGAACCTGCTCAACGAGGGCGCGCTGACTGCCGCTCGCAAGGGCAAGGACTGCGTGGAGAACATCGACCTCGATGAAGCCCGCGACAAGATTTCGTTTGGCCGGGAGCGCCGACGCGTCGTCGACGAAGAGGATTTGCGCTCCACCGCGTACCATGAAGCGGGCCACGCCCTGGTGCGGGCCATTCTGAAGGACAAGGACGTGCGCTTGCACAAGGTGACCATCCTGCCGCGCGGGCGGGCCCTGGGCATGGCCATGTTCGCCCCGACCAAGGACGTTCTCGGAAAGTCACGCAACCAGATGCACGACATGATCGCGGTCGGACTCGCCGGTCGCATCGCCGAGGAAATCGTGACCGGGGACTACAGCACTGGAGCCCAGGCGGACATTTCCCAGTCGACCAAGATCGCCCGAGACATGGTTTGCCACTATGGCATGAGCGACCTGGGACCAATCGCCTTCGGCGAAAACCAGGACCAGATCTTCCTCGGTCGCGAGATCAACCGCACCCAGCACTTCAGCGAGAAGACGGCTGAGCGCATTGACGAGGAAGTGAGCCACATCATTCACAAGGAGTTCGAACGGGCCAAGAAGCTGATCGAGGAGAAGCGCAAGGAGCTAGAGGTGCTGGCCGAAGCGCTGCTCAAGTACGAGACGATCGAAGGCAAGCACGTGGACGAAATCCTAGAGCATGGAGAGATCCGATCGGAGGTGATCTCCTCCAAGACCGAGCTCGACGAAGCAATCGCTGCTGAGGCGAAAGCTGCGGAAAAGGAAAAGAAGGCTTCCAAGAACTCCGCCAAGGATACGCCTCCTCCCGCAGTGGATGGGGCGACTTCGATGGCCTAGGATCGGCGCAAGCAATTCTTTCATTGAGTTTGAAAGACAGTGGCGAGAAAGTCGCCGCTGTCTTTTTTTTGTTTTCGCAACCAGCCGCTCGGCTGGCATTCCCTCCTCGAAATGTCTCTTGCATTTTCCCAATTAGGTTCCCGTCAGGTCGAGTCGGATATCGCTCGATTGATGACCATGGCGATTGAGCGACCGGAACTCCTCAGCCTAGCTGCCGGATTCACCGACAACGACACCTTGCCGCTGGAAGAAGTGACCAAGGTCGCGGTCGAACTCGGCGAGGAGGGAAATCGATCCGTGCTGCAATACGGAGCCAATCAAGGCCGCCTGGAGCTTCGACAGCAGATCGTGTCGCGCTTGGAACGTCAGGATGGGCGTATGCCAGGCGCCTATTCGGCCGAGAATTGCCTCGTCACGAACGGTTCGCAGCAATCTCTCTACCTCGCCGTGCAGACGCTTTGCGATCCTGGAGACGTGGTGCTGGTCGAGCAGCCGACCTACTTCGTGTTTTTGGAAATGCTGCGTGGACTAGGGGTCGAGGCGGTTCCTATGCCCATGGGCTCGGATGGAGATGTAGATGTCGAGGGACTGCGCCAGCAGCTCGCGGGCTTCGCCGATAAGGGAGAGCTGGCCCGAGTGAAGGCGGTCTACCTGGTCAGCTATTTCGCGAATCCGAGCGGACATAGCGTGAGCTCCGACTGCAAGGACGCGATCGTTTCGTTGCTGGCGGAGCATGGCGGCTCCATCGCCATCTTCGAGGACGCCGCGTATCGAGAGCTTTACTACAAGCAACCCTTCGAGGCTGAAAGCTGTATTCAAAAAGCCAATGCGGAGCAAGTGCCGTTGCTCTACACCTCGACGCTGACCAAGCCCTTCGCCTCCGGCTTGAAGGTGGGCTACGCCATCTGCACCCATCGCGACTGGCTCAATCGCATGCTGGCCGTGAAAGGGCAGCAGGACTTCGGAACGGTCAATTATGCGCAGGCGATCCTGTGCAGGGTGTTCGAGAAGGGCTTGTTTGATCAACGCCTCGAAACGCTGCGCCAATCGTACCACGAAAAAATGCTCTGTTTGCACCAAACCTTGCTTCAGGGGCTCGGGCCTCATGGTTGGGCCTGGGAGGAGCCTAGGGGAGGGCTCTATATTTGGGTGAACGCTCCGAGTGGCATAGAAACTGATTTCGATTCGGTGTTTCACGCGCATGCCACCCAAGCTGGCGTGATGTATGTGCCAGGTGACTTATGCGATGCTAACCGCAAGAGAAGCAACAAGATACGACTCAGCTTCGGGGTGCTGCAGAAAGCGGATCTGGAGGAGGCTGCCCGCCGATTCATCCGTGCGGCGGAAGCGACTCAACGTGCCCTCAAGTCTAAAACTTATATAAACTAGGTACTTGACTAAAGATTTAATCTGTAGAGAACCAACTGGAATCGAACTCTAGGCAAGAAATCATGCACGACTATACCGTCACTCATCTCAAGCAGCTCGAGAGCGAAGCGATCTACATCCTTCGCGAGACTGCGGCTCAATTCGAGCGACCTGTCCTTCTGTTTTCGGGAGGCAAGGACTCGATCGTAATGACCCACTTGGCGAAGAAGGCTTTTTGGCCTGCCAAGATCCCGTTCCCTCTGCTGCACGTGGATACGGGACACAACTTTCCGGAGACCATCCAGTACCGGGACGACCTGGTGAAGGAGCTGGGGGCCAA
The DNA here is from genome assembly GCF_031127815.1 of Pelagicoccus sp. SDUM812003. Lineage (NCBI taxonomy): Bacteria > Pseudomonadati > Verrucomicrobiota > Opitutia > Puniceicoccales > Pelagicoccaceae > Pelagicoccus > Pelagicoccus sp. SDUM812003. The sequence goes on along the minus strand of NZ_JARXHY010000020.1, from coordinate 55,237 downwards.
TCTGGTGGTGGCTTCGGTGGAGAAGGCCTTGAAGGAAGGTCGGGTGATCGAGGAGAAGGGGCCGAACGCCAGCCGCAACATGCTGCAGATCCAAACGCTGCTGGACTGCCTTGAAGAGGGGCAGTACGACGCAGCGCTGGGCGGCGCTCGTCGCGATGAAGAGAAGGCTCGGGCCAAGGAGCGCTTCTTTTCGCACCGAGACGAGTTCGGCCAATGGGACCCGAAAAACCAGCGTCCGGAGCTCTGGAACATCTTCAACGGCCGCATGAGCCCGGGGGAGCATTTCCGGATCTTCCCTTTGAGCAACTGGACCGAAATGGACGTCTGGCAGTACATGAAGCATGAGAACATCGAGCTGCCCAGTCTCTACTACGCTCACGATCGCGAGATCGTGATCCGCAACGGCACGATTTTGGCGGTATCTCAGTTCGTGCAGCCGCGCGACGGCGAAAAGGTCGAGACGCGCCGCATCCGTTTCCGCACCATGGGCGACGCCACGATCACCGGGGCGGTGGAGTCCGACGCGGACACCATGGACAAGATCATCGAGGAAGTCGCCGCCGCCCGCCAAACCGAGCGTGGCAACCGAGCCGACGACAAGCGCAGCGAGAGCGCCATGGAGGACCGCAAGAAGGCGGGGTATTTCTGATCCGTGCCCATCGAAGCAAGAATACGAGCGAAACAGCAAACTGACACAGCACGACTATGAGCGCAGAAAACAGCTCCGACTCCAACGGATATCTCGATATGGATTTGCTCCGGTTCACCACCGCCGGATCCGTCGATGACGGAAAATCGACTTTGATCGGTCGACTCATGTACGACTCGAAGGCGATCTTCGAGGACCAGCTTGAGTCGATCGAACGCACCAGCAAGCAACGCGGCGACGAGAACGTGAATCTCGCCCTTCTGACCGATGGCCTTCGGGCGGAGCGAGAGCAGGGAATAACCATCGACGTGGCCTATCGCTACTTCGCGACGCCACGCCGCAAGTTTATCATCGCGGATACTCCGGGCCACATTCAGTACACCCGCAACATGGTGACCGGCGCCTCCACGGCGAACCTCGCCATCATCCTGGTGGATGCCCGCAAGGGCGTGATCGAGCAGACCTGCCGCCACTCCTTTATCGCCAACCTGTTGCGCATCCAGCACGTGGTGATCGCGGTCAACAAGATGGACTTGGTGGACTGGGACGAGAAGGTCTTCAACAAGATCCGGGAGGACTTCAAGCAGTTCGCCTCCCGCCTTGGAAACATCGTGGAAGTCTCCTTCATTCCGATTAGCGCCTTGAAGGGCGACAACGTGGTCGATACCTCTGCCAACATGCCTTGGTACAAGGGACCGACCTTGTTGTACCATTTGGAAACGGTCTACGTCGGTCCAGACGCCAACCACGTCGATTCGCGCCTGCCAGTGCAGTGGGTCGTCCGTCCGCACAGCGACGAGTATCACGATTTCCGAGGTTACGCGGGACGTGTGGCAGGAGGCGTGTTCAAGCCCGGCGACGACGTGGTGGTCTATCCCTCCGGCTTCGAAGCCAAGATCAAAGGGGTGCACACCGCTGACGGCGAGCTCGAGGAGGCGTTTTCGCCCTTGAGCGTGACGATCACCTTGGACCGCGAGATCGACATCAGCCGGGGCGACATGATTGCCAAGCCGAACAACCCGCCGAAGGTGGATCAGGACATCGATGCCATGATCTGCTGGTTTTCGGAGAAACCGATGAACCCGCGCGGCAAGTTCCTCATCCGTCACTGCGCCAAGGAGGCCAAGGCCCTGATTCGCGACGTGAAGTACAAGGTCGACATCAACACCCTGCGCAAGATCGAGGACGACACGCAATTCACGCTCAACGACATCGGCCGCATCACGCTGCGTACCGCGTCTCCGCTTTGCTACGACAGCTACAAGGCGAATCGCGTGACGGGCTCCTTCATCCTCGTCGACGCCTTCACCAACGAGACCGTCGCCGCGGGCATGATTCGCTAGACTCGCCAAGCGTCTTTCGAATTACGAATTCTCTTTCGCCGCCTCCCCCCCCAGGAGGCGGCGTTTTCGTTTTGCGCCATCAGGGATCGCCTTAGGCTGCATTCTTGTTTACAAAGTCTTTACACTTTAGGCGCCCTGTGGGACATTTGGTACCCATGCAGAAGGCCGATGAATCACCTCTGACTATCGATGAAATCGCCACGCGCCTGAAGTGTTCCCGCGGTTGGGTGCAGCTTTCGATTGACGCGGGATGCCCAGTGGATTCCGAGAGCAAGGTCAGCATTCGGGATTTCATGCTTTTCCAGCTCACCAACATACATCGGATTCGGGAGCTGGCGGGATTGCCGCCCATGCAGACCAAGGGCAGCTCGGAGGACCTCAGGCCCAACGTGAAGGCGATCCTTTCCACTCAGTTGGAGTGGCTGCAGGTGAAGTCCACCCGCAGCGCGGTCAAGACCGCCGCGAAACTGGTCTACGATCGCATCAACGCTTTGAACGAAATCTGAGGCGTTCCGTCTCGGAAACGCCAATTTGGATATGGACCGCTGGCCTCGGGCGGAGACAGGCGTCGCGGTATTTTCACCTTAGCAATTCGGTTTTGGAGTTGTGGATTGCCGCAAGTCGATTAGGTTACCAGTCGGAAGTTACTGATACCGAACTTGCTAAGGATCTCAGATGCAGAAAAAAGCTATTGCCGTAATTATGGGTGGTGGACGAGGAACTCGGCTCTACCCATTGACTAAAGAACGTTGCAAGCCAGCAGTGCCGCTTGCAGGAAAATATCGACTGGTCGATATTCCCATCAGCAATTGCCTGAATTCCGGCATCAACAACATCTATCTGCTGACGCAGTTCAACACGGCATCCTTGCACCGACACATACAGGAGACCTACCGATTCGACCCGTTCGGGGGCGGCACGGTGGACATCCTCTCCGCTGAGCAGACGGAGAAAGGCGACAGTTGGTATCAGGGCACGGCGGATGCGGTGAGGCAGAACATCCACCACTTCACGGGCAGCGACTACGACTATGTGGTGATTCTCTCAGGCGACCAGCTGTACCGCATGGATTACCAGAAGATCCTCGAGGAGCATATCCAGAGCGGCTCCGATGTGACGGTGGCCGCGATCCCGTTCCCCTCCGATTCGGTGGAAGGCCTGGGGCTGATGCGCGTGGACGAGAAGCTCAACATCATAGAATTCGTCGAAAAGCCGAAGGATCCTGCGGTTATCAAGAGTCTGGAGATTCCGGATAGCCTAGGGGCGAATCTGAAGTCGACGCAAAGCAAGAAGTGCTGCCTCGCTTCCATGGGCATCTACGTCTTCAACCGCGAGACCATGATCGATGCCCTCAACAATTCGATGACGGATTTCGGCAAGGAAGTCATCCCGTCGCTGCTAGGCAAAGGCAAGCTGGCGGCCCATATTTTCGAAGGGTACTGGGAAGACATCGGAACGGTACGAGCGTTTTTCGATGCGAATCTCCAGCTAGCGGATCCGATGCCGCTGTTCAACTTCTTCTCCCGCGGCAGACCGGTCTACTCGAGAGCTCGATACCTGCCTGCTAGCAAGATCAACCGCTGCTCCATCAATCACGTGATCGTTGGCGACGGCTGCATCATCACCGATTCCTACCTTAAGCGTTGCGTGATCGGCATTCGCTCCGTGCTGCGCGAAGGCACCCGATTGGAAAATGTGATCATGATGGGGGCGGACGAGTTCGAAAGCTCGGAGGAACGTCGCCGCAATCGCGAAAACGGCGTTCCGGATGTCGGCGTCGGCCTCAATTGCGAGATCAAGAACGCCATCATCGACAAGGGAGCTCGCATCGGCGACAACGTGAAACTGAACCCGGAAGGCAAGCCCGACATGTACGAGAAAAACGGCGTGTTCGTGCGCGACGGGATCGTGATCGTGAGCAAGAACACGGTCGTGCCCAACAACACCGTTTTGTAGGAAGGCGATATGAACAAGGTCCTCGTCTGCATCGATGGTTCCCAGTACTCGCAAAGCTGCTGCGAATACGCAGGCTGGGCGGCGAGCGAATTGGGGGCCGCGATCGAAGTGGTCTACGTTACGGATCTTCGCCAGTTCGAAGTTCCCTTCATCGCCGACTTGAGCGGCAGCCTCGGGCTGCAGCCGTACCAGTCCATCATGGGGGAGCTTCAGTCACTGGAGGATCGCAAGGCGAAAATCATCCTCGAACAGGGCGTCGGCTCCATCCGCAAGAGCGGCTTCGAGGGCGAAATCTCGACGAGCCATAAGACGGGCTTCCTCGTGGATTCGCTCAGCGAGCTGGAGCAGGACTCGGAATTGATCGTGGTGGGGAAGCGGGGCGAAAACGCGAATTTCGCGGCCGAGCATCTTGGCTCCACCATGGAGCGAGTGGTGCGGGCCGCGGAGCGTCCTTGCCTAGTGAGTTCACGAAGTTTCCAGAAGGTGGAAAAGGTGTTGTTCGCCTATCAGAATGTGGAGAGCTGCCATGCGGCGATCGCTTACCTGAAGGATACGCGACTCTTCGCTAATGTTGAGCTGCATCTGGCGAGCGTGGCGAGAAACGACGACGAGTCCGACACGCTTGCTGACCTCAAGAAGGCCGAGGCCGAGCTGAAGTCGGCTGGAATCGAAGTGGTTTGCCAGATGCTGCACGGAATCGTGCCGCAGGCCCTCGCTCGCTATGCTCAGGAAAGCGGGATCGATATGCTGATCATGGGAGCCTACGGACACTCTCGGATCCGACACCTGATCATCGGAAGCACCACAACGGAGATCCTGCGCGACTGTCGCTTGCCGACCTTGCTCTTCCGCTAAGGCGGTTGAGCAGCTAGTCGATTTCGCTCCACCGATCGCTGAGGCGAGCCAAGGACTGTTTACACAAGCGAAAAAGCGCGTCCGCATAGGGACGCGCTTTCATCGTTTGAAGGTGTTGATAAGACAACTAGGGAGTGGGGACGCGCACGAAGGAAAACTGGTTTATCACGCTGTCGGTGAATCCAGGTTTTTCCATTGGCTGCTGGCGGATAAGCTGCGAGATGCGTTCGCTCAGCTCGTTCTGATCGGCCTCGGTCATGCACATCGAAAGGCGTAGATCGGCCAACTCGCAGCGGTAGGAGAGCCAATCCGCTTTGAATTGGTGGGCGTGGTAGCATTCGCGGAGCTCCTTTTCCGTATGGCGTGCCTGCTTGTCGGTGAGCTCGCCTTCCAGCAACTCGCTCACGCGCAGGACTTGAGCCAGCTCGGAGGCCTTGAGCGTGTCCAGGCGGAATCCGACCAGCTTGCACTTGAGGCTCATCAGGGCCTCGGAGAGTTCGCGTTTCGACAGGCGCAAGGCGAGGCGTAGCGACTTGTGGCTCCATCCGCCAAAAATGCGCGCCACGAGAAGGAAGCGTTCCTCGTGGGTGAGCTCGTTCAGCGGCAGGTGTTCTCCGGCGAAGGAGCATTCGCGCTCGAGCGGGTAGCGCTCCAGGCGAACTTGAAGGAAGCGCTCGAAGTCGGAGACGCGCCGAGTGTAGGGGAGATACCTCCAGCAGTCGGAGAGGACGCGTTGCACCTCGAACATGCGCCGCGAGTGGCTGGTGATGCCGGCGACGTACAGGTATTCGGAAACTAGGTTCGAATACGAGGCGGTAGCGAGGACGAAAGAAAGCGCGTTTCCACGCGAGGCCTTTCTCAGCAGCGAGCGAATCTTACTCCGCTCGGGAGAAAATGCCGACGGCTCTCTGCGAGCAGTCTTAAGTTTTCGAAGAGTCATTGTTGGCGCTAAGGAGGATCAAGAGACGACGAGGATCGAAGCAGAGCGAGGTGGGGGCGCGCTCAATCTTCGTCCGAACCTCTTGCGATCGTCGTTCGACAATCGGAAGAGACTCTCAGCCAAATTTCACGAATGTCGAAGAGACGGATGCGCGCGTTGCTGACGTAGCGGTTCAGCGGCTCGATCTCGAGACTTTCGAATTTGGCTAACAAGGCGAAGGCCTTGTTGATGGATACCATGCCTCGCTTGAAGTAAGCGATGGCGAGGGCGAAGTCATTCAGATCTAGGGCTGTGACAGCCAAGAGACCGTATTGATCTGACTCCATAAGGGCGGTTTGTAGGGAAAGCGCGTGCTGGGCGGGCAACTGTTCGCCAGCGAGGGCGATGTGCCTGCTCCACTGCTCGAGCAGCCATCCATGCAGGGCCTTGCTCGATACGAAAAGCGGGTGCTTGTGGATGGTGTACGGCTGCTGGTCCGCCTCATAGGCGACATCCTCCTGATCAACCGTTTCCTCATCCTCGATCTCGGGGGCCCGTTGCTGCCAGCCCATGTAGAGGGCCACTTCGTCGAGCCGGTTCGGGCTGCGGATCAGTTTGTTGTAGAGAGATTGGTACTTCGCGATTTCCTTGTCCTCGCGCTGGAGATAGTGCTCCCAGTTGAACTCGGTCCAGTCGGATTCGCAGCTGTCATCCCAGTCGGAGTTCGGGTCACTGTCGTGCTCGTAATTTCCCATATCTTCTTAACAGGCTTTTTAACAAAGACGGCGGAAGTTACGACCCCCCAACCGCCAATGCAACCGAATTGTGACAGTAATTATTCGCATAGAATTGGGCGCAAGTAGAGACCCTTAACCAAGCAAAAGGGAATACCCCGAGATGGAGCGTTTACGCTGGTAACATTCGCTTATTCCTGTAGCTTAGGGGCTTATGAGCGATATCGATTCAACGTTCTTCCTGGTGGCCCATTTTTCGGGCCATGTGCAAGGGGTAGGGTTTCGCTACTCGACGACGCAACTTGCGAAGGGGTACGAGGTCACTGGTTTCGTGCGGAATCTAGCGGACGGACGCGTGGAGCTGCAGGTGGAAGGCGAGGAGGACGAGTGCCGACAGCTGGTAGCCAACGTGGAGGACGAGCTGGACGCCTACGTGAGGAAAACGGAGTTGAACGTGGGGCGCCGCGAGCGTCAGTTCAGGGATTTTCGCATCGCCTAAAACTATTCGCTGAGTGTCTGCCGTCATTGAAATCAAGGGCCTCACCAAGGACTTTTCGCTATCGGAAAAGGGTCGGTACTTGAGGGCGGTTGACCATCTCGACCTGACCATCGAAAGAAATTCGGTCTTCGGCCTCCTCGGACCGAACGGCTCCGGAAAGAGCACGACGATCAAGATTCTGCTAGGGCTCTCGCAGCCTACCAGCGGCAGCTGCCGGATTCTGGGCAACGCTCCTTCCGATCGCTTGACGCGATCAAAGGTCGGATACTTGCCGGACGCCCCGTACTACTATCGTTTTCTTAGCGGATTGGAGCTGATGCTTTTTTATGCGAAACTGCTCGGAGTGCCGCGGTGCCGGAGGGAGTCGCGATGCCGCGAGCTTTTGCGGGATTTTGGCCTTTCCGACGCCGCGTCACGCAAGGTCGGGGCCTACTCCAAAGGGATGCTGCAGCGGCTGGGATTCGCCCAGTCGCTCATTGGCGACCCTGAGATTCTGATCCTGGACGAACCCACTGCGGGGGTCGATCCGGTCGGCGCCGCGGAGGTTGGCGACTTCATTCGACGTCTCAAAGCGGAAGGGAAATCGATCCTGCTCTGCTCGCACCTTCTGGCCCAGGTCCAAGACGTGTGCGATCGAGTCGGCATCATGAACAAGGGGCGTTTGCTTGCGGAGGGCTCCCTGGACGAGCTGCTGGCCACGGGCGATCGGACCAGCCTTCGCATCGAGGGAATCGATGCGGAGACCAGCAAGGAACTGGAGAGAAGGGCCACGGCCGCGGGAGGAAAGGTCACCCCTCAGGGAATCAGTCTCGACGCCTTGTTCCGGGATCTTGTGGAGAACGACGAGGAGAGGGAGAGCGAGGCGTGAACGGGTCGCGAGCAATCCGAGTTTCCGCGATTTTCGCTAACACCTTTCGCGAGGCGATTCGCATGAGGCTGTTTCTGCTTCTTGCCTTCGCCGGTGTCGCTTCCCTCGGAGCCGGTCTTTTCTTCCAGGAGTTCAACCTTGGCGCATCGGAGCTGGAATTCATCGCGGACTTCGGCTTTGGCAGCATGACCTTGCTCGGTTCCATCATGACCGTGGTGGTGACAGCCCAGCTGGTGTACGGCGAGATCGAGCAGCGCACGCTAATGCCGCTTTTGGCCAAGCCGGTGAGTAGAGGCGAGTTTCTATGCGGCAAACTGCTGGGGGCCTGGGCCACCATCTGCTGCTTCGTTGGCATTCTCGCCCTGTCCACCGTTTTGGCGGTATGGATTCGGGCCGCGCAGATCGGCGAAACGGCAGCGCAAGCCTACGCGGTGGGTGAAGCTGTCGGGGCAGGCGACATCGCCCTGTTTGCCGGGCTCCAGTGCATTCGCTTGATGGTGCTGGCAAGCGTCACGGCGTTTTTCGCCAGCTACGCCAGTTCGCAACTGTTCGCAGTTTTCATGGGCGGCTTCTTCTGGATCCTGGGGCAGCTCCACGACGTTTTCATCGAGCAAGCCGCCCGAGGCAGCGCCGTGGGTTCCATCATTCTGAAACTCGCGGCCTACCTGGTACCGGATCTACGCGCCTTCGAGCTTGGGTCGCAGCTTATCGAAGGAAACGCGGCGAGCGCGGGACAGATCCTCCAGCTTGCAGGCTATGGCCTCCTGTATTCAGTTTTCTATAGCGTTCTCGCCGTTGCGGCCCTCAAGAATCGTGAATTATAAGGTTAAGCTAACTCTGGTTTGGGCAGTCGGCTCGCTCTTTCTGGGCTGGGCCACGGCTCCGGTGGTCGAAGACCATCGACTGCAAGAGACCAGGGCGAGGGATCTTTCCACGCTGTCTGCGGGACTCGGCGAAGGGGTCTCAATCGCCGCTCTTGGCGGATACAGCGTCATCGCGGCCAATATGGTATGGGTTAGCATGTACTCGGATTGGCAATACAGAAGGACGGAAGACGTGTTGCGAAAGCTCGAGTTGGCGGTGGCTTTGAACCCGCACTCGGAGTTCTTTTGGATCGATGGGGCGCGCATTCTAGCCAATGACATGCCGGTCTGGGAAGTGGGCGACGACTTTGCGGAGAGCCTGTTCGAGACCGAGCAGGGCATAGCGATCCGACGCCGCTACGCTCGCAAGGCGCTCGCATTTCTGGAAAAGGCTCCGAGACACATCGCGCAAACACCGCAGTACTGGGTGGAGAAGGGGACGATATACTGGAGGAAGCTCGACGATCTCGATGCGGCGATCATGAGTTTCGCCGAGGCGGTCGACACCGAAGGCGTGCCCTATTTCGTCTGTCGCGTGTACGCTGAGCTATTGGTCAAGGACGGGCAGATCGCGGAGGCCTATCGGTATTTGAGCGATCACTACGACTCTTTGCCGGATGACGAGCTTTCCGCCATGAAGCCCGTGGTGCGACAGCGCCTTTTGCAGCTTAGGGAAATGCTGGAAACCAATCGATCCGAGGGGCGATGAGCGTTTTCCACGGGGAGTCTTTACTTGCGAAGGGGCGTGAGAATGAAATAGTCGAGGCAAGCTTATGAGTGAGAATATTCATCCAATATCCGATCGTCTGCTGAAAAAAGAGGACCGTGAGCGTTCGCTGGGGCAGCGGGGAAAAGTGGTTTGGCTTTGCGGTCTATCCGGCTCAGGCAAGAGCACCTTGGCGATCGCCTTGGAGAAGGCGCTGTACTCGGCGGGGAAACACGTCTACGTGCTCGACGGCGACAATATCCGTACCGGGCTCAACAAGGGTCTGGGCTTCAGCGACGACGATCGTCAGGAGAACATCCGACGCATCGCCGAGGTTTCGAAGCTTTTCCAGGATGCCGGACTGATCGCGATAAACTCCTTCATCACCCCGACCGCAAATTTGCGGGCATTGGCCCGGGATGTCATCGGCAAGGAGAACCTGATTGAGATCTACGTCCGAGCCTCCTTCGAAACCTGCAAGCAGCGCGATGTGAAGGGCCTGTACGCCAAGGTGGAACAGGGCTTGGTGCCCGATTTCACTGGCAAGGACTCCGGTTTCGAGGAGCCTGAGGACTCCGACCTCGTGATCGATACGGAGGCCCAGAGCGTGGAGGAGTCGCTGCAGACCCTCTTGGATTTCGTGTCTAAGCAACTCGAGCTCTCCTAGGGTACGCGTCCGAGTTCGAACGACTGCCATGCCCCTTTTTCTCCTCAAGATTGCCAAGTGGCTCGTCGGAAAAGGTCTGGTATTTGGAATCGCTATCGCCATCGCGGTCGGAGCTTTCGCCTTATGGATCTTCGCGACGCGCAGCTACGAAGCGGAAGGTCAGCGTATCGGAGAACTCGTGACACTGCGTCAGCATGCCACGGAAGTCTATGGCGAGCTCGAATCGGCTCACCAGCGATTGATCGCTCTCGGCCAGGACATCGAGGATAACCGCCGGAAACTCGAGGCGGCGAACCGGGCGATCGAGTACCTGGACGGAATACTGGAACGCATCACCAGACTTTTCACTCAAAACAGCAAGGAACGCACGGAGAACGAGCGTCGGCTGGCTCAGGAAAAAGCGGAACGGCAGCGCCTGTTGGAAGAGCAGGCGAAGCTCGTGGAGGAACAGTCCGGCCTCAGAATCCGCCGCGTCAGCCTGACCGAAAGGGCCAAGGAGCTCGAGCGAGAGATAGCCAGCTTGGAAGGGGCCGAGTCAGGTTTTGTGAATACGCTGCAGGAATCGTGGTCTTCGCTGAAACCTTACCTGATCGTAGGCGTTGCCAGCGCCATCGCTTTGCCGGTGGCTTGGAAGCTTTTCGCCTTTTATCTTTGGGCTCCGCTGCTTTCTCTCGGCGGTCCTATTCGCCTGCAAACGCAAGCAAGCCCTACGCCTCGAATCTCGGAAAGCAGAGTGTCGACGCAGATCGCGCTGCAGCCCGGCCAAAAGGCGTGGGTGCGCGAGTCGTTTCTGCAAGCTTCGGACGAAGGACTGCCTAAGAAAACGCGTTTCGTATTGAACTGGTCGATACCGGCCACCTGCCTCGCCGCAGGCTTGGTAGAGCTCGTGGAGTTCTCTTCCGGAGAAACGAGCGGGCAGCTCACCGTCTCGTCGCAGAGCGAATCGGACTTCGAGCTGGCCAGCGTGGAGCTGCCCGAAGGAGGCCGCTTGGTGTTGCGTCCCAGCAGCATCGTAGCAGTGGTTTCCTACCATGGCGAGCCGGTGTCCATCGATCGCAGGTGGCGTTTGTTTCACCCTCAATCTTGGCTGACGCTTCAGTTTCGCTACTTCATTTTCAAAGGTCCCTGCGCCTTGCTGGTCAAAGGCGTCCGCGGTGTGCGCTTCGAGGTCCTGGATACACCGGAGGGCAAAGGGCGACGAACCAACCAGATTTCCACGCTGGGCTTCACTCCGGATCTGACCTATGGAGCGGTTCGGGCGGAGACCTTCTGGAGCTATTTCCGGGGATTCAATCCGCTGTTTGACGACGTCTTTCGCGGGAGGGGAATGTTCGTCTGCGAAGAGATCTCCAAAGAAACCGAAACGAAAGCCGGCCGCTTCTGGTCCGGTCTTTGGGGATCGCTGCTGAAGGTGCTTGGCGTGTGAATACGCCTCCTTTGGTCTGGCCAAATCCATCGTGAAGCGCGGTGCTAAGGATATGGGAACTGAATTTGGGTTCATCTTCGATTGGGATGGCGTAGTCGTAGATTCGTCTCGACAGCATGAATTGAGCTGGGACCGGCTGGCTGAGGTGGAAGAGCTCGCCCTCTATCCTGGGCACTTCAAGGACGGATTCGGCAAGAAGAACAGCTTCATCATTCCCAATCTGCTGAAGTGGACCGATGACCCTCAGGAAATCGAGCGACTCAGCCTGCGAAAGGAAGAGTTCTACCGCGAAATCGTAGCCGAGACAGGTCTGAGTCCGCTGCCGGGCGTGGCGTCTTTTCTCAAGGAGCTGAAGGCGGCGGGATTTCGGGCCTGCGTTGGATCCTCGACGCCACGCAGGAACATCGACGCGGTGACGTCATTGATCGGATTGGAAGGGCGCTTCGACGATGTGGTCTCTGCCGACGACGTGGGGAACGGAAAGCCCGATCCGGAGGTATTTCTCAAGGCGGCTGCCAAGATTGGTGTCGAACCGAGTCGTTGCGTGGTTTTCGAGGACTCCTTTTCGGGCATCGAAGCAGGGCAGCGAGCCGGGATGAAAGTGGTCGGCTTAGCGACGACCAACCCGATCGAAAGCCTGCGCGAGCATGGCGTGAGCCTTGCTGCAAGCAGCTTCGAAGAACTGAACCTGCAAGTGGTACACGATTTGTTTGCCTGATCAGGCTTCGCACCCAAGATCCCTTCTACGCCTGCAATGAAGATTTCCAACGCTAAGCTCACTCGCAATATCCTAATCGGAATGGGCCTTGGTCTGATCCTCGGCCTCGCCCTGAATTTCAGCGGCCTGCAAAAGAACGAGTGGATTTCCTCTCTTTTTATCGAAGGAGTCTTCGATCTGGTCGGAAATATCTTCGTGCGCTCGCTAAAGCTGCTGGTCGTGCCCCTCGTGTTCGTCTCGCTCGTATGCGGAACGGCCGCCATGGACGACGTGAGAAAGCTGGGCAAGATCGGGATCAAGACCATGGGGCTCTACCTGCTGACCACCTGCATCGCCATTAGCCTGGCCATGGGATTGGCGTTTATCTTCAAGCCCGGCCAAGGTGTCGCGGTAGCGGAAACGACCGATTCGATATCGATCACTGAAGCGCCGAGTATTTGGGAAGTCATTACAAACATGTTTCCCACCAATCCAGTTCAAGCCATGGCGGAAGGAAGCATGCTTCAGGTGATCGTTTTCTCCATCCTTTTCGGCTTGGCCATCGTCGTATCCGGAAAGCCAGGACAGCGGATCTTGTCGATCTTCACTGATCTCAACGAGATCGTGCTCAAACTGGTGATGATCCTGATGCTGATCGCTCCGTATGGCGTTTTCGCGAAGATCACGGTGGTGTTCGCGGTCGAAGGGGTGGACGCCATTTGGCAGCTAGGCCGGTATTTCTTCTTGGTCATTCTCGCCCTCGTGCTGCACGCGGTCATCGTCTATCCAAGCTTGCTCAAGCTTCTCAGCGGGCTCAGTCCGATTCGGTTTCTCAAGAACTTCTACAAGGTCCAGATTTTCGCCTTCAGCACCGCGAGCAGCAACGCCACGCTACCGGTCACTCTGGAAACGGCGGAGAAGAAGCTGGGCGTAAACAACTCGACAGCATCCTTCACCATTCCTCTCGGCGCCACCATCAACATGGACGGCACCGCGATCATGCAAGGGGTGGCCACGATTTTCATAGCGCAGATTTCCGGAGTGGATCTGACGATCGGCCAACTGCTGATGGTGATCGTGACGGCCACGTTGGCGTCCATTGGGACCGCGGGCGTGCCGGGCGTGGGCCTGGTCATGCTCACCATGGTCTTGAATCAAGTAGGGCTTCCGATCGAGAAGATCAGCTTGATCATTGGCATAGATCGCATCCTCGACATGATTCGTACAGCGGTCAACGTGACGGGCGACGCCGCCGTGACCTGCATCGTCGCGAAGGGAGAGGGGCAGCTGGACGAATCGATTTACAATTCGGATACTCAGGAAGAAGTGGCGAGGTCTTAGGCTTTCGCTGGCGAGGGATTTGCAATGGGACTATTCAAGCTCAACGCTGACTACGAACCGATGGGCGACCAGCCGGAGGCGATCGAGTCGATCGTGCGATCGATCGAGCAGGGAAATCGCTATCAGACGCTTCTCGGAGTCACAGGTTCGGGCAAAACCTTTTCCATGGCCAATATCATCGCTCGTCTCGACCGTCCGGCCCTCGTCATCTCGCACAACAAGACTTTGGCAGCCCAGCTGTATTCGGAATTCAAGCGCTTCTTTCCGGAAAACGCGGTAGAGTATTTCGTCAGCTACTACGACTACTACCAGCCCGAGGCGTACGTGCCTTCGACCGATACCTACATCGAGAAGGACTCCTCCATCAATGACGAGATCGATCGTCTAAGGATTTCAACTACGAGCAGCTTGATCAGCAGAAGGGATGTGATCGTAGTAGCCAGTGTCTCGTGCATCTATGGACTTGGTTCGCCGGAGGACTTTCAGGAGCTGATGATTCCCCTGAGAGTCGGCGAGCAGTACGGTCGCGACGCGTTGCTCAATGGATTGGTGGAGATCCTCTACGAACGAAACGACATCAGCCTGGAACGCGGTCGCTTTCGCGTGCGCGGCGATGTGGTGGACATCATGCCGGCCTATCTGGAAAAAGGGCTCAGAGTGGAGTTTTGGGGCGATGAGATCGAGCGACTCTCCGAGTTCGATCCGGTCAGCGGCAATGCCCTTCAGTCCTTGCAGCAATTCGATTTGTATCCAGCGAATCAATTCGTCACTACGCGGGAAAAAATGGAGCGGGCGGTCGGCTTCATCAAAGCGGAGCTGAAGGATAGGGTGAAGGCGTTCGAGTCGCAAGGCAAGCTGCTGGAAGCTCAGCGAATCAGCATGCGGACCAACTACGACCTGGAGATGCTGCAAGAAGTCGGATTCTGCAATGGCATCGAAAACTATTCCATGCATCTGTCGGGTCGAAAGCCCGGAGAGCGTCCGTTCTGCTTGATCGACTTCTTCCCCAAGGACCTTTTGCTGTTCGTCGACGAGAGTCATGTGACCATGCCCCAGATCGGGGCCATGTACGCTGGCGACCGTTCGCGTAAATCCACCTTGGTCGAGCACGGGTTTCGCCTCCCGTCAGCGTTGGAGAACCGTCCAATGAACTTCGAAGAGTTCGCCCAAGTGACGAACCAAACCGTTTTCGTCACGGCGACGCCGGCGAAGTTCGAGCAGGAAAAGAGCGCTTTGGTGGCCGAACAAGTGATACGACCAACCGGATTGCTTGACCCGGTAATCTCGATACGTCCCACCAAGGGACAAGTGGAGGACTTGATTTCGGAAATCAAGAAAGCCATTTCCGCGGGGGAACGCGTGCTGGTCACGACGTTGACCAAACGTCTCAGCGAGGACATCACGTCCTACTTGAGAGAGAAGGACATCAGCGTGGAATACCTGCATTCCGATATTGATGCTCTGGAGCGAGTGGAAATCCTACGTCGACTGCGTGCGGGGCGCTTCGACGTTCTGGTCGGCATCAATCTGCTCCGAGAGGGCTTGGACCTGCCCGAGGTGGCGTTGGTGGCGATTTTGGATGCGGATAAGGAAGGCTTTTTGCGCAGCGAGACCAGTCTGGTGCAGACCGCGGGCCGGGCGGCTCGCCACGAAAAAGGACGCGTTCTTTTCTATGCTGATGTCATTACGGATTCGATTCGTAGGACCTTGGAGATCACCGACTATCGCCGCGCAAAGCAGATCGAATACAACGAGTCGCATGGCATCGTGCCCAGAAGCGTGATACGGGGTGATCAGGCAAGTTTGCACGAGCTGATGGAAGATGAGGAATCGCCCATGCCTATGGTGTCCGAAGACGATGACGTACAGGCTGTGATCGACGAGTTGACCCGTGAGATGGATGACGCCGCGGCGAAGCTTGAATTCGAGAAGGCAGCGCTGCTGCGGGACCAGATCGACGCTCTCAAAAGCGGAGAGTTCAAGTCAGGCGGCTCCGGCTCGGGCAGGAAAAGCTATCGGGGCGGAAAATCGAAATCCAAGCGATCCCGCTAGAGCGAAGTCAGCGCCTCAGCGTGATTGCAGAGGAGGAGGAAAACGCGCCGGGTGCGTCCGCGCATCCCCGGTTCAGAGCTTGTGGAAGCAAGGGGAGTCGTGTCCTCAAATCGGCACGAAAGCGTTTAGCCTTCGCGATCAGCTCTGATGCAGACACAAAAAGGCGGAAGCTGAGAAGCTTCCGCCTTTGAAATATGACTTAGAACAAATTGGGTGATCGAGGGCTACTTGCTGCCGAGCTGGGCCAGGTGAACCTTGCGAACCTGCTCGAGATAGCGCCCGATGTGCTCCTGAGACTGGAGGACTTGAGCTCTTTCCAGCAAAGGAATCGCTTTGCCGAACTTCTCGCGAGCCACGAAGGAGCGCGCCCAGGAGATCAGAGCGCGGACTTCCCACTCGCGTACCTTGGTGGCGCGTTCGTAGTAGAGATCGGCGCGAGCGTATCCATCGATGTCCTGCTTGTTGGAGTAGTAGTCCGCGAGGAGCAGGAGAGCTTGGCCGTCCAGCGGATCGCGTTCGATGAGCTCTTCCAAGATCGGGATGACCTTTTCGCCTTGCTGGGTCGCAAGAGCGATCTGCGCTTCGAGACGGAGCAGAGAAAGCTTGTTTTCCGGAGTCAGCTTTGGCTCGAAGGACGAGCGAATGTCAGAAATGACTTGGGTAGCCTGATCGTAGGCGCCACGGGCGGTCATCACTTCGGCGATGTTCACGTGAACCTGAGGATCCTGGTTTGAATCCATGGCGATCGAGCGCTTGAAGTAGGTGAGCGCCAAATCGTTCAGGCCGCGAGACATGTAGATGTTGCCCATGAAGACGAGGGAATCAGGGGTCGCCTTGCCGAGTCGATCCACGATTTCCTGCACTGCGACAGCGGTTTCTGGATCGTCGATACCGAGGTAGGCATTCGCGACGCTGGACCAAAGGATGTCGCTTTCGGGATCGTTCACCAGCATCTGGTTGAGGACCGCGATGGACTCCTTGTACTTGGCCTGCTGCAGCAGGGACTTGGCGAGACCAAGCTGCCAGTCCTTGACCGTCGGGTCGAGCACGATGGCTTCGCGATAGGCCGTCTCTGCGGAGAAGTATTGCTCGGTATTGACATAGCATAGACCAAGCAGACCCATGGTGGTGGTGTCCTTGGCTCCAAGCTCGATCGCTCTGGTCAAGCCCTTCAACGCCGCGGAATACTGTCCTTGCTGGACGCGCATGATGGCGGCGTTGCGGATTGCGCGAAGGAAGCTGGGAAACTTCTTGGCGGCCTGGTCGTAGTATTTGATGGCGGTCTTGAGATCGCCTTTCTCAGCGTAGAAGTTGCCGGCGATGAAATCGAGGGCGGCGCTGGAGTCGGGGGTGATGACCTTCAGGATGGCTGCCAGGGCTGCGTCCTTGCTGCCTTGCGGATCGGCCTTGAGCATGTCCAGCACCTGCTTGACCGCGATCTGTTCCTCTTCGGTGAGGTCAGGTTCGGTCTGGGTCTTGATTTCGTAGGAATTGGCGAAGGACTTAGCAATGTGTGGCTGATTCCAAAATTCCTGATCCGTTTTATACTGCGCCGATGCGGTCAGGCATCCGGCAAAGCAGATTAGGCCGGTTGCGGCCAGTTTTAAGGATTTGCTGCTAATCATTGTGACTAAATTTCTAAAAGTTTTCGGTTATGTGTAGCTATTTCGTGGCAACGGCTTTCATGGTGACTTGTGGAGCGCCACCGCTTTCGCACGCGTCGACGACTGCGACCACCAAGTGCATGGGGACGTCCGGCTCGACGTTTACGGTGATTGGATATTCTTCCATTCTCATCTCGGGGGCGACAATGCCCGCTACGGCGCTAACGCCGACGTCCTTATCGTCGTAGATCACCTGACCGTTGGCCCGGACGAGGAAGCTCACGCGTTCCTTCTCGTTGTCCTGATTCGGGTTGCTGGTCGGGTCAGGCGTATTGGCCTGCAGGCCGGCTTCTTCGACGAAGACCGTGGTGACGATGAAGAAGATCAGGAGGATGAACACCATGTCGATCAACGGGGAGATGTTGATGTCCGTGGTATCATCGCTGGATCTTAGATTTCCTCTGTTTCTCATCTTCTTATTAGTTCTTCACGGTTGAAAGGTGAATGCGTCTGGCCTGGGCCAGCTTGCACTCATCGATGAGACGAATGACCGTCCCAGAACGAGCGTTCTGATCAGCTTGAATGATAACTGGGTAATCTTCGTTGCCCGCGAGCACTCGACGAACCTGGGAGCGGATGCCTCCAAGCCCGTAGTCTCGACCGCCGTAGAAGATGTTATCCTGGTCCGTAACGGCGATGAGGATAACGTTCTTTGGCAGATTGACAGTGTTCACAGCGGCTGGACGGGTGATTTCCACGCCCGGCTCCTTAACGAAAACAGTAGTTACAATGAAGAAGATCAGAAGAATGAACACCATATCGATCAGCGGGGAGATGTTGATATCTCCGACGGCTTCGCCTGCTGAAAGAGCTTTCTTGTTTTTCATCATGGTCGTTTATCTTCCTTTTGAATTGATCGCTTGGCTCCAGCGGCCGGTGGGCCCTGGAAGGGGAGCGCGGGGAGATCGAATCGGTGACGTCGGTCTTGCAAAGTCGCTCATTTCGGTTCCCCTGTTTCGTTCCCGTAGATCAAAGGATCTTCCTACTTGTTTCTCAGTCCATTCACGAATGCGACTGCGGCCTGTTCCATTTCGCCAAGCTTGCCCTTCGCGATGCGAGAGAGCAGCGCTTGGGAGAGCAGACATGGGATCGCCACGATCAGACCGTACTCGGTGGTGATCAGAGCCACGGAGATACCATCGGAGAGCGTCGCGGGATCGCCAGTACCGAACACGGTGATGGCCTTGAAGGTGGTGATCATACCCGTAACCGTACCGAGCAGTCCGAGTAGTGGAGCGGCCGCGGCGGTGAGGGCGATGAAGGCGATGAAGCGTTCGAGCTTCGGCTGCGCTGCGAGGAGGCGTTCGTAGAGAACTTCCTCGAGCAGTTCCTTCTCCTGGTCGGCGTGTTCGACGCCGGCTACGAGAAGATCGCCGAAGGGACCGTCAACGGAGTTGGCGGCTTCGAGCGCCTGCTGCTTGTTGCCGGAGTTGAGGCTGTCGAGAATGCGCTGCAGCGTGCCTGGCTTGGGGCTCTTGACGGACTTGATTTCGAAGAGCTTGAGAATGGAGATGAGCAGAGCGAAGAAGGCCATGCCGAGAAGAGGAACCATGGTGATACCTCCCTTGATGATGTGCTCGACCAAGGATTCCTGGACCTGAACGATCTTCAGGGCGTCGCCTTCGGTCGGGTCGACGGGAATGTCTCCCTTGCCGTTTTCGGTGAGGCCTCTGATGGCCGCCATCACGGGCTCGGGCACGCCGCGGTTTTCGACCAGGGGATAACCGATGTTGGTGAGGTCGCCGATGGCGAAGCCGACGTTTTCTCCTCCGTCGCCGAAGTAAGCGAATGGTCCTGCCAAAACGAAGGTGCCGTTAACCTGCACGCCGTTTTTGCCGAGCGCTTCGCCTTGGATCATGGTGCCGCCCATGATCTTCTTCACGCGGCCGAGGGAGGCCTTGAGCACTTCCAACTGGGCGGAGAGCTTTTCGGAATCCGTCGCGTTGTCGTTTTCCGCGAGCAGCTCCGCAGTGTCCGCCAGTTCCTTGTACTCCTGCAGCTCGGAAGCGTGAATGCGAGTGGAGAACTGCTTCACGTACGCGGCCATGGAGTTCTTGAGGTAGACGTTCTGGTCGTTGTGAGCCTTGACCGCGTTGCGCAGGGATTCGAGGCTGAGGTCCTTGTTTTCAGTGACCAGTACCGTTTCGTCGTATTCCTTGCGAGCGGCCTGAACTTCGGTCTCGAGCTGAGTCAGACGGCGGGAGATAGGCACCTTTTCGTTCGCGATCTGGTTGCGGAGATCTGCGAGTTCGCGCTCGGCCGCCTTTAGGTCGGCTTTCGCTTCGGCAGTCACCTGATCGAAGGTCTTTTGAGCAAAGGCGGAGCCTGCCACGATCACGGCAGCGGCTACGAATGATGTAATCTTAAAAGCTTTCATTGAAGTAAATCCTTTCGAAGTGTTTCAGGCGCGCCTTACTGGATGTCGGTGATTTCGATCGGCAGATTGACGAAGTTGACCGTCATTTCCTTCTTCTGCATGGCCACCGCGTTGGCGATCTTCGGAGCAAGGGCGTTGTTGGGGACCTTGGTCCATCCATCCTTAGCGGGCAGCATGTAGCCAGCTTCGGTCTGGGTGCCGTCGACGTAGTATGCGACCGCGAGACCGATGTAGATGGTGTCGACGCGAACCTTTTCTCCGTTGATGTCCTGGATCTCGTTTTCGACGGTGATCTGGCTGTTGAACTTCTCGATTTCGGTCAGGATACCGATGATGCTCATGACACGATTGGAAAGCGTGCTGGCATCGATCTCGCGCTTGTTCTTGGGGATGCGCTGAGTGATGATGGTCAGCTTGGACTGGAGAGCCTTCGGCAGGTACTTGACCAGTTCCAAGGCCTGAGCTTCGAGGTCGCCAATGTTGTTCTTAACGATGGCGGACGCTTGTTTGAGAGCCTCTTCCTCCCTGGTGAGCTCGGCGCGAACGCGTTCCGCGTCGGTCTGCTCCTCTTCCTGTCGTTCGATCGCGGCTTGCAGCTTGTCGATCTCTTTCTGCAGGAGGTCTATGGACTCGTTGAGGGTCTCCTTTTCTACAACCCACTTGCTGCTCTCTTCGGAAATCAGTTTCTTGATTTCCACCCATTCCTTTAGGGCTGAGCGCGTTTCAGCGAGTTCTGGGGCAGCGCTAAGCGCAGCAGGGCCAGCAAGAGCGATTCCTGCGGCGATTAACATTACTACTTTGTTCTTAGTCATTGTACGTTCTGCTTTTCTCGTAAGGTTTCGATAGCGAATTTCGTAAAATTGGGAAAGGGGAAGGGGTATAGGGCAACGGTGGGTTCTGGGGAGGTGGGGCGCTCGGAAGCCGCGATGGCGCGGGCTAACAACGAGCGTGGGAGGAGCAGGGGAATCTGGAGATCGGAAGGCGGCTAGCCACCCGTTCGCAGCGGATCGTCTGGTCTGTCGATGGTGAACTGCAGGAGCTCGCAGCGTTGTGACGTATGGCTCTTGGGGCTCTTGGGGAGGTTGTCTTGGAGAGACTCAAACGATTTTGGGTTATGTGGGGGTTGAAGAAAGCTGAAGAAAAAGGCGATGCTCAGGGGGGACTGCAAGTCTTTAGCGCCGCCTTAATTCCTTCAATTGTAGGAATTGCGCGGCTTTGTCAATATTAGCGATTAAAAGTTATACGTAGTTTAGAAGTATTCATTTCTAATAGCCGCCAGGGGACGGGCGGTTGAGGGTGGAAACCTCCAGTCGATCGAGGGTCGAGCGCTCAGAGGTTGAGAGCGGCGACTAGGCGTCAAGTTCCACCAGGACGCGGGTCTCGACCGCTGCATTGAGGGGAAGCCCGTTGGAGGAGAGGGCCACGCGGGAGTGTTTTCCGGCATCGCCGAAGAGCTCCACCGACAAGTCGGACGCCCCGTTGACAACCTTGGGAGCGTCCGCGAAGCCGTCCACGCCATTGACGAATCCATCGATGTGCAAGACGCGGCCGAAGCGCCTGAAATCGTCGGTAGCCACGCGGATGTGAGCGAGGGCGTTGAGAAAGCACCAACGCGCTGCTTCGTAGCCTTGCTCGACGCTTAGGTCGCCGCCAATGCGTCCGGCGATCAACGCTCCCTGCTTGATCGGCAAGGTTCCGGAGAGGGAGAGCAGGTTTCCGCTGATGGTGTAGGGGAGGTAGTTGCCTTTGGCCTCGGCCGCGGCCGGAAGGTTTAGTCCGAGGGCGGCGAGTTTTTCAGTGATGCTTTGGAGCATAAGGAACAGGATGAGTGGGGACGATCGATGGAGAAAAGAGCCCGGTCGGCTCGACTCGAGAGTCTATCAGCTGGCCTCTGCTTTGAGGCTCTTGTGACCGGTGAAGTGGGCGGACTGCTCGTCGGCGTGATAGGAGGAACGAACCAATGGTCCGGACTCGACCTTGGTAAAGCCGATGGATTCGCCGTACTCACGCCACTCGTTGAACTCCTCCGGAGTGACCCAACGAGCGACCGGCAGGTGTTTGGAGGTGGGTTGGAGGTATTGTCCGAGGGTGACGATTTTCACGTCGGCGTCACGCAGGTCCCGCAGGGATCGAGCGATCTCTTCCTTCTCTTCGCCCAGACCGAGCATCATGCCGGACTTGGTAGTGAAGCCGCGCGAGGCCGCGTGGCGCAGCACCTTGAAGGAGCGGTCGTATTTGGCCTGTACGCGCACTGGCTTCTGCAGGCGCTCGACGGTCTCGATGTTGTGATTGAAAATGTCCGGCTCCGCATCGAGCACGATGTCCAGCTGGTCGGTCTTGCCGCGGAAGTCTGGAGTCAGCACTTCCACCGCGGTGTTGGGGGACCGGTGGCGGATGGCGCGGATGGTGGCGGCCCAGACGCTGGCCCCTCCGTCCTTGAGCTCGTCACGGGTGACGGAGGTGATGACGCAGTGCTTGAGCTTCATGGTGGCCACCGCTTCGGCCACGCGAGCTGGCTCGCCGATGTCGAGCTCGGTGGGGCGACCGGTCTGGATCGCGCAGAAGTTGCAGGAGCGGGTGCAGATGTTGCCCAGAATCATCAGGGTCGCGGTGCCGCGCGACCAGCATTCGCCCATGTTGGGGCATTGGGCGCTTTGGCAAACGGTGTGCAAATTCGCCCCATCTACGAGGGAGCGCACGCTGCCGTAGTCTTTTCCACTGGGAAGTTTCGCTCTGAGCCAATCCGGCTTTCGCATAGTCATAAGCCCTGAGGAGAGTAAGCGGCTCTGCCAAAACTCAACCCTCAATTTCTCAAATCGGGGAAATTACCCCTCCTAATTGCTCGCGCGCGGAGAAAGGCTTTGATCTTTCTCGGGCGAGTCGCCTAATTCTCTGCCCCTTCTGATTATGAGCTCAAAACTGTCCGATATTTCTCACGACCAATTGGCTGTGCGCCGCCAGAAGCTTGCTGACCTGCGAGAAAAAGGCGTCGATCCGTTCCGCACGGAATTCCAACCCAGCCATTTCTCGGCGGAAGCAGTAGCGGCCTTCGTCGATGGGGCCGAGCCGGAAGCTCAGCCGACCGTCAGCGTGGCCGGTCGTCTGGTTGTCATCCGCAAAATGGGCAAAGCTCAGTTCGTGAAGATCCAGGACCAGGAAGGCATTATCCAGGTCTACGTGCGCCTCGATGGCATCGGCGCCGACGAGTATGCGGATTTCAAGAAGCTCGATCTGGGCGACATCATCGGCGTGGAAGGTCAGCTCTTTCAGACCAAGACTGGTGAAATCAGCATTCGCGCCACCCGCTACGCCCTGGTTTCCAAGTCGCTGCGCCCGTTGCCGGAAAAGTTCCACGGCCTCACCGATCCGGAGCAGAAGTACCGTCAGCGCCACTTGGACCTGATCATGAACAAGGAGTCGCGGGCTCGCTTCTTCAATCGCAGCCGCATCGTGAGCGGGATCCGTCGCTACCTCGAAGAGCGCAAGTTTCTCGAAGTGGAAACGCCAGTGTTCCAAAACATCGCTGGTGGAGCTGCGGCCAAGCCCTTCGTGACTCACCACAACACGCTGGATCGCGACTTCTTCATGCGCATCTCGTTGGAGCTTTATCTGAAGCGCTTGCTGGTCGGGGGATTCGATCGCGTTTTCGAAATCGGTCGCAACTTCCGCAACGAAGGCATTTCCCGTCGCCACAATCCTGAGTTCACGATGCTCGAGGCCTACCAGGCCTACTCCGACTATCGGGGCATGATGGAGCTGGTGCAGGGACTCATCCGCTATCTGGTCAAAGACGTGCTCAAGGCGGAAGAAATCAAAATGCCGGACGGCGAGGTGATCGACTTCATGGGAGAGTGGCGTGAGGCCAAGTACAAGGACCTCATCTGCGACAAGCTGGAAGACCCGGACTGGTTCTCCAAAACCAAGGAGGAAAAGCTGGCCCGCACCAAGGAGCTGGGACTCGACTGCCAAGCGGATTGGGAAGACTACGAAGTGACCAACGAAGTCTTTGGAAAGCTCATCGAGCCGTTCCTCATTCAGCCTACCTTCGTCACCCACCTGCCCAAGGAGCTTTGCCCGCTGGCCAAGATAACGCGCGACGACGACTCCACCATCGATGTGTTCGAGCTTTGCATCGGCGGCATGGAAATCGCCCCGGCGTATTCGGAGCAAAACGATCCCGGCGTGCAGCGCGAAATGTTCTCCAAGCAGGCAGGCGAGGAAACGCAGAACATCGACGAGGACTTTCTGGAAACGCTCGAGTACGGTATGCCGCCCGCAGGTGGCATGGGCATGGGTATCGACCGTCTGGTCATCCTGCTCACCGAAGCGGAAAACATTCGCGACGTCATCCTCTATCCGCAACTGCGCTCGTAGGCGGGGAGTGGATACGAAGAAAGTCGGGTCGGCGCCCCGACCTACATCTACTCCCTGTAGGTCGCCGCATCGAGGCGACTGTGGAACCACATTTCCATAAGGGTGGATTCCCAATCGGGAACCGCCCTTCATTCCGCCTGTTTTCTTATCTAGCTTGCCTATATCCATAGCTTGCTATTTCTAGCACCCGAATGCCCTGGTATCTCTATATCGCTATCCGCCACTTGTTTCCAAAGGGGAAGCGGTGGCCGTTTTTCACCATCATGTCGGTGACGGGGGTAGCTCTGGGAACCATGCTGCTGGTGATCGTGATCAGCGTATTCAACGGATTCGGACACGAGTTGCGACGCATCATCTCCGAGACTTCCGGCGACCTGAAAGTGCTCAACGGGCGCATTTTCGAGGATTACGAAGAGAAGATCGAGCTACTAAGCCAGCAACCACAAGTAGAAGCCGCCTCACCGTCCGCTTTTGGCATGGTGATGCTGCAAAGCCGAGATCGTCCTCTATTTCCCGCGGTGCAGGGCATCGAACTGGAGCAGGAACGAAACGTAGTGCCCATCGACAGCTACCTCTATCGCGGCTCGATGGAGGATCTCGACGATGACTCGATTCTCATCAGCTCTGGCGTTGCGGGCACGCTAGGTCTGAGAGTGGGGGAAGAGGTCGAGATCTACACTCCGCTCATGCTGCAAAAGCTGAAGCAGGACGAGATCCTGCTGCCGCGCATGATGCGCATCGCGGGCGTTTTCGAAACGGGTTTCAACAAGATCGATGAAAACCTCATCATCACCACGCTGAGAACCATGCAGGACCTCTACGGTATGGGCGAGGGTGTGCACGCGATAAAAGTGAAGCTCAAGGACGGCGCCGATCCCGATCAGGCAGCCGGAGAGTTGCAAGCCCTCTTCGAACCGCCGTTTCGCGTTTCCACTTGGATAGAGTCCAACGCAGATTTCCTGCAGATCATCGAGTTCGAAAAGCGCATGATGTTCTTCCTGCTGCTTTTCATCGTGATTGTGGGCTCCTTCTCCATTGCCACCTCTTTGCTCACTTCCGTGGTGCGCAAGACGCGCGAGATCGGGCTTTTCGCGGCCATGGGGGCGACCAGCCAGCAGCTCGCCGCTTGCTTCTGTCTGCAGGGATTCGCGGTGGGGGTCGTTGGCACGGCGCTGGGTTTCGTCATCGGCTTTATCATCCTCAGCCTGCGCGACTCCATCACCAATGGCCTGTTCTGGCTGATCGGAGGACGCGAGCAGACGCTGGAGTTCTATTTCTTTTCCCGCCTCCCGGTTCACATCGAAGCTAGCGAT
Organism: Pelagicoccus sp. SDUM812003; assembly: GCF_031127815.1. Lineage (NCBI taxonomy): Bacteria > Pseudomonadati > Verrucomicrobiota > Opitutia > Puniceicoccales > Pelagicoccaceae > Pelagicoccus > Pelagicoccus sp. SDUM812003. Next base: position 29,934 of record NZ_JARXHY010000020.1, on the reverse strand, counting down.
ATGATCGTAATCGCCGTTTTCGCAGTGGTGATCGCCACCCTGGCGGGTTTGATCCCAGCGATCAAAGCCGGTCGCTTAAAACCCGTGGAGGCCCTGCGCAATGAATGAGTCCGCTATCCTGAATGCGAGCTCCATTCGCAAAACCTATCCCGCTGGCACGTCGACACTTGAGGTGCTCAAGGGCGTTGACCTAAGCTTGTGCCCCGGCGAGTTCGTCAGCATCCAAGGGGAGAGCGGTTGCGGCAAAACCACGCTGCTGAATATTCTCGCCGGTATCGAACAAGCGGATACAGGAACGATTTCATGGAATGGCAAGGAAATCGATCGCCTCGGGCGAAACGAGCTCGCACGGAAGCGCTGCGCGTTTTTGGGCATCGTTTTCCAGTCATACTACTTGGTGCCAGAGATCGATGCTTTGCAGAACGTGCTCATGAGCCTTCGCATCGCAAAAGGCTCGGTGGGACCGAGCGAGGTGGAGCGAGGCAAGAGCATGCTGCAGCGCGTCGGACTGGCCGATCGATTCTCTCAAATGCCTAGCACGCTCTCTGGAGGCGAACGCCAGCGAGTGGCGATCGCTCGCTCTTTGATTACGCAGCCGAAACTCGTCTTGGCGGATGAACCGACGGGGAATCTCGACGAGCGAACGGGCGATTCCGTGATGGCGCTGCTTCAGACGCTTTGCAACGAAACGGGCGCGAGCTTGCTGCTGGTGACTCACAACGCGGAGCATGCCGCCCGCGCGAATCGACAGCTTACCTTAACGAAAGGCGTATTCGATGAATGATGGAAAACTGAAATGCGGAGTAGCCGGCGTCGGCTACCTGGGCCAACACCATGCTCGCATCTATAGCGAGTTGAAAACCGTCGAACTCGCCGGTATTTTCGAAACGAATACAGAGCGCGCGAAGGAAATCTCAGAAAAGTTCAACTGTCCCGTTTTCGACACGGTGGAAGCCTTGGCCGAAGCGTGCGAGGCAGTGAGTGTTGTCGTTCCCACCGACAAGCATCACGCTGTGGCCTTGCCCTTGCTCGCAGGCGGATGCCACTTGCTCATCGAGAAGCCGATTTGCCAGTCGCTTGAGGAAGCGGCGGACATACTGGAAAAGGCCAAGGCAGCGGATCTGTTGGTGCAGGTCGGTCACATCGAACACTTCAATCCAGTGATGAGCTTTTTGGAGGATTCCGTATCGAATCCAAAGTTTATCACCGCGGACCGTTTGGCTCCTTTTCAACCGCGCGGCACCGAAGTCGGCGTAACGCTGGACCTCATGATCCACGACATCGGCATCGTGCTTCAACTCGTGAAGTCTCCAGTGAAGCTTGTTCAGAGCGTCGGTGTGAGCGCCTTGTCGCCGACCGAGGATATCGCGAACGCTCGCATCGAGTTCGAAAACGGTTGTGTTGCGAATTTGAATACAAGCCGCGTCAGCAGCAAGAAACTGCGCGAGATTCGCGTCTTTCAGCCCTCCGGCTACCTCTCGCTCGATTTCATGAACCAAGCTGGCCATGTGGTGAAGATCAACGGCGGCGAAATGAAGAAGGAAGAGGTGCCGATCGAGAAGGGAGAGCCGCTCAAGCTGGAGCTGGCGAGCTTCGTGGAAAGCGTCAAACAACGCAAGCAGCCTAAAGTGGGTGGCGAACTAGGGCGTACCGCGCTGGAGCTGGCCATTACCATCACCAAGCAGATTCGCGAACGCGCGGCGATGTAGGCCCTCGCTTTCTTTCGCTTTTCCACTGCTATCTCATGTCGCAACCGCAGCTGCAGTTTTCCTTTCCCGCTCCACGCGATGGTTCGGTCGATGTTTTGGTCATTTCCGGCGAGCATTCCGGCGACGAGCATGCTGCTCGCATGGTCCGAGGCGCTCTGGCGAAACGTCCTGACCTAAAGGTCTGCACTGTCGGAGGACGCCACACCGAATCGGTCGGAGCTCAGCTGCTTTTCGACCTGACACAGTATTCAGTTGTTGGATTCTTCGAAGTGCTGAAGCACTACGGGGAATTGAAATCGCTCTTCGACGAAATCCTGCGCTGGATTCGTGAATACAAGCCCAAAGCGGTCTGCTTCGTCGACTATCCAGGCATGAATCTGCGCATCGCCCAGAGACTTGCGGAGGAGGGGCTTTCCGCTCGAGCGGGGGGAGAGATTCGACTGCTCTACTACATCAGCCCACAGGTCTGGGCGTGGAAGGAGAAGCGCAAGTTCAAGATGGCCAAGATTCTCGACTCGCTAGCGGTGATTTTCCCCTTCGAAGTCGACGTCTTCGAGGGCACCCAGCTGGAAACGCGTTTCGTGGGTCATCCATTTCTTTCCACCGACTACGACCTGCCAGTGAGTTACGATCCTAGCGGTCCCATCTTGCTGCTTCCCGGGAGCCGTAAAGCGGCCATTGGCCGGATCGCTCCATTGCTGTTCGCCAGCTTCCAGGAATGCCTCAAACACCGCAGCAAACTGGAAGCGGTTTGCATTTATGCGTCGGACGAATTGAAGGGGCAGTTGGAAGCGATACTCGCCAAATTTCCCAAGATCGCCAATCAGATTCAACTCGTGCCAAACACCAGCAACGTCGGGGCGCGAGCGGTGCTGACCAGCTCCGGGACCATGTCGCTCAACTGCGCCTTAGCCAATATTCCGGGCGCCGTCGCGTACAAGACGCATCCCATCACTTACGTTATGGGACGCATGTTAGTGAAAATCAAATACATCGGCATCGCTAACCTTCTGCTGGACAAGCCGCTCTATCCCGAGTTCATCCAAGGGGCCGCCAATCGAAAGACTCTGGCCAAAGAAGTGCTCGACTGTATTGAAAATGTGGATCGCATCAAGCAGACCCGCAACTGGGCGGCCGAACTGCGCGAACTGCTCGACAAGCCGAGCTCCGGCGGCGTCTCCGACTGGTTGCTCGATTACGTGAAGTAGGTAGTTGAGAGGCAGCGACCTTGCTGTCTCAGCGAGACGGCCTACAAACAGGGCAAGGAGCTGCAACTGTTGCGACGGCGGAATCTTTGCAGGCCGGGGCCTTGACCCGACGCATCCGTTTGCAGCAGCCCTCTGACGACGAGCTGCAATCGGGAGGAATAGGTCTACGAAAAACTACGGTTTCAACATCGTGAAAACTATTGACGTAGCCGTCCGTTGGTCGTTCTTTATTCTGCGTTCCGCCTCTCGTTTATCCAGCGGTCCGTTCCTAAACAACTCCTCTGATGATCGACCATATTCTGGCTCCGGAGAACGCGCTGTTCGCCTTCGCTCTCGGCTTCTTTCTGCTGATTTTTCTGGTGCAGGCGATCAGCTTCATCGTTGGCATGGAACCGTTCAGTTTTCTCGATGGCCTCCTGCCGGACGCCCCGATTGATCTCGACGTGCCGGATGTCCATCCAGTGGGGTTTATGGATGCTATCATGTCCATGCTGAAGCTCGGCAAGGTGCCGTTCATCTTCACCTTCATCATCTTCCTATTCTGCTTTTCGCTTATCGGCATCTATGGACAATTGGTCCTGGACAAGCTGGGATTGCCGCTGCTGCCATGGTTTGTCGCCTCGCCGGTGGCGTTTCTGGCGACGATTCCTTGCTTGCGAGTTGGCAATGCCTTGATGGCGAAGGTTCTGCCCAAGGATGAAACGTATTCAATTTCCTCTGACACCTTCGTGGGCCGCATGTCGACCATCACCATTGGCACCGCCACGCACGAAATCCCGGCGGAGGCCAAGCTCCAAGGGCCGGACAAAAAGACCTATTATGTTCGAGTTGTTGCGGACGAGGAGGGGACTTCGTTTTCCCAGGGCGACCAAGCCCTCATCGTCAGCAAACGTTCTGAAGGTCTCTTCACGGTGATCCAGCCGGACGACTTTCTCCTTTAACCCAAAAACCTGTTATGCAATCGGAAATATTGTTCCCGGCGGTCTTAGGATTCTGCCTTCTCCTCACCTTTCTCTTCATCCTATCGCGCTTCTATAAACGCGCCACCAAGGAGGTCGCCTTCGTTCGGACCGGGCTCGGCGGCGAGAAAGTCATCCTCGACGGCGGCTGCCTCAAATGGCCGGTCTTCCATGAAATCATCCCTGTCAACATGCGCACCTTGCGCTTGCAGGTAGACCGCAAGAATGAGGAGGGCCTGATCACTTTGGATCGCATGCGCGTCGATGTGACCGCGGAGTTCTACCTGCGCGTGAAGCCGGAGTCGGAGACCATCGCCAAAGCAGCTCAGACCTTGGGCGAACGCACCATGAACCCAGACCTGCTCAAGGAGCTGCTGCAAGGCAAGTTCGTCGATGCCCTGCGCGCTGTGGCGGCCGGACTCTCCATGCAGGACTTGCATGAACAGCGGGCCGACTTTATCCAGACCGTTCAAAACGCCCTCAGCGAGGACTTACTCAAAAATGGTTTGGAGCTGGAAACGGTTTCCCTCACCGCGCTCGACCAGACCGGAAAGGAATATTTCAAGGAAACCAACGCCTTCGACGCCCAGGGTCTCGCCAAGCTGACCGACATCACCGAGTCCAAGCGAGAGGAGCGAAACCGCATCGAGCAGGAGACGCGCATCAAAATCGAGACCCAGAACCTCGAAGCGGAAAAGCGTAGTCTGGAAATCAAGCGAGCTGAGGAATTCGCCCGCCTCGACCAGCAGCGGGACATCGATATGGCCCGAGCCCAGCAAGGCGCCAAGATCAAGACCGAAGAGGCCGAGCGCAAGCGGGAGGCGGAGCAGGCCCGTATCGAATCCGAGAGAGCGGTTCGCGAAGCGGAAATCGAATCCAAACGAGCCATCGATGAACGTGACATCGAGTCCAAACGCTCCGTGGAGATCAAGAATCAGGAAGCGTCCATCATCGTCGCCAAGAAGTCCGAAGAGAAATCGAAAGCGGAAGCCGAAGCGGCGAAGGCTCGCTCAGGCTTCGTGCGCGAGGAGGAAAACGTGCTCACGGTCAAGGAAACCACCATTGCGGAGCGCAAGAAGCAGATCGAGCTGATCAAAGCTCAGGAAGAAGCGGAGAAAAGCGCTTTGGGAATCACCATCGCCGCGGATGCCGACAAGAAAGCCGCAGCGGACAAGGCGGAGGCCGTTCTCACCGAAGCCAAAGCCCAAGCGGAAAAGATCAAAATCGTGGCCGAGGCGGACAACAAGCGTCTCGAAGTGGAGGCGCACGGCTTGCAAGCCATCAACGCAGCCAAGAACATTCTCGACAGCAAGATCGTGGAATTCGAGCTACGTTCGCTCATCGCCAAGATCGCCCCAGAGATCGTGAAGGCCTACACCGAGCCGATGAAGAGCATCGACAGCATCAAGATCCTGCAAGCCACTGGATTCGGAACAGGTGGTAATGGATCGAACGGTTCCAATGGCAGCAACGGGGCGACGAGCAGCAGCTCGCTGCCCAACCAGCTTACGGATGCCATGCTCAACTACCGCATGCAACTGCCCGTCATCGACAACCTCATGAAGGAGCTTGGTATTGACCCCAGCTCCGCCGAAGGCATTTCAAAACTCATCGAAACCGCCGCCGCTGATCCGAAAAAGTCACCACCGGCAAACGCCACGACTATTGCCCAAGAAAGAATGACAACGCAGGGCGCTGCCGCTACAAAACCGCGGGTGAAACCGGAAGAGTAGTAGAGCTCAAATCTCTTTCAGAAACCACGCGGCCACCCAATGAGGTGACCGCGTTTTTTGTACCCATACTACAATGACAAGGACTCCGTTCGTTTATTTCGAATTGGCGACAGGCTTCGAATTTGAGCTGAAGCTGTCTCTGCCAAACCCGTAAACCGCCGAGCTGATGCGTTAGATCTGATCATGAGGACTGCGAATCGGCGGAGCTACTCGCACCGCAGAGAGGTCATGGGGTCGACTCTCGAAGCGCGACGAGCGGGCAGGAAGCAAGCTGCTGCGCCTACCGCTAGCAGTACGATCGCCACGCCGATGTAGGTGAAGGGATCGAACGAATCGACTTCGTAGAGCTGATTTTGAAGGAGTCGTCCGGCAAATACCGCGCCTAAGATTCCCACGACAAGACCTATTCCGATGACCAGTAGACCGTCCTTGACGACCATGTTGGTCACGCCTTGGGTCTTGGCTCCCAAAGCGAGTCGAATTCCCATCTCCCGTGTGCGTTGAGTTACGCTATACGCCATGACGCCGTAGATGCCGACGCAGGCTAGCACCAGCGAGGCTCCCGCGAAGATGCTCAACAGGCTCAGCATCATGGTGCGGAAACTCAGGGTCTGGTTGGCCAGATTTTCCATGGTGTCCACTTCGAAGATCGGTTGTCCCGGCTGCACGTTTTGCACCGCTTTGCGGACCTGGGGAATGAGCGATAGAGGAGGTAGATCGGTGCGGATTGCGAAGTGCGTGCTCCACGGAAATTGAGCGAGGGGAATGTAGACCTGCCTGGGCGATTGGGTATCGACGCCAAACCGATTGATATCTCCTACCACTCCTACCACCTCGTATGGGTCGCCCTTGAAGATCATATGCTTTCCAAGCGGATCCTCACCATCAGGGAAGAAGCGCTCGACCATCGATTGATTGATCAGCATCACCTTGTGGGCATCCTCTCGATTGTCCGCCTCGCTCAGGTCGCGTCCTGCCAGAATTGGGATATCCAAGGTGTTGAAAAATCCCGGAGAAATGGCGTCGAATCCAGCCGTGATGTTATTGTCCTCCTCGATCTTGTCAGCGCGTTGCAAACTGTCTCCATAAAACGTGCGACCGTTCATGGGCATGTTGGTTATCAGAGCGACTTCGGTAGCTCCGGGAATAGCCCTGAATTCAGCGAGGAGTCGGTCGGCGTATCGCACGCGTTTTTCTATGGAACTCGCATTGTCGCCGGATGGATTGATGCGGAAAACCAGTAGGCCGTCGCGATTGAATCCGACGTCCTCGTTGGCCGCGTTCACGAAACTTTGTATCAACAATCCGGCTACGACCAGCAGAATTGCGGTGAGCGCTGTTTCGGAGATCACCAGAATGGATTGCAGCTTGCGGCGACCTCCCGAGGTGCCGCTTCGGGCCCCGTCCTTCAGGTGTTCGTTCACGTCCGGTCGGGCAGCTTTCAGAGCAGGGATCAGACCGAATAGAAAGCCTGTCAACAGCGCTGCACCGAGGGCGAAGCCAAGGACTCTGAGGTCGAGACCTATGGTTAGTCGTTGGATGTCGGATATCCCGGCGAAAGTCACCAACGGATCGATCGTGATGGCAGCGATGCCAATCCCGACCAAGCCGCCTAGACAACTAAGCAGGAGACTCTCCGTGAGAAGCTGGCGAATGATGCGTCCTTTGGTCGCTCCCACGGCGAGGCGTAGTGCCAGTTCGCTGCGGCGCGAAGCGGTTTTCGAAAGCAGGAGATTGGCGACATTGACGCAAGCGATCAAAAGCACAGCCCCCACGGCGCCTATTAGAAGATTGAGAGATTGTCTCGCCCCACCAAACAACCGTTCCTGTAGGAGATCTACGGATACGACCCATTCCTTTTTTCGTGGTGGATAAAGGTCATTGTTTTGAAGCTTCAACGCCGTCAGCTGAGCGGCGGCCGCCTCGCTAGTCGCCCCAGGTTTCAATCGAGCCACCACGAAGGTCACATAGTGGTACCCGAAGGATTGTTTCATTTCATCGTTGAGGATTCCGGTTGGGGAGAGAAAATCGATTTCCGGATCGAGAAGCGCTTCCGGTTCCAATACGCCGATTATTTCGTAGCCCTGGTCGTCGAAAACAGCGTATTTGCCGATGACATTTGGGTCGCCGTCGAACTGCTGCTGCCAGAATCGATGGCTGATGATGGTCACATGTTCGTTTGAACCAGCTTGATCATCCTCGGGACGGAAGTCCCTTCCGAGTTGTGGGCGCAAACCGAATACAGAGAGGTATTGGGGAGTGACCTCGAGACCACGCACCACTTCCGGATCTCCTCGCCCAGAAAAATTGTGACTCATGGTGTGGCTACCGGCTATCTTGTCGAAGTGCTCGTTCTGCCGCTCCCAAAGGAGAAACGATCCGCCACCGGCAGCTCCGAATGCATTGGGACCGGGTGATTCGTTGACTTGAACGATTCTTTGAGAATCTGGATACGGAAGGGGATTGAGTAGGAGCCCATTGAGCACGCTGAAGATGGCGGTATTGCCACCGATGCCAATCGCGAGCGTGAAGATGGCGACAAATGCGAATCCCGGTGATTTACGGAGGTTACGGGCAGCAAATGCCAGATCTCTCCAAAAAAGCTCGACGGACTGCCCAAGGCGTCGCCGGCGTTCCGCCTCTTTGATGGATTCAGCATGTCCGAACGCTAGGTTCGCGTTTTTTCGCGCTGTGACCGGATCCTCTCCAGCCGCGATGCGACGCGAGGTTTCCGCTTCGATATGATGCTGCATCTCCTCGTTCATCTGCTGACTAAAGTCGCCCAGTCGAAACGCTCGGCGGATGCGCGTGAGAAAGCCTAATACTCTGCTCATGGGAATGGGGATAGTAAGTTGTTAAGAGTTGGTGAGTGGATATGGAGTAAAGGGGAAAATCCCGGTTCGACTTCGCTAAGTCTCTTTCGGTTGAGCCGCCAGCACTTGGTCAACGGCAAAGGAAAGGCGCTCCCATTTCTCGGTCTCGCTTTCCAGCTGCTTGCGACCGAGCCGGGTCAAACTGTAGAAGCGAGCCTTGCGGTTGTTCTCCGAAACGCCCCATTTCGCTTTAACCCAACCGCGCTCCTCCAGACGATAAAGCGCCGGGTAGAGCGACCCTTGGTCAACGCGTAGCACGTCAGCGGAAATCTGTCGGATGCGGTTGCTCACGCCGAACCCGTGCATGGATTCGAGCTGAAGCGCTTTGAGAATGAGCAAGTCGAGCGTGCCCTGAAGTAAATCTGCTTTTTCTTTAGCCATCGGTTTTACGAGATAGGGGGAGCGAATGCTGAAACAGTCCTTCATGTAGAATATCTAGGGAAGGCTGCATAAAACCAGAAACCTTCTTTGTGTAGATTGTCAAGGGGAGTTACCCGAAAGGCCGCACCGGCGGTTAAGAAAAAGATGATGAATTTTCGTCATAGCGCAGAGAACGCGCTCTGGCACTGGACATGGCCGAGCTAGCGCGATACGACGTGCGACTGCGCTTGAAACCGATCTAGGCTGAACGGCTAGAGGAGGCTGCAGGTCGGAGCGATGAAGGTTTGCCGGCTAATTCGTATCCAAATCATGGAACATTCCAGGAATCGGAAAAACAATCAGTCACTGAATACAAGGGGTATTTCAGAACTGGATACAATTGCATGATTCGCGATGTGATCGGACCGAGTTCGCGTGCACGGGGTCGACACGCTATAGTCGAGACGATGGCTAGTGAGCGACAGTATCGCGAGGGTACCGGGAGGCAGACGAATAGGATCGGCTTTGTTTCCCATTTCGACATGGACCCCATGTTGGGAGTTTTGACATCAGGTTTGTAGTAGGAGCGGAAAGAGAAGTGCCAGGCCTGAAAGCCTAAGGCACGCTATTCGAAGCGAAGACGGATGAGTCGATTCATCGGGGAACAGAGTCGAGGGTAATCAGCAGTCGAGGGGAGCGAACCAAGCGGCCTTGCTGATGCCTCGTCGGGTCGGTGACCTGTTTGGGTTGAATCACTTTCAGCGTCGACTGGCAATCCACCCTACAGGCTCGCGCGGATCTTTGGCGGGATGAGCTCCAACGCGGTCGCTTCCAATTCCTGATTCGGAAACGGGATCTCAAGGGCTCTGCTAAGGGCGATGAGTCGCGCGGTAGCGATCGGGGTAAGACTGCGCAGCGTTTCGACGTCGAGCGTCTCCAAGCAGCGACTGATCTGCTCGCGAGCCAACTCGATCTGCTTGGCTTGAATCAATAGAAAACCGAGGCTGATACGCCGGTAGGCAGGCAGATCGCGGGCCGAGCGCCGCGAAAGGGTTGGAATCAGGTCTTGGAGCGATTGCTCGAACGCAGCCTGATCGCCGAGATTTAAGTCGATATTGGCGATCGCCGCCTTCGCGTGCACGCTGCGGGGAAATTTCAGAAGCGCCTCCCGTATGGACCGCATCGCCCCCAGTTGCCTGCGTTCTACGAAGAAATCCGCCAGTCGGCTCATCGCCACATCGGTCTCTTCTTCCTTCGCCACTTCGTAGGCGTTGAGCGCATACCCTCTAAATTGCTCCTCCGACGAAACCGCGTAGTTCATCGGGCGCATCCAATTGGGAAGACTGTAGTTTTTGAGGGAAACGGAAAAGGCTTCTGGCGGCGGTGGCTGGTTTCCGGGCACGCCTCTTCCAAGGCGGGCGAAGTGATCCATGATGGAATCCCAAAGCGGCAGTGCGATGTGGGTGATTCCGGTCGATTCGATAAGGATGGGAAGTTCTCTGGCGGAACTCGAGCTGGCGAGGCGAACCGCGGTCGAAAAACCGGCTTTGTTCTCTCCATCGTTCGAAATGACCACATCGAATCCTCCGTAGTAGGCCGCGGCGCCTGAGAAAAGCGGAGCGGAAAAGAGGACGTTTGGCTCCGTGCCTGCCCGTTTGTTGAGCCAATACGAAAAGTCGCGGGCGATCAAAGCGCGGGTTTCCATTTCGGAAATGTCGGCCGCTACTCCGGATTTGATCGCCGCAGGAAAGCCCACGAAGAGTCCAGGCAGGAGGAGCAGGAGCAATCCGAAGGCCTTTGCTCGGGTGGCGAAGTCGCGGGCGTCGCTTTCCGCAAACAGCATGGTCAAAGCGAGCAACGCCAACACGTCGAAGAGATTCCACCAGCGGAGCTGCAGGCAGGCCAGAGCCAGCGCGACGATCGCTGGGATGGCGATGAATACGAGGCGGCCGCGTCCCTCTGAGGCGCGATTTCCCAAGAAAAAGCGTACTGCTAGGGCAAACAAGAGCCCGCAGGGCAGCAGCAGAGCCAGCTTCGGCCCGATGTCGGCGTTGCTGAGCCAAACGCCAAGGCTCAGCTCAGAGCCGCCGCTGTGATGGTTGGCCAATTCGCGGGCATAGGAATCGCTGGCGAGCAATGAACCAGACTCGCTCAACACTCCGACCACGGGCCAACATGCGATCGCTACTCCAGCTAAGCCGAGCAGAACCGCCGATCGCCAATTGAAGCTTTGGTTTCCCTGTCGAAACCAAGTTCCCGCGGCCCGCGCCATTTCGCCCATTCCCCACCAGATCACCGCATGCAAGGGATTGACCGCATCGAGCGACCAGCTTAGGTGGTCGGGAGCGAACTCGAATAGACTTGCCGCGAGCGTGGTCGCCGCCCCAGCCAAGGCCCAAGCTCTCCAGTGAGACGAAGCTGCTGGCGCTGGATCATTCCCGCGGCTGCGCACGAATTCATAGCCGACCGCCCCAAGAAAAACGGCGAGCAAAAGAGGGGCTTGGCTGGTAGCGTTGTTCCAAAACCCGAGCCCGCCGATCACGCCGGCCGCTACGAAATGCACGCGCCTCCGGTCTCCGGTTTTCTCTGCCGAATTGAGCAACGGCAAAACGCTGCCTAGAGCGAGCAGCCAAGCGAGCGAATGCGGATCCGGAGCTCCGGGCTGAAAGTTGGCCGAGAGCGGAAAAAGGCAGATGCCTCCTAGAATGAAGCCGATGGCTGCGAACGTGCCGATGTACCGAGCGCTGTAGACGGCCCCGAGCACGAGCATCAAGGCCAGAAGAATGGGATCGGCGATGAGGGTACCGCGCTCGATGGAGTAGCCGAGCGGTTCCCCCTGAATGGTCCCGTATAGCCAACCAACTGAGATTAGCCACCAGCGATAAGGCGCGGTCCGCTTGATATCGCGTCCATCGGGCGCCGCGTCGTAGTCGATGTGGCGGATACGCCAAGCGCCTTGCTCCACGGATTTCTGGGCTTCCATGATCCAAGCGAAGCTCGGGCTGTGATGGCCCGGTGTGATGAGCCTACGCTGTCCCAGCGCGTAGCCAGTGGGGCTGCTGGCGTCGCGTTCTGGCGCATCGACCGACCAAGTGGGCGATTCGGTGATGGCGTTGACGCGATCGATGCGGCGTTCGGTAGCCAGCCACAACAGGGCCAGAGCGGCAAGTAGCAGGATCCACCAAAGATGGGAGACGAGTGAAGAGTTAGGGCGAGCGGGATCTGGGACAGAAGAAGACATTGGCGCGGCGTGCGTTCAGGTGATTTGGTAGTGATAAGGGGCGACGCGCAATCCACTTGACTAGTCGGTGAGCAAGGGGTCACTCATAGGCTATTTCAAAAATGGAAATCACGAGACTGCCCCTCGCCGCAGGAAATGCGAGCAAGAATGCTCTCCGCCATTTCAAATTGTGTCTCCCGATCCTGCTGATCCTGTGCATCTTGCCTGTTCGCGGGCAAATAGCGGAATCGCTCAGCGCAGCGCCGTTTGCTCCTCGTTCCCACGCAAGTGGTGAGACGCTTTTCACCGAGCTCCCTCATGAGAGTACTGGGATCTCAACTACAAATCGATACGACGATCCGCGAATGTGGGGCGAGCGCTATCGGGTCTATCAACTTGGCAGTATAGGCACGGGAGTGGCTGTAGGCGACTACGACGAAGATGGTCGTTCGGATATCTTCATTGTAAGCAAAATCGAGTCCGGACGCCTCTTCCGCAACCTTGGCGACTGGCGTTTCGAAGACGTGACGGATGCTGCGGGCGTCTTGGACGAGAGCGGGGAGTGGAAGCAGGGCGCCGCCTTTGTCGATGTGAACAACGATGGCTTGCTCGATCTCTACGTCTGCCGCCTCGCCGCCGCTAACCAGCTCTTTATCAACCAAGGAGACGGCACCTTTCGCGACGAAGCGGAAGAGCGCGGATTGGCTTTGGTCGACGGTTCCGGCATGGCCTGTTTCGCCGACTACGATCGCGACGGTTGGTTGGACGTCTACATCCAGACCAATCTCATGGATGATCACCATAGCGACGGGCGGCCTGACTATCTGTTCCACAACGAGGGAAACGGCGTTTTTCGCGATGTAAGCCAAGAGGCCGGCATTAGTTCTCAGCCAACCCGATGTCATTCCGCGACTTGGTGGGATCAAAACGGTGATGGCTGGCTCGACCTCTATGTCGCCAACGATTTCTCCCCACCGGATTTCCTGTATCGAAACAATGGTGATGGAACCTTCACCAACGTCATCGACCAAGCGCTGCCGCACACTACCTATTCCTCCATGGGGTCGGACTTGGGGGATGTCGATAACGATGGCGATATCGATTTCTTTGTTGCGGATATGGCTGGCAGCACTCACGAGCTCGAACAACGCGGCCAAGCGGAGTCGCGAGCCATCGGTCACGACGGGAAGAATGAGAAACTGGATACAGCCATACAGATTCTCGATAACGCCTTGTATTTGAATACTGGATCGGACCGCAGTCTTGAAGCCGCCATCATGGCAGGACTCAAAGGTACGGATTGGACTTGGTCTCCACGTTTCGAGGACTTCGACAATGACGGGCGGCTGGACCTGTTCGTGACCAATGGGATGGATAACGAGCAAAACAACGTCGACCTCATGACGAAGCGGCTATCGGCTACGAGCGTAAACGCCCGCCGGGCAGTCGCCAAATCGGCCCCGGTCTGGAAAAACAAGAACCTCGCTTACGCCAATCGAGGCGGGCTGCGCTTCGAGGAGGTTGGCGAAGAGTGGGGCCTCGACAAGTTCGGCGTGAGTTTTGGCTCGGCCATGGGAGATTTCGATGGCGATGGCGATCTCGATATCGTTTTCACCAATTTCAAGGAAGGTCCGACGATTCTGAGAAACGACAGTCAGGGTGGGAACACCGTGACCATTGCCCTGCGCGGGACTGCTTCGAACCGCTACGGATTGGGAGCTCGGCTAGAGGCCACCACCAAATCGGGAACGCAGGTCAGACAGCTCATCTCGGCTCGTGGTTATCTCTCCACCAGCGAGCCGATCGCCCATTTCGGATTCGGCGAAGAAGAAAGTATCGACCGCCTCAAAATCGTCTGGCCCAGTGGTCGCATACAGACCTTCGAGGACCTAGCCACCGGCCAGCGCTATACCATCGCCGAACCTGAGGAAGGGCCGATCGAGGAGCTTCAATCGACAGCACCGGATACGACCCAGTTTGAAGAGGTATCCACTTCCTTAGGACTCGATATCGTGCAGCGCGAGGAGGAGAGGGAGGGCACCGTTTCCCAGCCCCTTCTACCGCGCCGATTCAATCGACGTGGCCCTGGACTGGCGGTTGGCGACCTCGACGGAGATGGCATCGACGAAATCGTCATTGGAGCGACGGCTCGCGATGGAGCGAAGGTATTGCGACGCGCCAACGGCCACTACGAAAATTTGGATACAGGTTCGCTCGGCAACGCGCCGTTTATCAACGATGGACCGCCGCTGATTTTCGACGCCAATGGCGACGGAGCCAACGACCTGCTCTTTACAGCGGGTGGCGCGGCCCTTCCTGCCGAGGAGCCTGAATACGAACCGCGACTGTGGCTCAACGATGGACAAGGCTCGTTCAGCCCGGCTCCGGATGGCTATCTCCCATCACTCCCGATCAGCGTGGGCGCAGCGGTCTCAGCGGACTTCGATCGGGACGGGAAACTGGACCTCTTCCTAGGTGGCAGACTGTTCCCTGGCTACTATCCGGAACCTGCCTATAGCGCCCTGCTTTTTCAACGGGACAGTCGTCTCGCGGATGAGACAGATCGTTTCGCCCCGGAGCTCGGCGAGCTTGGTCTGGTCACTTCGGCCCTGGCTAGCGACGTCGACGGCGATGGATGGATCGATTTGGTGGTTGCCTTGGAATGGGGAGGCATTCGTTTCTTCCGCAATCTGCAAGGCCAGTCGATGGAAGACGTATCCACGGAGTGGGGATTTGACTCAGCTGGCACTGGTCTCTGGAATTCGCTCGCTTCGGCGGATTTCAATCACGATGGAAGACTTGACTATGCCCTGGGTAATCAAGGTCTGAATACGTTGTACTCCGCCACACGTGAGTTCCCCATGAAGCTCTTCGTCGACCACTTCTCTCAAGGAGGAGAGCCTCAATTGGTATTGGCTTACAACGACGAGCGAACACTATATCCCGTCGCCAGTCGCGGGGAACTGGCCTCGAAGATTCCCGAAGTGCTCAAGCGCTTTCCCTCGAATGACGCTTTCGCGGCAGCGACACTCGAGGAGATTTTGGGAGAAGACGCACTCGCTGCAGCGACGCTCTACGAGGCAAGCGAGCTGCGAAGTGGCGTATTGCTCAGTCAGCCCTCCGGTGGCTACGCCTTCGTACCATTGCCGCGTCTCGCTCAGATTTCTCCAGCGCAGGGATTGGTCGCGGCGGATTTCGACCGAGACGGTCATTGCGACCTTTTAGTCGCCCACAACGACTATTCTCCCATCCCAGCCCAAGGTCGTTTCGACGGCGGGTTGGGCTGGCTGCTTCGGGGCGACGGCAAGGGCGACTTCGAGCCCGTGCCCCTGACAGAAAGTGGTTGGAAGGTACCCGGAAACGCTAAAGCGCTATCGTTGCTCGATCTGAACCGAGATCATCAACCCGATGCCATCGTCACTCGCAACAATCAATCGACGCTAGCTTTCGCCGCGATCAAGCCCGAGGGCCAGATTTTCGTTTCGTTGCGACTTCGAGGCAGCAAAGGCAATCCGAACGCCATTGGCGCACGAATAGTCGTAGGCAGTGGCGACGAGGTATGGCAGGTTTCGGAAGTCCAGGCCGGTGGCGGCTATGCCAGTCAATCGACCTCGGCCGTTTTTCTCTCCGCTCCCTTTGAGAAATCTTCTGAAGCGAAAATCTGGATACGCTGGCCATCAGGAGCCGAAACAGAAATCGACTTCCCGAAAACGAGCGGAGATCTGAGCATGGTCGAGGAGTGAGCGACATTCGCACCGTCCCACTAGCACGGCAGCCCGAGGCGCAAGTTAGTTTAACCCAGAGGACGCAGACACCATGAGGAGTCGAACAAGCGTCCTTATTTACTCCAAGGAGGAGTAATATCGTTGGAACGTGCGTAGGCTATGAGTTGACCCAGATGCTCGTTGGCGTGCGCGCCAATCGTCAACACGATGAACATCTTGTTTTGCTGCATACCGAAAAACTCAACTTTGGTTGCGAGGTCTTCTTCTTCGAGCTCAGCGATTGTTTTCTTTGCTAAGTCGATGGATGCCTTGAGAGTTTCGATCGCTGATTCCTTGTCGTGGTCTTTGCTTTCGATAGACATTGGTTCGACGCCGCTTGGAAGGGTGGCACCGAGCTTAGCGGCGAGCATGTAGTTTGCCGCTGCGACGTGTAGCAGCGTTTTCTCAACTGTGCGCACGCCTTCAGCTGGGGCCCAATCGTACGTGTCTGCCGGAATCGCTTCCGCGAGCTGCATCAGGTGGCCGATAGCGTAATCGTATCCACCTAGGAATGTCGCTTGGAACAAGGAGTTAGAGTTTTCTGCGTGACCTGCGCCGCTATGCTCATGATGCTCAGCGAAAACGGATAGAACGAGGGCGAGGCTGAGAGGAAGAAACAGGAATCGGTTTTTCATACAAGATAGGTGGTTGGCTAGGGACTAGGCCTTCGTTTTCTTGAGGCCGTCGTCATGAGGTTAACGAAGTGATTAGCTTTTGGCGTATCGGGCTTCGAAGCAAGCGTTCGCTCTTTCGAAAGCATTAGCTTCGTCAAGTATACGCTTTCCGATAACGGAAATACTGCAAATTGGGCAGAGAATTTTCCAGTTCAGCCACATCGGGAGCAAAGAACGCAAAGAGCGGCACAAAGCGCTGGGGCGAATCTATTCGCGACCAGAGTCGATTTCGGAGACGTATTCTTTTAACCACTACGAAGGAACACGGTGGCGATACGTGTGGAGAGTTGCGACGAAGTCTTTTCTCGGCTGACGCTATTTGACCTCGGAAAGCAGGAAGTGACTAGCAGTCGAGCGACGGACTCACCGACCTTTGATCGATCTTAGGCATCTGTGGTTTCGGCAAAAGATTCGACCTCATCGAACAGAGCATGAAACAAAAACCGTTGCTGGGATACTAAAGCGAGTCTTCCTCTTGTTCTTCAATGCCTTGCCCGTATCCCCAGCTCCAATGCCTACCAGGTACATGTCTGGTAGTTTGCTTAGCGGTCTTTGCTGCCGCTTCGCCCTCTGTCTCTGCCAACGAGGTCGTTTCGCCGCTGAAAGAAGTGGATTCTGATACAAGTTTGCCAGCGAACAGCGAACGCTTGAATACCGGTGGCAGCCTCGTCTACAGCGAAGCTGAGCTCGATCGTTTGTTTACGAAGCTCGAAGCGGAAAGGCAGAATCAGGAGCTTGAGGAAGCAGACCGAGATGAGGACCCGGATCTCCAGGTTTTCACTCTCAGGGCGGTCGAGGTAAGCCCTCTGGACTTCGACCTCTACCAGCGTTTCGATTTGGCCCTTCGAACTGAAGCCAACGACTCCCTGCGAAATGAATCGGAAACGCGGCGGCGCTTAAGGCTGGAGAAGCTCTACATCGAACGAGCAGATCAACGATTCTGGTCAGGAGAATACGATGGAGGTCGTGACGCTGACGTTCCAGAGGTCGGGTCGGTCGATCTCAGCAAGCTGTTCGACGGCCTCAGCAATCTCCTCGGGAAAGAGAAAGACAGGGAATTCAATCTATCTGAAAGGTGATCGGGAGATAGCGACTTTCGATTCGAAATCACATCTAACAAACCAGACGCCGATTCCGGTACGCTCTCCTCGGCCTTTCGCCAATTTGGCATGGGCCAGCTTGCTTCGCTGAGGAGCGGCAGCGTCCTTCGGTACCGAGGTAAGCTTCGGGCTGTTCGATTTAGGGAGCGACGTCTCGAACGAGCAGCCGGAAAAACCGGCTGCCTTCGGTGATCTCAGAGTCTATAGCGAGCCACAACGTTCCTTCCTCATACGTTTTGGTGGATTGGATTCTCTCCCAGGTGCCCAGCTCCGAAGAGGCTTCAACCTCTATTTCGAAGCGCTCAAGCATCGTATCGGCGATCTCGATACCGACACGCGCTCTGGTGGCATCTTCCGAGTTTGAAATCTCGAAGCGAATCAGATCATCGAAATCGAATGGGGCCGATTGGAGCCAAAACTCTAGCAGGTTGGCGAGTCCATCGAAATCCGGATCTTGGATACTGCCGATGTTTTCATAGCCTGCGGCGCTGCCACCGGATTCGAGCACCCAAAGAGCTGAGTCCGTTTCCACTGCGCTTAGTGGCGCGACCCGAAGGTTGTCGATCCAGACTTCGGGAGCTGTCGCTGACTCAGACTGCCGCGTCGTCAAAAAGCTTAGCTCATGGGCTCCGCTATAGGGGAACGTGATCTCGACGTTCTTCCAGTTGTCTGATTCGGAGAATCGTAGTTCGTTTTCTCCATCGATGCGCACAAGGAGCTCATGATCTTCCCCTTCAACTGATCCCATCCAATAGTCAAACGAGAGGGAAAAGGGCCCCGTGCGCTCGAAGGAAAATTCAGCTGTCTCGTTTACCTCCAACGCGACCACTGAAACGGAATCTTCTCCATCTGAACCGAATGCCTTGTCGGTATACCAGCGTTGCGGTGTCCCTGATATGATTTCCAGATCCTCCACATCGAGTCCTGAGGCGAGGGGCTCGGACACGATGACATCGATCGGAGCGGACAGCACGGTGTCATGCTTGGTGCTCAGCGACAATTGATAAGTTCCAGCGTGATCAGCGGACGCATTGTCTATGGTAAAGGTGGCGGTCGTAGCGCTGGGAATCGCTACTTCATCCTGAAACCATTGGTAGGAGAGGGTGCCCCTCGCTTCTGAGACCACTTCGAATTCCAGCGTGTGGCTCTCCTCTACCACGATTTGATGCGGCTGAGAGAGAATGCTTGGCGTTTGATCGATTTCGATGGAATCGATTGCAGCGAAGTCAGCCGAGCCAGTTTCTGCGGCGCTTCCTGCAAAACCCCAACGAAGACTGTGCTCCCCGTCGCCAGGCACTTCGAATTGAGCTTTTGTCCAGCTCTCCGAGGGAGCTGAAAGGGACTGCTGTATTCCGTCGACGAATACCTGTAGTTCGTCACCGTCGTCGGTGGACAGATACCAATCGAACTCGACGGTTGCCGAGCCTTCGATCTTATGCTCGAACCATCGCTGCTCGTTTGCGCTCAGGCTTTCGGCTAGGGCGACGGTTCGCCCCTCGAAGTCTTCGCTAATCGTCCAAGTCGGCGCCGAGAAATCCCAGTTTTGATCAGGCTGACCGATCGCCGCTCCGAAATCGACCACCTCCACTGAAACAGGGGCCGACAGAGCGTGACCGAAATCCGAAGTAACGAGCACGCGGTAGTCTCCTGCTTCATCTCGCAGGATTCCTGTCTTGTCGAACTCCGCCGCGTTCGCTCCCTCGATCGCTTCGCCATTTCTACTCCAGGCGAAGCTCAAATCGAAATCGCCCGCCACGGATACTGACAGATGCAGGTCCTGTCCTTCGAAGAGCGAGAGGTCGGAAGTCAAGCCGGTCACGATCGGGGCGAGCTGAACGCTATCGATCCAGACGGAATCCTGCCCGGCGTCGTCTTTCTCGTCTTTTGAATATTCCCATTTCAGCTCATGAAGTCCCGCGGGAATCGAATAGGAAAACGAAGTCCAATCTTCCTCGCCGCGCAGCTCGCCGATCAGCGCTCCATCGAGATACAGCTTTAGCCGGTCGCAGCATGCTTCTGTCGAGGCTTTCCAGTTGAAGCTGAGCTCGCTTTCTCCTTCGACAACCGTGGATAGCCAAGTCGTGCCGTTCCCCGAAATGTCGCCGCTCTTAAGCGATGATCTGCTCCCATCCGTCGCATTGGAGCCGATCAGCCATTGTTCGTCGCCATTTGTTTTCCAAACCAGATTCGGCTGGTCCACAGATTTGCCAAACGATTCCGTATCCATGATTTCGAACGAATCGGAAATGGTTTCGCCTTCCGTGGCGGTTAAGACGACGTCATACTCTCCCAACGCCTCGGCTTGGACGTTGCTAAAGGCTAGGGACGAAGCGGTTTCTCCCTCGATATCGACTCCATCCTTTCTCCATTGGTATGAAACAGGAGAGTGGCTCACCGCCTGTATTGAAAAAGTCACATCCTCGCCTTCAGCGAAATACCAGGACTCCGGTTGCTCGGTGATGATAGGGGCTTGGGAAAGCTGAAACTCGTCTAGGTAGGCGGCAGAGGAGGAGCCGGCATAGTGTTTTTGGTATTCCCAGGCGAGCGTGTAGCTGCGGCTCTCCAGCCCGGTGTAGGTTTCCTGCGACCAACTCGAGTCGCCGCGTTTCGAAGCCACCACTTCGCCATCCACGAAAAAGCGTATTTCTTCGGCGGAGTTTGCCATGCTTTGGCGCCACCAAAACGAGAACTCGAAAGGCCCCTCAATTTTGAGCGCCAGAGAAGATTTCTCCGAACCGTTGTTCAAAACGGTTTCCAGGGCGTCGACGCCATCGTGCGTTTCATCGGTCTGCGCGTACCAGCTCGGCACGCTTCTGACCCAATCTATACCCGAGAGTTCAACCGCTTCCGAAAAACCGCGCAGGACTTGGACGGTTGCCGTCTCAGACTCCACCGAGCGGCTTCCCGTCGAGGCCACGACGTGGTAGCTGCCGGCATCGCCCAACGACGATTCGGCTATGCTCAGTTGCGAGCTCGTTTCCCCAGCGATAAGCTGCCCGTCGTGATACCATTGATACGCGATGGCCGTTTCCGCCACAGCGGTCACTTCCAGCGTCACCGGATCGCCTTCATCGACCGCGACGTCCTGGGGCGGTGCGACGATGGATGGAATGTATTCGATATCCAATTCATCGACCCATCCGAAGGTGTTGTAGTCCTTGTCGGTGCTCGGATCCGGGGTGAAGGTCCATCTCACATCGTGCGCCCCGACTTGCGAGGTTTCGTAATTCGCTTCCGTCCAGTCTCCGTTTCCTGAATACAGTTCGACAGGAGTTCCGTTGACCTCCAGTTCGATCTTGTCCCCATCGATTTCTTTCTCGAGCTTCCACCAATAAGATAGCGCAAAAGGACCGTTTATAGAGGTTTCAAACCAGATTTCCTTCGGAGTCTCACGCGAATCCAATTCCAGCGAATCAACGCTGTCGTGGCTGGTCGCGGATTGAGGAGACCAGCCGATGCCGCTGGTGTGCCATTCCAGGTCAGGCTGCTCGATCGCTTCTCCGAATTGAGAGAAGACGAAAACGTCGACCGGGGTAGAGTAGGTCACTCCGTAGGCGTTGCTGACCGCCACATCGTAGACCCCGGTGCTCGAAACTTGATCGGAATCGATCGTTAGCGTCGAGGCGGTTTCACCCGAAATCGGCTCACCGTTTTGCCTCCATTGATAGGTGACTTTTTCCGGAAGGTTCACATCGATGCTCAGTTCGATGGGCTCTCCCTCGTCGACGTTCACTGGGCTCGGCTGCTCCATGATGATAGGGGCTCGGTTAACGACCAGCTCATCAACCCACGCCTTGGTGTCATCATCGACATAGTAGCCGTGTCTCACCGACCATTTTAGCGTGTGGCTGCCTTCAGAAAGGATTTCGTATTCATGTCGGGTCCAGTTGAACCCATATCGGGTTCCTACATAGTATCCAAAGTGGTCCTGCATCTGCTGGCTTCCGTCGATGTAGAATCCTGCCCAGTTGCTGATGCGGTCCGGAGAAAACTTGTAGTAGAATGAGACCGTGGCAGGACCCTCGATGGTCGTCTGAAACCAGAACTCGTTCTGATTGGCGATGGTGCTCAACTCGACCGCGTCGACACCATCGTGAGTAGTCGCCGATTGGGCGGTGATCGTGCCGTTGCCCCCGGTTGTGGTGGACAACTCCGGCATGTCTATCGCTTCGCTCAATTGGTCTGCCGAGCAAAGAGGGGCGAGAAGGGCAATGAGGAGGAAGAAGGGGAAAGGGAAACGCATGGGATGTTGCTGGGAAGGGTCGTCGTACTCGAGGAGATGAGTCGCCATCGAGAGTGCTTTTCAGAGAAAAGCTGTCAAATACAGCTACCTAATAGCACGTAAGCTCAGGGAATGGAGTAAGTACCTGGAAGCCACTGCCATCCTCAGCACCGTCAGGAATATGATTCGTCCCCACTGGGGCCATTGGAGCTAGGCTAAGGCTGACGCGGGGATTTACCTTCTGACAAATGAGTCCCTACACAAATGACCATCTCACACAGGCTTCAGCGCCAGCATTCTCCTGGCCTCACGTGAAACGGATCTGCGGACCCCCGGAGACAACTGGTCGATCAATTCCGGTCGGAGCACGAGTCTTACCTCTGCTGCCAGCTCCGGGTATTTGTCCACCATCGCCGCGATGAACTGAAAGGCCTTCCATCGCACTGAGGATTGTTTCTCGGGGTCCTGCCACTGCTGCATCGCCATCTCGAACAAGCGTCCCTCCTGCTCGTCGTTTAAGCGCATTTTGGATACGATCTTCATCAACTCGCGCCAGTGCCCGTCGGGCTTTCCTGGCATGGCTGCGACGATGCGGTCCACGGAGCCGCGCACACGCTCGTCATCCACCTCCATACAGTTGCCCATCAGCCAGGCCGCTCGCCATGAGTACCGTTCACGGTCGCCCAACGCTAGCTCAATCGCTTCCGGGAAGTCTTCCGGATGGGCCTTCAAGTAGGCTTCCATCTCGATTGAATAAGCGTTTACCAAGATGTCCTCAAGGGCAGTGCTCATGGTATCCATCGACCCCGTTGGTTATCTAGTCTCGCGATTGCGGCTCGCGACCTCTGTTCTGTTCGATGATTTCGTCCAGATTTACGAGTTGCTCGAGATGGGCGTTTTCGGTCGCTGCGAGAATGCTCAACTGGTTCGCGTACTTGTCGTATTCTCCCGAAGCCTTGAGCCGGGCGATCGCCAGCAAATCGGTGGCGCGCGAAAAGGTCTTCCACTTGTCCTTCGGGTTGAAAACGGAATCGAGAACGGTGGCGACAACGACTGCGATGGAAAGACCAATGGCGATGTTGGGGCTGGAGTGAACCACGAAAGGCAAAATTCCCGCGCTCAAGCCAGCGCACAGCCGAGTGAAGTAGTAGAGGTTGCGGTACCTAATGCAGGCCTTGGTATAGTCCTCGTGTTTCTTTTCGATGAGTCGTTCTGAAACCGATAGGGTTTCAGCGGGGCGCTTGGGAAAGTGACGATGGGATGATATTTGCATTTTCTAGGCTACCATTCTGGATGGTTCTATAGGCAACGATTGATCGGTGCGCAATCGTTAAGGCGTGTTCGACTGCTCGCTTCCCAGTTCTGAAACTGCCAAAACAGAAGCAGTTCTCTCTGCGTCCTGTATAGGCTTCTTATCCATGGATCTGCACAGATTGTCACAGATGGGAGCGGGGATGAGGTAAGGTTGGAGTTGTTCCAGTGGATTCAAAAGCAACTCGCTGTATCCACCCCTTGCGGGCAAAGGGAGCTTTGATCTTCTTTTCATTCCATGCTGCGGCCCGTTTCCTTCCATTTTTTCCAAGTTGCAGGTTCGGTCGACACATTCGCCATGACGATCTGGGGGGGAGGGCGCTGACCTATGCTTACCTAGGAAAGATGAAAAAGGAATCTTGCTAACTTGCTGCTCGCGCGGGCCATGCCTCGGTCTCGCGACTATGCAATGTACGGGTACGCTGTGAACCGTTGGCGGCTCGCTTCAAAGACATTGCGGGTTGACCTCTTGGTCACTCTCATCTTTGGAAAAGCCGCAGTACGGATTAACTTCACTCGACGAAAAGGTCTCAGAACATGCTTTCACTTCTCATTTCAGCGCTGGTCTCCGCCGCAATAGCCGGCGCCTTGATCGCCTCGCAGGCAAGTACCGGGATGACGGTCTTCCTTAGCAGCCTCGGATTTCTTGGCGCGTTTTTTCTGGTCGGATTTTTCGTTCGGAAAAAGATGTCCAAGGTCCAGGGCGAGCTGCAGGCGAGCATGCAAGTCGCTCAGAGGCGCATGAAGCACAAGGTGCAGCAGTTCCAGACCAAGCCCGGCGGAAACGCTAAGCAGCTGCAACGCCAGCTCGAAACGGATCAGAGGGCCATGTTAAAGGAGGGGCTAGCGTTCACCAAGCGACTCGAACCCTTCAAGAAGTGGTCAGTGCTCACGGGTCGACAGATCGCGACCATGCGCTTGCAGTTTCACTACCAGCTCAAGGAGTTCGACCAGGCTGATCAGATCCTTGCCACCTGCGGTTTCTTGAGAGGCCCGCTGATGATGGACCCCATGACGGTGGCCATGAGGATGGCCCGCCGTTATCAGAATGGCGATGTGGCGGGGGCGAAAAAAGTCTTCAAGCGCCAGATTAGGTGGTTCTGGGGCGCTCGCGGCACGTTGCTGTACGGCTTGATGTCGTGGATCTACGTCAAGGTTGGCGAGCCGGATGAAGCCCGCCGGGTCTTGTTGAAGGCTAAAAAGGCCACCGGAGTGGACACCTTTACTCGCAACTGGGAACACCTCTCCAACAATCGCGAAAAGAGTTTCTCCAACGCAGGCTTGGGGGACGAATGGTACAGCCTTCACCTCGAGACTCCGCCCGCGCCGAAGCAGCAGCGAATTCGCCACAGTGGACGCATGGCGCGTGGATTCTAGCGGGCTTAGCGAAACGGCGCTCAAAGGCTCCCTCCGACCCGCCGAAGGCGGAAAACCTGATGGTGGATCGTGGCCTCCGGACGCGATCATCCACAGTGCAGGAGGATTTCCAAGGCCCTACATAAAGACTCCGAGCATCAATCTCGCTGGAAAGTTGTACACCTCTTTCGTGCCATGCTAAGGCTCTAGGACTGGCATCGGCCAGGGTGCGAGCCTGGCACCGCAGGTAAGCGAGGAAGTAGGGTGGGAGACCATGGAAGGCTGGTCGCTCGTCGCCTGATTCCCTTGATTCGTTTTGGTTCCCACACCCCGACGCTTGCGGCGTCCTGCAGGTCGCCGCGTTGAGGCGACAAACCAGGGTGGCGGGTCAGCGCCCCGCCCTACAGAAGGGCTTGTTTCGAATGCGCAAATGCATACCCGCTGCTCGCGGCAGGGATGTTGATTACGTGGAGCCAATTGAGGCAGGGAGGGCAGATCGAGGGCGGGGCATTACAAGTTGACCTCCTTGGACTTGCTCGGTTCTTGTCTCGGTCATGTCGACGCCGCAAGAGAAGAATTTTGAAGATTACAAACGCGCAGAGCGCAAGGCCTTGGAGATCCTCAAGGAGATGAAGGGCGTTTCCGCAAAGCCATCCGATATCGAGCTGGCCTTGCTCGTTGCCGTTTTCGAACTCCACAAGGGAAGCATGGATGCTGGGCACATTGCGAAAATCATCGAAGGGCATCTCAACCAGCTGGTACCGTTCTACAACCGAGGACCCGATTCGAACTAGCTGGCGCATATAAAGACGGCATAGCTTCCAGTTCGAAGGCGCTCGATCTTTGTATTCAAATTCTTAGACTCGGTACGTACCTGTTCTCCACGATAACCGTACGCGGGTCCGCCCCCCTATTTTACCTTTTCGAAACAAGGAAGGCGTTCTCGGAGATTTGACGTTTGACCGCTTGCCCTCGCCAGGAGGGCTTTGAGATTTAGCCACAAGAGGCGCAAAAACTCCCCCACGGGCTCCTGCCATATAAGGCAGGATTTTAAGGACCAGATTCCTGGCGCCTTTTGGCGGCTGATTTCTGGGCTCGATAGCGAAGGTCCGGTCACTCGTTTTACATCCAGGCCTTCGAGCTGCTCTCAACTTTGTAAAGGGTTTGGTCAACAAATCGGTTTATCACGGGAATGGGAAGGTAGGGGATGGATACGATTCCCGATCCGAGTTGAACCGTGAGATTTCCTAGTCCGCGGACTCTTTGCCCACGGCTTTGGCTGACCTTCGCTAGCTGGCACTTATGCAGCGGAAAAAGCGTGACCGTTTGCCCAAGCATTCCCTGCCTTATCGCTCCATACTCGTCATTGTGCCAAAAGCCGTACCTGCGACGGCGGAGGACTAATACGGCGAAAACAGGGACAAGAGCGATCAGGGAAATCACAAAGTATCCACTCAGCAGAATCGAAAAAATGGATACGATACACACCGCAGGAATTGCCCAGAAGTAGAGAAACACTCGGTAGAGATAACTGGGGTGGATTGGCTCGAATTTCGGTTCAGGACAATCCGAGAATGCGAGGGAGGTCAGCCTTTCCGCCTCTTTGGGAAGGAGGATTGGAATCAGGATGCTCGAGTCGCTTTGCTTCGTTTGTCTCGCTCCCACTTGGCTGTATTGCAGCTGTATCCGTTCGAGAAGGCGCGCCGCGACATTCTGCGAGATGGTGATCGCCTGTATTTTCGACTTCTTCAAGGTGGTGGATCTTTTCTCGAACAATCCCGTCACGCGCACGAGTTTGTCGTCTTGATTGTGAAGCTCGTAGCCGTAGAAGCGGATCAAGGCGCCAACCATTGAAGCTGTTATGATGAGTATTATATAAAGGGATACGGCTGCGACGATCAGTAGACCTCCCGCAATGATCTTGTTCCCAACGATGGGTTCGAGAGCCCCTAGGACCTTGGGAATGATCGTGTCGGATAAGCGTTCTCCTATATTCCCGAGAAACGGGGCGATCGCCGCGAATATGACCAATGCGAAGTAGCTGGTCAGCCCGGATTTGGCGATTTCCCAGTTTGAGAGCTTCAGAAAGGGGGCTGCGCCATCCTTGGCGTTGACGGGCTCCCTTTCCACATCCGGGGTATCGGATGCGAATACCTCGCTTTGCAGTTCCAGAGCAAATGCCTCGTCGACTCCTGGAAGCTCGACTTCGGTGGCCTTGGATCCTGCGGATTCGATGACGCAGTTCACCACCTTGAAGGGAGCAAAGTACAGTGGCTTGACGATGTTCACGTTCTGCATGCGAGCGAACTCAAGATTGAGGTACTGCTTGGCGAATACCCCCTGGTGTATCCGAATGTTGCCATCACGAACGCAGAACGTGAAATGCCAGTAGTATACCATGCTATAGACCGTGACCAGAAACACGATGACGGGCAGGGCGATGCTGAGCAGCAATAGCTTGTTTTCGGAGAAGAAAGCGACCGCAGCCAGCGCTGGCACGACATTGACCAGCCAACGCTTCACGAAAAGCACAGTGAACTTAATAATGAAGAATATGATCGAAACCGGCGAAAGCCTAAGCCAATCGCTTTCCTCTTGGGTTGATATCCGTTCCGTATTCATTGCTCAAATACTTCACTTCTCGTCTTCTCCAGGATATACTGCTTCATGCGATCGGCGCGGTCGCTCTCAAGGCCGCTGATCTGCAGGTCCACACCAGATCCTCCAGCGGTGTACAATTTCAACGTGCTTAGACCGAGTTTTCTCTCAATCACACCTCGGTGGATTTCGATGTGCTGGACTCTGTTGAGGGGAAGCGCGGCGCGCTCGCGCCACCACAAGCCTTTCTTGAACAAAACGTCTTTGTCGCGCAGGGCCACGCCCCTCTGCCTGTGCTCCCTAAAGTGATACCACTGAATGGCAATAAAGGAAAAAAGCCCCGCCAGCAGAACGATTAGCCGAATGAAAAAAGGGAGCGGCAGGGTAAATAATGCCACGACCGTCGCGAGCCCGAAAACGAGATAAACAATGCACGTTTGCCAAAACAGCTCCCAGGGGGCGGCCTTTGCCAGCGGTTCCATCATGACCTCCTCCCAGCGAGGGAGCTCACCGGTTTTTATTTGGGGATTCGTAAACGAAGCGGCGTCAGATTCCATGGTTTGGCTTTTGCTCTTTTCTTTTCACACAAGGGTTTCGGGATCCGTTGACCAAGCAAGCATAGTCAGGTGGTCGGGTCAAAAGACAAGTGTCAGAGCTTTGCTCATTGTAGACTGGCTCTCTAGTCTTCATGGCGGTGGAGCGGGACCTCCGGGCACGCTCTGCATCGAACCGAGAACGCCGTAGACGCTACACCCGCTCCCGCATAGGTCTCCATTGCAAAGATTATTCTAGGAGAGCTATTACAATTATGTATCAGATGTGTAGATACTTTTGTCGTTGGCATCTCCGATAGGAAGGACACGACCTCGGGTTCATAGATCATCGATGGGAGGCGGAGCGTCTTTCCAATTGAGCTCGCTATCGGTCATGAACTGATTGGGCCAGTCGATTTCGCTCTCCGTGTTTCCGAGAAATGCCAGAAGTTGGTCAGTGATGACCTGGGCTTGATCGAAAGTCGGGTTTTCGAGAAATGCGGCGAGCTGATCCTGAAATCCGGGAGGCTGGGCCTCCGCTCGTTTCGTTTCCTGCAACAGCCATTTGTGATACGGGAACAGCCGTTGGTTTCGGTTCAGAATGAGACGGCAGCTAAAAAGCGCAACCTTCTGACAGGCGAGGTGGCGCAAGTAGCTGCTGCCTTTTTCCTCCGCTTGCCTGAGGTACCATTTCCACGCGAGCAGTTGGCTTGCAAACCGGTGCTGACGTTCCTCGATCGCTTCGATCGGGAAACGACAGACGGCCTCGATCAGCGAGGGGAGCGACGGGGCGCTCGAGCGAAGGATGCGGGCGTCCTTGAAGGCAAAGCGAGCGGCGTCGCTGCCCCGTTCAGCGATATCCTTTAGGGAAGCGAGAGAAACAACCTTGCAGTCGACGTAGCCCTGCGGATACCGGCAAACGTCCTTGATGCTGAACGCCAGCTTGTTGTCCACGGCGTGTTTGCGGAACGCGGCTTCGTCGGCGATGAGAATGATATCAATATCCGAATGTTCCTGGGCGTATCCGTGAGCCAATGACCCAGCGAGCAAGATGCCGATGAACTCAGCCTTTTCCTCGTAGCGAGCGAGGAAAGCCTGAATCGCGTCACGGTGATGGGGCAGCATAAGGCTTCAATCAGTGACCGATACCGCTCGATCACGCCAGCTCTTTCACTGTTCCGCTTCCCGACGCCAAACCAATCGCTTCCGGCAAAGCCACTGGATACGAGCCTTCAGGCAGCCCCTCCATTTCTCCATTTCCACTGCGTAGGCCTGATCAGGATGCCCTCAAGCGTTGTGGTCGTCTGCATTGCGCTCTTCAGTGACTACCAAAGATGAAAGATCTAATACCTGTCCCGATAAAGCCCTTCTCGTTCTCTTCTTGCCGTCGATTGGGCAACGTGGAAGATGGGTTGCGTGATTGAGCCGGAAACACACTTGTTTGGCGACTCAGGCGCTATCCCGAACAACCCGACTTTGCCGCTACTCCTTTACCGAGGGGCCGGTTCACGGGATCCTGAGGAAGTCGAGGCGATGTACGTTCGCAACGGTTGGCGAGCAGCGTGGCGCTACGGAGTGTACGAGTTTCCCCACTACCACAGCACGGCGCACGAAGTCCTTGGCATCTACGCAGGGCGGGCGTCAATCCGACTCGGGCACACGGAGGGGAAAACCGTCGAAGTGCAAGCTGGGGACGTGGTGGTTATCCCGGCCGGCGTGGGCCACCAAAACCTCGGTTCGAGTCCGGATTTCCATGTCGTTGGCGGGTATCCAAAAGGCCAGGACGCCGACGTGCTTCGTGGCCGAAAGGGCGATCGTCCGCAAGCCGACGAGAATATCAAGCAAGTGCCGCTACCCAGCGCCGACCCCGTTTTTGGAGAGGACGGCCCTCTTACGAAGCTATGGAAATAGCGGCGTCGCGATGCCTGAGAACAGCAGACGTTTCGTACCAACAGTTATTAGGTCGCTCCTGTTTGGTTTGATGTCAAAGATTCAGGGACTCTGCCCCCATCGCGCCCTCTTTGGCAAGCGATTCGGCTGAAACTTGCGAGCTGATGCTTCAGGTCGCCAAGTCCTGCGGCCCGCGTTTCGTCGTTCTCGAGGTCGCGGACTATTCCGAAACGAGGAAGCTGGTCGCGTTCGAGACCTGCGGGAATAAAGGCGAGTTCGTCGTGACCAGGGAGGCTCCTTACATTTTGGATCTAAAGCCTCAGCAATGAGGCCAGGAAGGAATAGGAAAAGGAGGAAGGCGGCCCTTAGGGTCGCCTTTTTCTTTTCGAGTGGCGATGCAAATAGGGAAGGGTCGAGGCGTAAG